>JAJZEH010000104.1 GCA_021805725.1 Pseudomonadota bacterium | reverse complement strand
GGTTTGAGGCCAGTACCACCCCTTTTTCAACTGCCATCCATCCAGAATGTCGCCCACCAGATAAAACGTTTGTGCCTCATGGCAGCGTAGAAAATCGAGCAGGTATTCGGCTTTGCAACCCGGTGTGCCGAGGTGGATGTCTGAAATCCAGATGGCGCGATAACTGAAATGCGCACCTTGCGAGTGCGCTTCGGCCGGATCGGCGGCTGCGAGATGCGGCGGTTTGGGTGGAGTCAAATGTGCAGTGTCCCATTCATGGTTGTGCACATTGGGCCACGACGCCATGACCCTCCTGTTACGATTGGGTTAAGTTTTTGTGACGGGTGGCGCGATCAGGCGTTTCAACAGCTCCAGCGGGATGAGGGCACCCACTCCCACCGCAAAGGCCGCCAGCCAGTACGCCCAGGACAAGGTCTTGAAGGCGAATATCTCGGCTAGCTGGGGCACTGTCGTCACCAGCAGCAGTCCAGCCAGGGTGCCCGCCAGAACCCAGACTCCGGCCTTGGGAAAACCACTGAACAAGGCACGCAGCCCGGGCCTGGGGGAACGGGAGGACAGAATGAGGGCGCCGTTCGTCCCGATCAGCGCAATGAAGGCCATGGCCCGCGCAGCATCGGGCGCCATACCCCGGGCCATGGCCCACAAGTATGGGGCGCTGGCCATGGCCGTGGCCACGATACCCAGCAGCACGCAGGCAACAAGCTGGCGAGCCGACACCAGAGGCTCGCCCTGCGCGCGTGGGGGCCCCTCCATGAACTGCGATTCGCGCTGCTCGGCTTCGAATACGATGGAACAGGCAGGGTCGATCACCAGCTCGAGAAAGGCGATGTGCACGGGGGCAAGCACCAGCGGCAATCCCAGGAGCAGGGGCAACATGCTTAGCCCGATGGTGGGGACATGGACGGCGATGGTGTAGACCAGCGCCTGGCGCAGGTTAGCGTAAATGCGACGCCCCAACCCGATGGCTGTGACGATCGCCGCAAAATCATCTTCCAGCAAAACCAGCGCTGCAGCTTCACGCGCCACATCGGTACCGCGTTTTCCCATGGCGATGCCGATATGGGCTGCCTTGAGCGCGGGCGCATCATTGACACCATCCCCTGTCATGGCAACGATTTCCCCCTGGGCCTTGAGCGTCTCCACCAGCAACAGTTTCTGCGCCGGGGTGACACGCGCGAAGACACTGGCTTGGGCCACACGCTGCGTCACTTCGGTTTCAGACCAGGTCACGAGGTCAACCCCAGTGATGACCTGTCCATGATCGATACCGGCGAGTGCGGCGATGGCGATGGCCGTCCTGGGATGGTCGCCCGTGATCATGATGACGCGGATGCCAGCCCGACGGCAGCGCGCCACGGCAGCCGGAACTTCGGGCCTCAAGGGATCAGACAGCCCCACCAGCCCAACCCATTGAAACTCGAAATCGTGCTGAATCTCGGGCCAGTCCCCTCCGCGGTGCGTGGCGCGAGCCACGCCCAGAACACGCAGGCCGCGGTCTGCCATGCGCTCAGCCTGCAATGCCATTTCCTGGCGCGCTGCTGCGGGCAGATGGCATAAGTCCGCAATGGCTTCAGGGGCTCCTTTGGCAGCAACGACCGGATGTTTTCCGGATTCGGTGCGCCACAGATGTGACATGGCCGGCAGTTCGGGCGACAACTCGTATTCGCGAACCAGTTCCCAATCGGGGTGCAGGTGCTCGGTATGGGCCAGGGTATTGCGGGCAAACAGGTGAAAGGCGCGCTCCATGGGGTCGTGGGGATCGATTTCACTGGCCAGCACGGCATACTCCAGCAGCGCATGGTAGGCCTCGGGCAAGGCATTCCGATCCAGTCCGTTGACCTCGAGCAACCGGCCTTCCACACAGAGGGCGGTGAGCGCCATGCGGTTTTGCGTCAGCGTCCCCGTCTTGTCCACACATAACACGGTGGTTTCGCCCAGCGTCTCGATGGCATTGAGTCGCCGTGTCAGCACCTGATGACGCGAGATGCGGCGCGCGCCCAACGCCAGAAAAACGATCAGGATGACCGGAAACTCCTGGGGCAACACGGCCATGGCCAGGGTGATGCCCGCAAGCAGCCCTTCCAGCCATCCGCCGCGCAGCCACACATAAAGTCCTGACAGGATCAGGCAAAACACCAGGCCCAACCCTGCAAGACGCAGGGTCAGGCGTCCCATTTCCAGTTGCAGGGGGGATGATTCGAGCGTCACCGCCTGTAACGATTGACCGATCTGGCCCATGCGCGTTTGTGCCCCAATTGCACTCACCCGCATCAAGCCCCTGCCCCGCACCAGCAAGGTGCCGGCAAAAACATCCGCATCGCGATCTGGCACCTTGACGACAGGCAGGGATTCACCGGTCAGCATGGACTCATCGATGGCCAGATCGTGGGCTTGCAGCACCTGGCCGTCCGCAGGAATACGGTCTCCCTCCACCAGCACCAGTACATCCCCGCGCACCACCTCGTACCCTGCAATACGCACGGGCTCGCCATTGCGCAGGGCAAGCGCCCGCGGGCTGGACAGTTCGCGCAGAGCTTCGAGGGTACGTTCGGTCCGGCGCTCCTGGGCAATGGTCAAGACCATGATGATGAGCACAAACCCCAGAAGCACCAGGGCGTCGTGGGGATTTCCCATGGCAAGATAAATCGATCCTGCACCCAGCAGCAGCAGGAACATGGGCTCATGCAATACTTCGAGGACAATGCCGAATAGGGTGCGGCGGCGGTCCTGAGGCAGGACGTTGAGTCCTTCCTCAGCCTGCCTTTTGGCCACGGTCTGAGAATCCAGTCCCGTGAAATCGTCAGACACGTTCAAATGACCGATATCAGACGATGCAAAGCCTGGATCAGCCGGTCGCGCAACACGATCAGCCCGGGCACTTTGGCGCGCACCTCCAGGATCTTGCCAAGATCGTGACGTCTCACCATTTCATTTCCCAGGATATGTACGGCTTGATGTAAATGGTCCATCTCGACAAATTCCGCCAAATGGCCGTAATTCGACTTTCCGGGCCCATGCAACCACTCTCCAAAGCGACATTCGACGGGCTCCAGCTCAGGAGTGCCCAGCACGCGGTTTTCGACGAGAGCCACGAGGTCACCCACCCAGCGCCGGTGCCAGACTTCGGCAAATGCCAGCACAATGTCCTTGCGGGACAGCCGCTTGGCGTGGGTCTGGACCCAGGCAGGGGCGGGCTGATAGCTTTTGATCCAGTCGGGAATCAATGCGGCCGCCATGGGTCTTGCAATGCCAAACCCCTGGGCATGCTGGCAACCCAGATAGAGCAGGATGGTTCCATGATCTTCCGATTCAACACCCTCGGCAATCACCTGCTTCTGGAATGCCTCGGCAAGGCTGATCACCCCTTCCACGATGGACAGGTCGTCGGGGTCGTTGAGCATGTCCCGTGTGAAGCTCTGGTCGATTTTGATGGTGTTGACGGGCAGACGCCTGAGATAGGCCAGCGAGGCATAACCGGTCCCGAAATCATCGATGGAGAACATCACACCGTGGCGGCGGCATTCTTCCATGGTCTGTGTCACGCGCGGAATATCCCACAGCGCCACTGTTTCCAGCACTTCCAGCTCAAGCCGGTCGCGCGGGATTTCGGCGTTCTCGGTGAGGACATTGACAATGAAGGGAATGAAGCTATCCGAATGCAGATGTCGCGCCGGCAGGTTGACACTGACCACCAGGTCCAGCCCTTCCCACTGCCAGAGCTTCATTTGCCGTAAGGCCTCGGCAATCACCCATTCGGAGAGCCGCGTTTCAAAATCGCTGTTTTCGATGAGAGGCAGAAAATCTGCAGGCGCCAGCAACCCCTCTTCGGGATGCTGCCATCGAATCAACGCCTCAAGACCCACCACCTGCCCCGTGCGCAAATCCACCTTGGGCTGGTAGTACAACACAAATTCCTCACGCTCCAGCGCTGCCTCGACGCGCGCCCGCCCTTCGGAACGGATATGCGCATTGCGGTCATCCACCACATCGAAGAAGTGGAATCGATTGCGCCCCTTTTCCTTGGCCAGGTACATGGCCTGATCAGCGTGGCGTAACAACGTGTCGGCATCCACATTGTCGTCCGGATACATGGTCACGCCGATGCTGGCTGAAATGCTTACGGTAATTTCACCAAGGGTGTAGGGTCGGGCAATGGCAGCCATGATGCGCGAGAGCATGCCCAGAAATTCTTTTTCGCTCTGGATCTCGGACAGAATCAGAATGAACTCGTCGCCACCCAGGCGCGCCACCGTATCCGTTGCCCGAAGAATGGCCGTCATGCGTTGGGCGGCCTCGATCAACAGTAAATCACCGGTTTCGTGCCCATAGGTGTCGTTGACCGGCTTGAAGCCGTCCAGGTCGATAAAGCACACCGCCATCTTGCCACCCGCGCGCCGGACCTCTGCCAGGGCCATGTTCAGGCGGTCATTGAGCAGGGCCCGATTGGGCAAGCCGGTCAGCGTGTCATGCAACGCCATCAGTTCCAGTTCGCTTTGCTGCGCCTTGAGCACGGAAATGTCTGATGACAGGCAGACATAGCTCAGGGTTTCGCCTTCGTCGTTCCTGACGACGGAAATGGTGAGCTTATCCGGATAGATTTCACCATTCTTGCGCCGGTTCCATATTTCTCCGGACCAATGCCCATGGTTCAGGACATTCTTCCAAAGCTCGGCAAAAAAAGCCTGGTCATGGCGACCCGATTGCAGAATGCGTGGATTGCGGCCCAGGACCTCTTCGCGGCTGTAACCCGTGGTGCGGGAAAAGGCCGGATTGACCTCGATGATGGAACCTTGCGGGTCCGTGATGAAAATGCTTTCGTCTGCATGCAGAAACACCCGTGAGACCAGCTTGAGGTAATCGTCCGCGACCTTGCGCTCAGTGATGTCATTGATGATGCCGACAAAATGGCTGGTCTGGCCCTCCTGGTCCTGGACAGGAGCAATCTGGAACCGGTTCCAGAACATGGAGCCGTCCTTGCGATAATTACGCAGCGTGGCCTTCACCGCCCGCCCGTGTTGGAGCGCCTCGCGAACCTCATTGAGGTCGGGCTGGTTACGGTCCTCCCCTTGCAGAAAACGACAGTTTTGGCCAATGGATTCGGCAGAGGAGTAGCCCGTAATTTTTTCAAATGCAGGATTGACGTAGACCAGGGGGAAATCCGGCTGCGTGGCATCTGAAATGGCGATGCCGTTGATACTGTTGTTGAGTGCGCCAGCCTGAAGGCGGATCAGGGATTCTGATTGCTTGCGCGCCGAATCGGAAAAATCGTCTACCTGCACCACCAGATTCGTCACCACCCCGGCGCCATCGCAAATGGCGTTCACCCTGGTGCGGACCTGGGCCAGGCTGCGGTCGAAACGGACAAAGCGTTTGTCGGCCACCACCTCATTCGTCTTGCCCGACACCAGTTGTTCAAACAGCGCGATGTCATGGCCCTGGTCTTCGGCCGGCGTCAGCGTGGTCCAGGTGGTTTGCAACAGATGGCCACGGGAATACCCCAGCAGGTTGCAAAACGCGGGGTTGGCGTCAAGGATTCGCTGGTCCGGGCCAATAATCGCCATTCCGACGACTGACTTTTCGAACAGGACGCAAAAATATTGCCTGGCGTCTTCAATGGCGTCTATAAATGAGGATTGCGTATGGGCATCCATCTCGATGGGACATGGACTTCGTCCGTGGCATTTTCCAGCTTCGGCTGAAGTCTACCTGAATCACAGGGCAGTGCCAGCACCTGGAAACTTCAGAGCTTGTCTAAATTGATCTGGGTCAAGGCAAGCTCTATTGCCGCCGGTTCCGTGGGGCGCACCAACCGCGTCATTTCCCTGCCCTGATCAAGAAAAATAAACGTGGGCCAGAGTTTGACCTGGTAGGAGCGTCCCAAGGGGCGACCGCGTCCATCCTCGACCCGGATCAGGCGGACGCGGGAGTGCCGGGAGAGGCTTGCCTCCATCAACGGTTGTGCTGCCTGACAATGCGGACACCAGGACGCACCGAACTCCAGGACCCAGGGGCCATCGAGGGCATCGACTTGCTCGCGCGTGGGTCCCGGTTCGACGTAAGGAAGGGTCATTTTTGCTTCAGCATGAACTGGGCCTTTGCAGCTTCGTTGCAATCATAGGTGTTCTTGCCCAAACGATTACACTCGGCCAGATCCGTCACCATTTCGTCTGGATGAGACATGTAATAGGACTGCGTTTTGGATTGTTCGCAGGACCACAACACCAGGGTGCCCAACAGCACGACGAGGAATTTCATGAACACTTTCTCCTTGGAATGCGGGATGAGGAACTATACCACCCCTGCGCTACCCCGCTTCGGCCTGCAACATCTCCATCGCCACCTGAACGGATTCGGATTCGCCATTGAGCCACAAGGTGCCATCCTCAATGGTGCAGCCCAGTTTCATGTTGCGCTGTACCAGACTGGCCAGCGCCTGAGTTACTGTGGGAGAAAGGTTAAATACCGTCACATTCTTTAGACGCGCAAGTTTGGGGCTGGTGGCACTCCACCATAATGCGGCAGCACGCCCACCGTAGGCGTAGATCGTCACGTGTCGCGCACGTCCACTGGCCTTGAAGATGCGCCTTTCATCGGGCAGGCCCACATCGACCCACTGTTCGATGTCGCCGGTCAAATCCTTTTGCCAAAGATCGGGTTCGTCTGCCTCAGACAATCCCCGGGCAAAGACCAGGCGCTCGTGGGCGCGATGCGCGAAGGCCATCAGGCGCACCATCATGCGTTCATCAGTTTCAGAGGGGTGCTGGGCGATGGTCAGGACGTGACTGGCGTAGTAATGCCGATCCATATCGGCAATCTGCAAATCAGCTTTGAAAATTGTTGCTTTGAAGGCCATGGGGGTGGGTCGTGGTGCCGTAATGAACGCCGTCACGATACCACACCCCCAAGTACGCCCCGCCTGTCGACGCCCAGACGGCCTTCAGATGGTGGTTTGCGCCAGCTGTTCCAGGCTGCGCCTGCCGGTCTCGACGCCATAGCGCAATACGGCCACTATCAAAGTGATGAGCAACCCGATCATCAGCGTCAACACGCCGCGAATACCAAAGTGGGTAAACAACCAGACCACCAGGAAAGGCGTACCGATGGTGGCACCGCGACCGAAGGTGTTGCAAATCCCTGAAGCGCGCAGGCGAACCTCAGTGGGAAACAGTTCGGGAATGTAAATGCCAAACAACAGCGCCACCAGAACATAAATGGGTATGGTCAGAGCAAATCCGACCATGGGCAGCAGTACAGGATCATTGATGAAGGGATAGATGAAGCCGAAGATGATGGCCATCAGCGAGGACAGCACTATGGTGGGCTTGCGTCCCCACCGATCGGAGGTCAGCGCGCCGATGGCTGAACCGATTGGCGCCCCCACAGACATCAGCATGGAATACTGGAACGAGGTGGCAATGGTCAAGCCCTGCTTGACGAAGAAGGTAGGTAACCAGGTAATGAAGCCGTAGAGCAGCGTGTTGATGACGATGAGCGCAATGCTGCCCACGATCATTCGCGGCAGCAACGCAGGGGCCCACAGGGAAGAGAGTGCGCGCGAGGGCGCACTGGCCACAGGAGGCGCTGGTGGTGGCAACGGCTGCCCTTCTGAAGCCTCTTCCTCGATTTGACGCATCAGTGCTTCTGCCTCATCAACCCGACCTACCGATTCCAGCCAACGCGGGGACTCTGGCAAGGATTTGCGCAAGTACCACACCACGCCCCCGCCAACGCCACCCAGGATGAACATGACCCGCCAGCCGAACAGGGGAATAAGGAACGTTCCGGCCAGTGCAGCAACGGGCAACCCGCTGACCACGAACACCGCCATGATTCCCTGCCACTTGCCCCGCACGCGCGCTGGAACAAACTCCGTCAGGGTGGAATAGCCCACGACGTTTTCAGCCCCAAGGCCGATGCCCATGAAGAGACGGAACACAATCAGCAGCGTCATGTTGGGTGCAAAGGCGGCGAGGAGTGAGGCCACCCCGAACAGCAGGAGGTTGAACTGGTAAGTAAAGCGTCTCCCAAACCGGTCTCCCAGAAACCCCGTCATGAAGGAGCCTATCATCATGCCCACGAAGGTGGCCGAGATGAACATCGCATTTTCGGGAAAGGTTGAAAACCCGCTGTGCAACGTGGAACCCAGTACGGTGGCGGCGATATAGATGTCAAAACCGTCGAAAAACATGCCGATGCCAATGAGCAACATGACCCGCCGGTGGAAAGATGAGATGGGTAACCGATCAAGCCTGGATCCTGCGTTGACACTGGATTTCATGAGCGCTCCCCAAGGTGAGGTCCGACGGTTATCCATCTGGAATCAGGGTGTGATGATATATCACAATTTTTTAAAAAGTCAAACAAATCCAGCAAAGTAAACCTGTATATTCATGTTTTATAAATATAAATTTATAATAATCCTTATATTGCATGACATCGTGATATATCATATAATGTCAAAAATTCGTACTTCATGACACCATGCCCCTCACTGCGAACGCGCCAGCTCCTGCCAAAAAACTGCTCCGCGAAGCAGTCCATGCCCAGTTGCGCACCGACATCCTGAGTTGCCGCATTCCACCCGGGGCTGAAATTCGTGAAGCCGAACTGGCCGCCCGCTTTGCGGTCAGCAAATCACCGGTTCGCGATGCCCTCATGCACCTGGAACGCGAAGGCCTGGTGATCAGCTCGCCGCGCCAGGGATATCGCGTTACACCGGTGTCCCTGTCAGACGTACAGGATATGTTTCATTTGCGCTCGGTGCTGGAACGCGCCTGCATGGAACGCATCGTGAGCCTCGCAAGCGATGCTCAACTGGCAACACTGGACACTTTTCGTCGATTTGATCCCGACGATTGGGAGGGCGGGCTCGTGGCCTATAACCGCGCCTTCCATGGCATGCTGGCACAACTGTCCCACAACAAGCGCATGCGCGACGAGATCAACGATCTGATCGAGCAGATGGAGCGCGTGGTTAGGGTCAGCCTGGCCAGCCTCAAACAGGAAAGCCCTGCCTCTCCGGTAGCCGAACACTGCCTCATCATCGATGCGCTGCAGGCCCGCAAGGCAAGACTTGCAGCGCGACTGGCCGGGCAGCATATCGCCACCGCTGCTCAACGGGTAAACGATGCACTCGCGCATCTCGTGATCGCAAGCTAATCCATTTCAACTTTCCGAGGAACCACCATGGCAACCAACACCCCCCGCGTACATGGCCTGTTTATTGATGGCGGCGAGGTACCCGCGTCCCAGGGCGATCTGCTCGATGTGGTCAACCCCGCCACTGGCGCCCTTCTCGCCAAGATCAGTCATGCCAGCGACGCCGACGTGGACCGCGCCGTAAAGAGTGCACGGACCGCGTTTGAGGACAATGCCTGGGCGGGGTTGTCCAACCGCACCCGCGCCAAACTGATCAACAAGCTGGCCGATGTGTTCGAGGCCCACCTGGAAGAATTTTTCCAACTGGAAACCCTGAACAACGGCCGCTCCGTCAACGAAACACGCGCCCAAATCTCCCGACTCCCTGACTTTTTGCGCTACAACGCGGGGCTTGCCATTGCGCGTCGCGACGCCGTCATCCCGGTGGACGGCAACTATCTGAATTACACCATCCGCACCCCGATCGGTGTGGTAGGCAACTCCACCCCCTTCAACCATCCGCTGATGATCATGATGAAGAGCCTGGCCCCCACGCTCGCCTCCGGATGCACCACGGTGGTCAAACCTTCCGAATACACGCCGCTCACCACCTTGCGTCTCGCCGCACTGTTCGTCGAGGCGGGCCTGCCACCGGGCGTGTTCAATGTGGTGACGGGCCTGGGTCCCAGCACGGGCCGCGCACTGGCCGAACACCCCGGACTGGCAAAATGGGTCCTGACTGGCGGCACCGAAGCGGGTCACATCACCGGTGCCCTGGCAGGTCACAATTTTGCGCATCAAACGCTGGAACTGGGTGGAAAAACGCCGGTACTGGTCTTTGACGATTTCAACGTGGATCAGGCGGTCAACTACGCGGCCTTTGGCGCCTTCATCGGTGCCGGACAAACCTGCATTTGTGGCAGTCGCCAGATCGTCCAGGAAAAAATCTATGACGAGTTTGTGGAAAAGCTCGCCGCCAAAGCCCGGACTATCCGCATCGGCAACCCCATCGACCCCACCGTGCAATTGGGGCCCGTGGTGTCGGCACGCCAGCAACAACGCGTACTCAACTACATCAAGATTGGTCTGGAAGAAGATCGGGCGCGGCTCGTTGCCGGGGGAAAAGTGCCCTCCGATCCGGCGCTGAAAGCCGGTTATTTTGTCGAGCCCACCGTGTTTGCTGACGTCTCAGCCCACATGCGCATTTTCCAGGAAGAAGTCTTCGGGCCTTTTGTTTCCATCTCCAGATTCTCCACCGAGGAAGAAGGGGTGGCCCTTGCCAACAATTCACAGTTTGGTCTGGCCGGAGCCATTCGCACCAACAACCTGACCCGGGCCCACCGGGTCGCGGCCCGCCTCAAATGCGGCATCGTCTGGATCAATGACCACCATCGCCTGGATCCAGCCTCGCCGTGGGGAGGTGTCAAGGACTCCGGCATCGGGCGCGAGTGCGGTACCGAATCCTTCGACCAGCATTTTGAAACCAAGAGCGTCATGCTGCGCATGGAGGATTCGCCGTTCGACTGGTACAAGGACACGGCCAGTCAACCTCGTCTCAATTAAATGGAAATGCCCATGCCTCCCTCACAGCCCTCCTTCAGCCCAATGGATATCGCAGTGGGCCCCCACCGCGTCCATGCCCGCGTCAGCGGCGAAGGGCAACCCATCATCCTGCTGCACTCGCTGCTGGCGGACGATTCAAGCTTTGACCGGATTGCCGTGCCCCTGGCGCAAACACACCGGGTTATCCTGCTTGCCTTGCCAGGATTTGGACGCTCGGACCGGGTAGCGGGGGGGCTGGAAGCGGTGGCCGACCGGGTAGCCGGGGCCATCAAAGAACTGGATCTGGCGCAGAGCCCTCTCTTGCTGGGAAATGGCTATGGTGGTTTCGTGGCCTTGCTCATGGCCATCCGGCATCCGGGAATCGCGAGGCGACTGATCCTGGCCGACTGTGGCGCCACCTTTTCCGAACCCGGTCGTGCTGCCTTTCGCAGCATGTCGGCCGCCGCTCAGGAAAAAGGTATCGCCGCCATCGCCGAAGTGGCCATGCGCCGCCTGTTCTCCCCCGAGTTTCAAACCACTCATCCGGCGCTGGTGGAAGAACGACGGCAGCGCTTCCTGGCAGTGGATCCGCAAACCTTCCAGAATGCCTGCGCCGCACTCGCCACCCTCGACCTGCGCGCTCACCTCGGCTCAATCGATGTGCCAGTGCTGGTACTGGTGGGTGAACATGACGAAGCCACGCCTCCGGCGATGTCGCGGGAACTGGCTGCAGGCCTGCCCCATGCACAGCTGAACCTTGTGACGGGCTGTGCTCACGTACCGCAGTTGCAGGATCCTGAGCAGTTTCTGTCGGTGCTTAACCCCTTCATCGGCCCCTAGCCCCTGTGTTGAGTTCCTGTTTTCCTAAAATGCAAAATTAATATTTGCCACCGAACCTGCACTCACATTGACCGTCTGCGGCACCGATGCCACGGCGGCGGCATCGGTGGCAACGAGGCTGTAAACCCCCGCATCGGTTATGGCGGTATCCTGGGTAAAAACTATCGGCAATGTCGTGCTGTAAGTTCCCAACCACACACCGGAAGCCGCCAGGGGAATGCTATAGGAACCCGTGGTGGTGGCAATCGAGCTGACCTCATAAACCCTCGTCGTGCTGGACACCCGCTGGTCTGCGACCAGGTTTGCCGCGCCCGGCGACCCAGACACCGTGACCGTTCCTGATGCCGAGTTTATCGAGGAAGCCATTGCAGCAAGCGTCCCGACGCTGGTCGTCATACCTGCTGTAACGGGTACGTTTTGCACAATATCCACGGCATAGCCTGCGTTTCCCGATGCCGGCGCAGAGGGCACCATCACTACGTCCACGGTACCACCCGTGCTGCTTTGTTCAATGGTTGACAAGGTGAATGCGCCACTTGTGGCATCAGCAACAGTACCCGTGACAATCACGGGACCCGAGCCCGATTGTTGTTCTGCATACACAGAAGCGTTTGGCGTAGCGATCCCGCTGATTGAGCCGGACACCACTTCAGCAGTGGCTGTCACCGTAGGCTTGAGAAGATATTTTCCGCTGCCCCCCGCGACTACAATGGACTTGCATGCATTAAAGTCGAGAACCAGATCGGCCATTGTTCCTGCCTGCACCACAAAAGGACCGACAATCTTGTAGCCGCTTTGCTGGCTGCTGGGGGTTGCCAGTGGGATCTGGAGCGTCGAGCCCGTCAGCACCAACGCGTTAGCCCAAGGTTGCGCGGTGCCGTTGGCCTTGAGCACCAGACGCACCTGCTGATAGGTTCCTGCCGGCAACGGCGCGATGCCCAAGGAAAGCATGGCCCCGTTGGTCAAATTAAGTAAATCAATGGGCTGGGCCACGCTGGCGCTTACAGGGATGCTTGTCCAGTTGTTGCCATCGGAAGAAATTTCAACATGATCCACGGTAACGTACACGTGGTCATAACCGCATGCTGGAGAATCCGCCAACAGTACGTTGAGGTTGCCTGAAGATGCGCCGCCCCCACCCCCGCCGCCACCGCAGGCCGACAGGAAAAGCACTCCCAGCAAGCCCATACAAAGAAAAAGTCGCTGCCGAAGAATAGTAACCGTCATGTTGATCTCCTAAGAATTAATTGCCCGAACGGGGCATTACTAGTCTTGGCGCCCCATGCGCCTTCTGAGCTCCCAGTGGATATTTCCCGAGTTTCGTGTATTATATGGGAATATTTCACATATTGCAAACAGACCTCACGTCCAAAAGGCGGGAAGGCATGATGGATCCAAGGAGCATACGAATGATGACAGACTGGTCGACGCTATTCATGACAACCCTTTATCCCTTGTTGATTGTCTGCGGCATCATCTTTCTTTCATGGACCACGATCCAAAGACGAAGGAACATGGAAAAACTGAAGGACAATGTCAATCAGAAACTTGCTGCCAAAGTGCAGTTGACAGCCAAAGACATCATCCATATCGGGAAGGGATTCGACCTTTCTCCTAAGAGCAGC
>JAJZEH010000010.1:20902-47611 GCA_021805725.1 Pseudomonadota bacterium | reverse complement strand
CAGCGGCTGGCTGGCCACGCGGCGTGCCAGAAGCTCGCGGATGCGCAGCAACGCGGCTTCGGGAGAACCCGCGGGAAAAGCCAGGCGTGCCGCAACGAACCATTCCGGTTCCGGCTCCAGGGGGGCCAGGCCCGCCGCGCCCGGGCGTTCCACCGCATCGGCCGCGCGCAGCGCCACATGCCGATAGCCGATGTCGTAGTCGGCCGGAGTGCGAATGCGCAGACGCCCGGTGCGATCCAGCGTCGTGACCGATACCACGAAATTCCATGTTTCAGCGCCATAGCAGCCGGCGTTCATGGCCAGCGCACCGCCCATGGTTCCCGGGATGCCCGCCAGAAATTCGGCGCCCGAGAGTCCCAGGCGTGCCGCCATGCGCGCCACCTTGGGCGCCGGAACCCCTGCCTCCACATCCAGCAGCGTGTTTCCCTTGAGGTCTGTCCCCACAACCGCAGTCTCGCGCAGCGCGCCGTGCGTCAGCACCACCGTGGCATCCAGGCCCCCGTCGCGCACCAGCAGATTGCTGCCCAGCCCCACCACGTGCAACCGCTCGGCGTCGGCTTGCGTCGTGACGAAATCCACCAGGTCATCCCGATGCCGGGGCACGTAGCAATGGGCCGCGGCCCCGCCGGCTCGCCAGCTGACATGGCGACTCATGGGCTCGTTGTGGCGCAAGGTGCCGTTCACGAATGCCCTCCACTGAGCGACACCAGCTGGCCTGGAAGCTGCCCGATGCTGCCGGCTCCCATGGTGACCAGCACGTCCCGGGGCTGCAATGCATCCAGGGTGCGCTGCGCCAACTGGGCCATATCTTCCACAAGCACGGGCTGCAAGGCGCTATGCGCCTTGAGCGCAGCAACCAGGGTGAGGCTGTCGGCGCCGGCGATGGGCGCTTCGCCCGCGGCATAGACCGGGGTCAGCACCAGCGCATCCACCGAGGCCAACACCTTGACGAATCCTTCAAAACAGTCCCGCGTGCGGGTGTAGCGATGGGGCTGAAAGGCCAGCACCAGGCGCCGCCCCGGGAAGGCGCCGCGCGCCGCGCTGATGGTGGCCGCCATCTCCACCGGGTGATGGCCGTAGTCGTCCACCAGGGTGAAGCGACCCCCGTTGGGCAGGGGCAAGTCGCCGTAGCGCTGAAAGCGCCGTGCCACGCCATTGAATTTTTCCAGGGCCTTGATGATGGAGGGATAGGGCGCCCCCACCTCGATGGCCACGCTGATGGCCGCCAGGGCGTTGAGCACGTTGTGATGTCCGGGCAAATTGAGCGTGACATCCAGGCGGCGCGCCACCCGTTGCGTGCGGTCGGCCCGCAGCTCCACCCCAAAGCGCATGCGCCCGTCTTCGGCCACCACGTCCACGGCACGCACCGCAGCGTCGGCCGAGAAGCCGTAGCTCACCACGGGCTTGCTGACACGAGAAAGGATGTCGCGCACCACCGGGTCTTCAATGCAGAGCACGGCGACGCCATAGAACGGCAAATGTTCGAGAAACTCCACGAAGGCCGACTTGAGCCGTTCGAAATCGTGGCCGTAGGTATCCATGTGGTCGGCATCGATGTTGGTGACCACCGCCATGACGGGCTGGAGCACCAGGAACGATGCGTCGGACTCGTCGGCCTCGGCCACGATGAATTCGCCGCTACCCAGCGCCGCGTGGCTGCCCGCGCTGTTCAGGCGCCCGCCGATGACGAAGGTGGGGTCGAGCCCCGCCTCGGCCAGCACGCTGGCAATCAGGCTGGTGGTGGTGGTCTTGCCGTGGGTTCCCGCCACCGCAATCCCTTTTTTGAGGCGCATCAATTCGGCCAGCATGGTGGCGCGCGGCACCACGGGAATGTGCTGCGCTCGCGCCGCGACCACTTCGGGGTTGTCCGCCGTGACTGCCGTGGACACCACCACCGCGTCGGCGCCATCGATGTGCGCCGCGTCGTGGCCCTTCCAGATCACCGCACCCAACCCCGAAAGGCGCGTCGTGGCGGCATTGCTGCCGAGGTCTGACCCCGTGATTTCATAGCCCAGGTTGAGCAGCACCTCGGCGATGCCGCTCATGCCCGAGCCCCCGATGCCCACGAAATGCACATGACTGACCTTATGTTTCATTGCGCAATCTCCCTGCAGGCTGCCGCCAGGTCTTCGGTTGCTTCGGGCTTGGCCAGTGCGCGCGCGGCCTGCGCCATCTCCAGCAGGGCGGGACGGGTCAGCTCCTGCAGCCATTGCGCCAGCAGTGCCGGGTTGAGCCGGGATTGTGCGATCACGCGCGCCGCCCCCCGCGATTCCAGAAACTGCGCATTGGCCGTCTGGTGGTCATCCACCGCCGCCGGAAACGGCACCAGGATGCTGCCCACCCCTGCCGCGGCAAGTTCGGCAATGGTGAGTGCACCGGCGCGGCAGATGACGAGGTCGCACCCCGCGTAGGCCGCCGCCATGTCCTTGATGAAGGGGCGCAGGTCTCCCTCCACCCCCTGCTCCCGATAGGACTGGCGCAAGGTGTCCATCATCTTGTCCCCGCCCTGATGCAGCACGAGGGGGCGCTCTTCCACGGGAATCAACGCCAGCGCCTGCGGGATCAGCGTGTTGAGCGCTCGCGCCCCCTGGCTGCCCCCCAGGACCAGAATCTGCAGCACGCCGCTGCGCCCGGCGAAGCGCCTGGCAGGGGCCGCCAGCCAGCGAATTTCGGGGCGCACCGGGTTGCCCACCCAGGTGACTTTGCGCGGCACGCCGACAAGGCGCGCCAACGGATGGGTGGACGGGGCCTCAAAGGATTTTGGAAAGCCTTCAAAGACCCGGCGCGCCAGCCGTGCCAGCAGGCGATTGGTGAGCCCTGCCACGGCGTTCTGCTCATGGAGGATGAGGGGCTTCATCAAGAGCGCCGCAGTCAGCCCTCCGGGGAAGGCCGCGAAACCACCAAACCCCACCACCACATCGGGACGCTGGCGCAACAGGACCATCAGACTCTGGGCGCAGGCCAGCAACACCATCAGGGGCGCCAGCAGGGCCCGCAGCATGCCTTTGCCGCGCAGCCCGCCCACGGAAATGGTTTCGAACGCATATCCCTGTTCAGGAATCAGACGCGCTTCGATTCCGGCATGGGTGCCCAGCCATACCACCCGCCATCCTTCCAGGCGTAATTCCTGCGCCAGCGCCAACGCCGGAAAGACGTGACCGCCGGTGCCGCCTGCCATGATCAGGGCACAGCGGCTCATGGCGCACGCCCCCGCATCATCTGACGCGACTCGTAATCGATGCGCAGCAGCACCGCCAGCGCCACCACGTTGGCCACAATGCCGCTTCCGCCATAACTCAGGAGCGGCAGGGTCAGGCCCTTGGTGGGCAGCATGCCCATGTTCACACCCATGTTGACCACCGTTTGCACGGCAAACCAGACGCCGACGCCCTGCGCCGTCAGCGCTGCAAAATAGCGCTCCATGGACGCCGCCCGGTTGCCGATGGCAAAGGCCCGCCAAACCAGGAACACAAACAGCCCGATGGTCATGATCACGCCCACGAACCCCAGTTCCTCGGCAATCACCGCCATCAGAAAATCGGTATGCGCCTCGGGCAGGTAGAGCTGTTTTTCCACGCTGGCGCCGAGTCCCACCCCAAGCCAGCCCCCGCGTCCAAAAGCGATGAGCGCGTGGGTAAGCTGGTAGCCCTTGCCGAAGGGGTCAGCCCAGGGGTTCCAGAACCAGATCAGGCGGTTGAAGCGATAGGGGGACAGCACCACCAGCAGCACGAACCCCACCGCCAGCACCGCCATCAACACCACGAAGAGGCGCCAGTTGAGCCCCCCCAGGAACAGGATGGCCGCGGCGATGGCCGTCATCACGGCCAGCGCGCCAAAGTCCGGCTCACGCAACAGCAGGGCCCCCACCAGGAACATCACGATGAACATGGGCACAAAGCCCTTCTTGAAGCTGTGCATGAAGGCGGCCTTGCGCACGGTGTAGTCGGCGGCGTACAGCACCACAAAGCATTTCATGAACTCGGAGGGTTGCAGGTTGAGCACCACAAGCGACAGCCAGCGACGGCTGCCGTTGACTTCCTTGCCCAACCCCGGAATCAGCACCAGGACAAGACCGAGCAGGCCCGCGCCGAAAAGATAGGGGGCCCACTTCTGCCAGATCTCGACGCGCACCTGGAATGCCGCCAGTCCCGCCAGCAGGGCCACGACAACATAGATGAGCTGACGCACGAAAAAGTAGGTGGAGCGGTAGCCAATGTGGCGATCGGCTTCGGCGGAGGCGATCGACGCCGAATACACCATCACCACCCCCAGGGCCAGCAGGGCCAGAATGGTCCAGACCAGGGTGAGATCGTATTCGGAACGCAGCAGGCGCGGGGTGGCAAAGGTGGTGGTCATGCCCCCTCCCCCGCTTTCTGCTGCACCAGCGCACGCACTGCGGCAACGAACACCTCTGCCCGGTGCAGGTAGTTGCTGAACATGTCAAAACTGGCACATGCCGGAGACATCAGCACCACGTCTTCGCGTTGCGCCAGCCGTGCGGCCTGCCGTACGGCATCTTCCATGTCGTTGGCGTGCACGAGCGGTACGCCGCAACCGGCCACCGCCGCTTCGATGCGCGGCGCATCGCGACCGATCAGGACGAGCGCGCGGGCATGGCGTGAAAGCGCCGCCTTCAGCGGCGAAAAATCCTGGCCCTTGCCGTCGCCGCCGGCAATCAGCACAACCGGCGCCGTCATTCCCGTCAGGGCGGCCACGGTGGCCCCAACATTCGTTCCCTTGGAATCGTCGTAATAGGTCACGCCGGCAACGGTGGCCACGCGCTCGACCCGGTGCGGCAATCCCTTGAAGGATTGCAGGGCCTGTACCGCCACCGGGCGCGGTACGCCCAGCGCATCGCACAGCGCCAGTGCCGCCATGGCGTTGGCCGCGTTGTGGCGACCACTCAGGGGCAACGTGGCGAGCGCCATCACGGGCGTCGTACCGCAGCAGACCCAGTCATTGGGGGACAGACCCCAATCGCGCGCCGTGGGGGGTACATCAAGCCCGAAGGTGATGGCACCCGGATTGGCCATGGCCAGCGAACGCGGGTCTTCCCGATTCAGGATGCGCTGCCCGCAATGGGCAAAAATGCGCGCCTTGGCCGCCGTGTAGGCGTCCATGTCGGCGTAGCGATCCAGATGATCCTCGGTGACGTTGAGCACGGTGGCAGCACGCAGCGCCAGATTGTGCGTGGCCTCGAGCTGGAAACTCGAAAGCTCGAGCACGTAGACCTCGGCGGGCGTTGGCGCATTCAACGCTTCCAGCACCGGGGTGCCGATGTTGCCGATCACGGCGGTATCAAGTCCTGCGGCACGCACCATTTCACCCACCATGGTGGTGACCGTGGTCTTGCCATTGGCACCGGTGATGGCCACCACCCTCGGCGGCCGGGATAGCGACTGGATCGTGCGGGCAAAGAGTTCCACGTCTCCCACCACCTCCTGGCCACGCGCCATGGCCGCAGCCACTTCGGGCTCGGCCAGCGGCACTCCCGGGCTTGCCACGATCAGGGACTGGCCCTCAAAGCAGGCGCGCGTGAAAGGTCCGGTATGCACATCCACTTCCGGCGCCTCGCGCCGCAGCACCCCGGCGTGGGGAGGTTGTGCCCGCGTGTCCGCCACCCGCACGCGCGCACCGTGGGCACGCAACCAGCGTACCGTGGCGAGCCCGGTGTCACCCAGCCCCAGCACCAGCACGGTACGGGACTTGAGGGTTGCGGGATAGGGAGCGTTCATCATGGCGTGATCAGCGCAGCTTGAGGGTGGAGAGGCCGGCCAGGACCAGGATGATGGTGATGATCCAGAAGCGCACCACCACCTGGTTTTCCTTCCAGCCCTTGAGCTCGAAATGATGGTGCACGGGCGCCATTCGGAAGATGCGGTTGCCCGTCAGCTTGAAGGAAGCCACCTGCAACACCACGGAGAGGGTTTCCAGCACGAACACGCCGCCCATCACGAACAGCACGATTTCCTGTCGCACGATCACGGCCACGAGACCCAGCGCCGCGCCCAGGGCCAGCGCACCCACATCCCCCATGAACACCTCGGCGGGATAGGCGTTGAACCACAGAAACCCGAGGCCCGCACCGGTCATGGCAGCACAAAACACCACCAGCTCGCCGGCCCCTGGAATGCTGGGAAACGCAAGGTAGAGCGCGAACACCTTGTTGCCCGCCACGTAGGCAAACACCGCAAGCGCCCCGGAAATCATTGCAGTGGGCATGATGGCAAGGCCGTCCAGACCATCGGTCAGGTTGACGGCGTTGCTGGTCCCCACGATCACGAAGTAGGTCAGGATGACAAACCCCAGCCCACCCAACGGCAGCGCCACCGTCTTGAAGAACGGCACGATCAGGTCGGTTTCCGATGGCGTCGTGGCCATCTGCAACAGTGCCACCGCCACCACCGTGGCAATCACCGACTGCCAGAAAAACTTGGCGCGTGCCGAAAGCCCTTTGGGATTGCGATGCACCACCTTGCGGTAGTCGTCCACCCAGCCGATCACGCCAAAACCCATCATGGTCCCCAGCACCAGCCACACATAGCGGTTGGTGAGGTCGGCCCAGAGCAGCGTGGTCACGGCAATCGCCACCAGAATCAGCGCACCGCCCATGGTCGGCGTGCCGCTCTTGATGAGATGCGTCTGCGGCCCGTCATCGCGCACCGACTGGCCGATTTTGTAGGCCGTCAGCTTGCGGATCATGAAGGGGCCGATGGCAAATGAAATCGTCAGCGCCGTGAGGGTCGCCAGCACTGCGCGCAGCGTGATGTAGTCCACCACGCGAAATCCGTGAATGCTCTGGGACAGCCAATGGGCCAGTGCTAACAACATGTCTTCGTTCCTCGATGGCTGGCCGTCATTGCACCAGTCCCTCCACGACTCGCTCCATCTGCATGAAACGAGACCCCTTGACCAGCACGGTGGCATCGGCGTTGAGCTGTGGCTGCAAGGTGGCCACCAGCGCCGCCGCCGATTCAAAATGATGCGCCCGCGCACCAAACGCGCGACAGGTCTCCCGGGTCAGCTCACCCAGGGTAAAACAGTCGTCAATGCCTGCGGCACGGGCCACACGACCCACCTCGGCGTGCAGTAGGGGGGCCTCGTCGCCCAGTTCCCCCAGGTCTCCCAGCGCCAGGATGCGACGACCCGGACGCGCGGCCAGCACGGCAATTGCCGCCGCCACGGAATCGGGATTGGCATTGTAGGTATCGTCGATCACGAGCGCGCCGAGGGCCGAAAATCTGGATTGAAGCCGGCCCGGCACCCCCTGAAAACCCTCCAGTCCCAGGCAAATCGCCTCGGCCGGAATGCCCAGCGCCATGGCTGCTGCCGCGGCCGCCACGGCATTGGCCTGGTTGTGCCGCCCCGGCACGTTGAGCCGAACCTGGATGGAGGCTTCGGGCCAGGAGATTTGCAGGGTCTCGCCCCGAGTGGTGCCCTGCACCAGGGCCGGGCGATCCAGCGCAAAATCCACCACGGGGTGTCCTGCTGCACAATCGCGCAGCACGGCGGTCATGGCCTCGCCTGCAGGAAGGACGGCCACGCCCCCCGCGGGCAGCCCGGCAAAGAGCTCCCCCTTGGCGCGCGCCACGGCTGCGAGGCTACCCAGCATGCCCACATGGGCACGCTGCACGTTGTTGATCAGCGCCACATCCGGCTGTGCCACCCGGGTCATGGCCGCAATCTCGCCGACGCGATTCATGCCCATCTCGACCACCGCCCAGCGGTGCCCCGCACGCAGCCGCAGCAGCGTCATGGGCAAGCCCAGGGTATTGTTGAGATTGCCCACGGTGGCCAACACGCTGTCATCTGCCGACATTCCCTCCAGCGAGGCGGCGCTGCGCAGGATGGCCGCCAGCATTTCCTTGACGGTCGTCTTGCCGTTGCTGCCCGTCACCGCCACCACCCGCGGGTTGATGCGCCGACGCCAGGCTCCAGCCAAATCAGCCAGGGCCAGCGCCGTGTCGGACACCCGGATCAGATGAGGTCTGTCCCCGTCCCCGTCCGCATCGGCTTCCACCACGGCGCCCACGGCACCGCGACGCAGCGCTTCTGCCACGAAGGCGTGGCCATCGAAATGCTCACCGCGCAAAGCCACGAACAGGTCGCCCTGCCGGAGCTGGCGGGTATCCGTCGTGACGCGCTGAACGGCGGCTGTGGCATGTTCCGTGGCGTCTCCCAGGATCAGGGCGGCTTCCTGCAGGCTCATCATGCTGCTCATGCGCGCACCTCATCGAGACAATGCTGTGCCACGTCGCGATCATCGAAGGGCAACTTCTGGCCCGCCACTTCCTGGGTGGTTTCATGCCCCTTGCCTGCGATCAGGACGACATCACCCGCCTGCGCCGAGGCGATTGCATGGCGAATGGCTTCGGCCCGCTCGGGAATGCGCTGGAACGGCATATCCATCCCCTGGGCGATTTCATCGAGGATGGCATCGACGGACTCGTAGCGCGGGTTGTCGCTGGTCAGCACGACCATATCCGCAAGGCGTGCCGCCACTTCCCCCATCAGGGGCCGTTTGCCGGGATCGCGGTTGCCGCCACAGCCAAACACGCAAATCAGCCGACGCCTGGGGGCCACGGTTTCACGCAGGGTGGCAAGCGCCTTCTCCAGTGCATCCGGCGTATGGGCGTAGTCGATCACCACGTCGGGCAAAGCCCCTCCCCCCAGCCGCTGCAGGCGACCGGCAGGGGCCGCAAGTCGCGCAACCCCGTCACAAACCTGCTCCAGCGTCATGCCGGACATCAATGCAGCCGCCATGACGGCAAGCAGGTTGGACACGTTGAAGCGGCCCATGAGCGGCGCCCGCACCTCGGCCTGCCCCCATTCGCCGGCCACCTGGAAATGCAATCCCTGCAGGCTGATCTCCAAGTTGCGGGCCTGCAGGACCGATACCCCGGACGGGGCCTGCATTCCCTCCAGGGTGTAGCCGATGATTTTGGGGGTTTTGGGGACAGACCCCGAAACGGGGTCTGTCCCCTTCATCCTTTCCACCAGCCGCATGCCAAAGGGATCGTCCAGATTGATCGCGGCAAACTCCAGGCCGGCTGCATCGAACAGCAGGGCCTTGGCTTCGCCGTAAGCCTCCAGCGTGCCGTGATAATCGAGGTGATCGCGCGAGAGGTTGGTGAACAGCGCACCGCGAAACGCGATGCCCGCCACCCTGTCCTGAACCAGACCATGGGACGACACTTCCATCGCACAAGCGACAGCCCCCTGCGCCCGGTAGCGCGCCAGCGCCTGCTGCAGGGCAATGGCGTCAGGGGTGGTATTGAGCGCAGGCTCCAGTTGCAAGCGCAGGCCGTTGCCCAGCGTGCCCACCACGGCACAAGGCTTGCCCGCCTGTTCCAGTAATTGCGCAAGCCAATGGGTGCAACTGGTCTTGCCGTTGGTGCCCGTCACCCCCACGACCCACAGATGCCGGGAGGGCTCGCCATAGACCTGTCCGGCAATGCCGCTGATCTGGGCCCGCAGTCCCGCAATGCCTTGGTTGGGAACGTTCCACTCCGGTGCCCAGGCAAAGCCGTCGCTCTCCCAGAGCACAGATGCAGCGCCGCGCCCGATGGCCTCGGGGATGAAACGGCGCCCATCCGCCTGCGCCCCCGGATAGGCGGCAAAGGTCATGCCGGGCGTCACGGCGCGACTGTCCGACGTCAAGTCTGCCAAAGGCAAGCCCAGATGACGCAGGGCCGCGACATCCACAGGGTGTACGCGGCCAGGGGCGTGGGAGGCATGCAGGTCAGTGCTCATGTATCCTCCGCCGAACCTGCCCCCGCGGCGGGCGCGTCAAACAGACTGCTGTTGGGATCATCGGGAGGCACGGCCAGCATTTGCAACACATTGCCCATCAATGCGGAAAACACCGGGGCCGCAACAAGTCCCCCGTAATAACTGCTGCCCGCCGGCTCGTCGATCATGATGGCAATCAGCACGCGCGGTGCGGAGGCCGGAGCGAATCCGACAAACGACGCCACATAACGATTGGCATAGCGACCGCCGACCACCTTGTGCGCCGTGCCGGTTTTGCCGGCCACGCGATAACCTTTAACCTGGGCCGCTGGTGCCGTGCCTTCGGGCTTGACCACCAGTTCCAGCATGTCCGTCACCTGACGCGCTGTTTGCGACGATATGACCTGACGCCCGGAGGGAGGGGTACTCACCCGGGTCAGCGAGAGCGGGCGCAATTGACCGCCATTGGCAAAGATGGTGTAGGCCCGGGCCAACTGGATCAGGCTCACCGAGATGCCGTTGCCGTAGGACATGGTGGCCTGCTCGATAGGCTTCCACGAGCGGAAGGGACGGACCCTCCCTCCCGCCTCGCCCGGAAATCCGAGCTTGGGTGTCTGGCCAAAACCCACGTCAGTAAACATGTTCCACAGGGTTTCCGAAGGCAGGGTCAAGGCAATGCGCGCCGCACCCACGTTGCTGGAATGCTGGATCACCTGGGCCACCGTAAGCGAAGCGAAGGGATGGGTGTCGCGGATGGTGCTGGTTCCGATGGTCATCTGCCCGCCCCCGGTGGGTATGACGGTATTGGGGGTGACTTTACCCGCTTCCAGTGCCGTGGCGATGGTAAATGGCTTCAGGGTGGAACCCGGTTCGAAGGTGTCGGTGATGGCGCGGTTGCGCAGTTGCGCGCCCGAAAGGTGCTCGCGGTTGTTGGGGTCATAATCAGGATAGTTGGCCAGCGCCAGCACTTCGCCCGTCTGGGTATCCAGAATGACCACAGCCCCGGCCTTGGCCCGGTGGACCATCACCGCGTTGCGCAGCTCGCGGTACGCCAGATGCTGGATGCGCCCATCCACGCTCAGTGCAATGTCCTGTCCGGGACGGGGCACACGAATGCTTTCCACGTCCTCGATGATGTGTCCCGCGCGATCCTTGATCACCCGGCGCGCCCCGGCGCTGCCGCCAAGATCCTTCTGGTACGCCAGCTCCACGCCCTCCTGGCCGTGGTCGTCGGCATCGGTAAAGCCCACCAGATGCGCGGTTTCCTCGCCCTTGGGATAGGCCCGATGAAACCCATGCTGCTGGAACAGCCCGGAAATCTTGAGATCCATGATCTGCTGTGCCACCTCGGGCGTCACCTGGCGCCTGAGATACACAAAATTGCCACGCCCGCCGCCATTGAGGCGCTGCGCCAGCTCCCTGGGGTCCATGTGCAGCAAGCCTGCCAGTGATTTGCTCTGGGCTGGCGACAGCTCCACATCCTCGCGACTCGCCCAGATGGACTCCGCGGGCGTGCTGATGGCCAGGGGCTGTCCGTTGCGATCGCGGATGATGCCCCGGCTCGCCGGCATCTCGATGACGCGGCTGTAGCGTTCTTCACCCTTCTGCTGCAAAAATCCGGCATGAAATCCCTGCAGCCAGGCAGCGCGCCCCACAAGTCCCGCAAAGCAGGAGACCAGCGCAATCAGGAGCAGGCGCGAACGCCAGCCATCAAGACGCAGATTGAGGCGCGAGCTGTTGACGCCGACGTTCATCGCACCCCCTGGATTTGAGGCTGGCCCACCACGATCATGCGGGTCCGGGAGGACGGGGGCAGCTGCATCTGCAACCCATGAACCGCGCTGTCCTCGACGCGATGACTGGAGGCCAGCATGCCCTGCTCGATCTGCAACTGGTTCCACTCGGCAACCCGCTGCTCCGCCGTATCCTTTTCCTTCTGCAGGTCCACAAACAGCCGGCGTGCGCGATGCTGGGCATGCACCACGCCAATGGCCAACACCACGACCAGGGCAAACAGGACGATGTTAAGGCGGCTCATGCGGCCGTCCTTTCCGCCACCCGCATGACTGCGCTGCGACTGCGGGGATTGGCGGCAATCTCTTGCGCAGCGGGACGAACGGCCCTCCCCACGAGGCGCAGTCGCGGCGCCGGGCGATCCGCTTCCCGAACCGCAAAGCCCCGCGGAATTTCCGGCGGCTGCGCCTGCTCGCGCATGAACTGCTTGACGATGCGGTCTTCCAGGGAATGGAAACTGATCACCACCAGGCGTCCGCCCGTGTTCAAGGCCTGGAGCGCCTGGGGCAGCACGCCGGCAATTTCCTGCAGCTCGCGATTGAGGTGGATGCGCAGCGCCTGAAACGTGCGCGTGGCGGGATCCTGTCCCGCTTCGCGCGTGCGCACGGCCGAGGCCACGATGCGCGCCAGTTGTCCGGTGGTCTGTATAGGCTCCAGGGTGCGGGCCGTCACGATGGCCTGGGCGATCTGCCTGGCGAAGCGCTCTTCGCCATACTCGCGAATGACCCGGGCAATCTCGTCGCGCCCGGCGTGGGCCAGCCACGCGCTGGCAGGCTCGCCGCATGCCGTATCCATGCGCATGTCGAGCGGTCCTTCCAGGCGGAAGCTGAAACCACGCACGGCATCGTCAATTTGGGGAGACGAGATGCCCAAATCCAGCAACACGCCATCCACCCTGGTAAGCCCGCGTTCGCGAAGCACCTCGGCAAGGCTTGAAAAACTGGCACGCACGATTTCAAATCGGGGGTCTTGCACCGTTGCGGCAGCATGGACGGCCTCGGCGTCCCGGTCCAGCGCAATGAGGCGTCCTGCCGGCCCCAGCGCTTCGAGGATGCGACGGCTATGACCCCCGCGACCAAAGGTGCCATCCACATAGGTGCCCGCAGGTCGGATGGCCAGGGCGTCAACTGCTTCAGCGAGAAGGACGGTGATATGTTGCATGGCAGCGCGGCCCATTTCGCTGTGGGTCATCGCTAGAGCGAAAGATCTTCCATACCAGCCGGCACCAGGTCGGGACCGAGCTTTTCGATTTCCTCGAATTGCTTGTCCCAGGCGGCAGGATTCCAGAGTTTGAAATGGCTGCCCTGACCGAACATCATCAGCTCGCGCTCGATCCCGGCAAAGCGGCGCAAGGCCGGCGACACCAGGACGCGGCCGGCTGCATCCATTTCCACGTCGTCGGCATGGCCCACCAGCAACCCCTGCAACAGAGTGGTCTGGCGATCGAGCCCGGATTTTTTCATGATGGCGTCCCGAATGGGTTCCCAGGATGGACGCGGGTAGAGCAGCAGGCAACGGTGCGGATGGGCGGTGATGACCAGGTGACCCTCGCCCTGGGCGCGCAGGGCGTCGCGGTAGCGGGTGGGAATCGCTAGCCGACCTTTGGCGTCCAGACTGATTTCTGATGGTCCCTGAAACACAATCTTCCCCTGACCCCCTCAATTGACCACAAAATCCCATTTCTTCCTACTTTTTTCCACTATAGGGCAACGATAAAACAGGGTCAAGGCTTATTCAGCCCAACTGGCTGATTTTTTTGAGGGAAAGAAGAATCGACAACGGTGTTGCCAAAATGACTCAGGGAATGATTCAGGGGAGGCCCCTGAAAGGGGCAAAAAGAAAGAAGCTGGCCTGTAAGCCGGGTTCTGTCGAGGACAGTCATTCCTCTAGGCGGCCGGTTACCCGGTCGCTCCAGCAACCTACCCGGAAGCCGCGCGAGCCACGCGATTGCTTCCCTATTTGGTCTTGCTCCGGATGGGGTTTAACTTGCCGTCCGCGTTGCCGCGTCCGCGGTGCGCTCTTACCGCACCTTTTCACCCTTGCCAGCCCCGCTTGCGCAGTGCTTCGGCGGTTTGAGTCTCTGTATCACTTTCCATGGCCTCACGGCCTCCGGTCGTTAACCGGCATCCTGCTCTATGGAGCCCGGACTTTCCTCCCCGTGCCAGAGGCACGCGGCGACTGCCCAGCCAGCTTCACCGTGGATTCTATCAGATCGGCGCCTGCAGCTTCCAGGCAATGGTTTCCCCGGCACGCAGCGGCACCAGGGTGTCCTGGCCAAAGGGATGCCCGGCGGGCACGGTCCAGGATTCGCGCACCAGGGTCACCCGCGAGGTATTGCGCGGCAATCCGTAAAAATCTGCTCCAAAATGGCTGGCAAACCCTTCCAGCCTGTCCAGCGCCCCGGCGGCCTCGAAGGCCTCGGCATAGAGCTCGAGCGCCGCGTGGGCACTGTAGATGCCGGCACAGCCGCAGGCATTTTCCTTGGTGCCCCTGGCGTGGGGCGCACTGTCGGTGCCC
This sequence comes from Pseudomonadota bacterium, assembly GCA_021805725.1. The sequence continues at coordinate 33,568 of JAJZEH010000010.1, read as the reverse complement.
AGAAAGAACTTGGGGTTGCCCGAGGCGACTACACGGACCAGCGCCTGCCGGTGCTCCTCGCGCTTCAACACGGGCAGGCAGTAATAATGGGGACGGACACCACCCTGAAACAGGGCGTTGCGGTTGTAGAGCAGGTGGTGAGGCGTCACGGTGGCCGCCACGTTGTCGTCGGCCGTCAGCACAAACTTGACCGCCGAGGCCGTGGTGATGTGCTCCAGCACCACCTTCAGTTTGGGATAGCGCTGCACCAGGGGGATGAGGTGGCGCTCGATGAAGACGCGCTCGCGATCGAACACGTCCACCGAGGGATCGGTGACTTCGCCATGAATCAGCAGGGGCAGGCCCAGGTCCTCCATGGCCTTCAGGGTGTCGCGACAATGCGCAAGATCACGCACCCCCGCTTCGGAGTGAGTGGTTGCTCCGGCCGGATAATACTTGACCGCGTGGATCCATCCGCTGCGGCGCGCACGCTCGATTTCCAGCGGCAACGTGGCCTCGGTGAGATACAGCGTCATGAGCGGAGTAAAGTCGCTGCCTTCAGGCAAGGCGGCGATGATGCGGTCCCGATAGGCCTCGGCCTGGGCCACCGTGGCCACCGGGGGCTTGAGGTTGGGCATGACGATGGCACGGGCAAACTGACGGGCCGTATCGACCAGCACGGATCGCATACCATCGCCGTCCCGCAAGTGCACATGCCAATCGTCGGGGCGAGTGAGGGTCAGCAAGGCAGGTGCCGTCATGGGGATTCGTCAGAAATGAAGGTTGCGAAAGGAACGCGCATCTTAACATGGCCCCCTGCCTGGATGAGGTCTGTCCCCATTGGGTCCCCATTGTAAATAAGAAACATTCTCGTTTATACTGCCTCTGAACGATGAAGTGGAGCCCATGAAAAACCGAATCCACCGTGTCACGCATCTGGCCCCAGGAGAGTCTGGTGTGATTACCGAAGTCAGTCTGGACGAAGGCGCCGACGCCCGCCTGGGTGAGGAAGGGGTGCGCCGTCTGATGGAACTGGGCTTCGTGCCTGGCGAACGGGTGCGCGTGGTACGCCGGGGGTTCCCCAGCGGCGACCCCATCGCCGTGCGCATTGGCACCTCCACCTTTGCACTGCGCCGTACCGAGGCCTCAGCCATCAAGATCACCCGCAGCTAACCCATCCCCATGACCACGCAAATCCTTCCCGATGCAGTCGCTGCCCTGGTGGGCGCCCCCAATTGCGGAAAAACCGCGCTTTTCAACCGGCTTACAGGCAGCCACCAGAAGGTGGCCAATTATGCCGGCGTCACGGTGGAGAAAAAGGAGGGCGGCCTGACTTCCCCCAGCGGCAGGCGAATCCAGATCATTGACCTGCCCGGAGCGTATAGCCTCACGCCCACCTCGCTGGATGAGTCCATCACCCGGCGCGCCGTGCTGGGCCAACTTCAGGGCGAAGCGACGCCGGAGTTGCTGGTATGCGTGGTGGATGCCACCAACCTGCGCCTGCACCTGCGCCTGGTGCTGGAACTCAAGCGCCTGGGACGGCCGCTGGTCCTGGCGCTCAACATGATGGACGTGGCCCGGGATCATGGCGTCGTCATCGATGTGCCGGCACTCTCGCGCGAACTCGACATTCCCGTAGTGGAAACGGTGGCCGTGGAAAATGGCGGGGCTGCGGCGCTGGTGGCCTTTCTGGATCAACACCCGCCCTTCGCCCCGGCTTCGGCGTCGGGCCCATGGAAGGACCCCACCCCGGACGAGTTGCAGACCATGCAGCAACGGGTGCGCGCCATCATCGGCGCCACCTGTGATGAAAGTCGGCGCAACGATGGGTGGGGTGAGCGCATTGATCAGGTGGTCATGCACCCCGTCAGCGGCATGCTGATTCTCTCGGCCGTCCTGTTCCTCACCTTTCAGGCCGTGTTCAGCTGGGCAGCCATCCCCATGGACGCCATCAAGAGCGGGGTGGCGCTGGCGGCCGACGGGCTTCGTGGAATACTTCCACCCGGCCTGCTGCAGAGCCTTCTGGCCGATGGGGTCCTGTCCGGCGCCGGCAGCGTGCTGGTCTTCCTGCCGCAGATCCTGATCCTGTTTGCCTTCATCCTGGCGCTGGAGGACTCGGGCTACCTGCCGCGTGCCGCCTTTCTGCTGGATCGCATCATGGGTTCGGTGGGATTGTCCGGACGCTCCTTCATCCCACTGCTTTCCAGCTTTGCCTGCGCCATCCCCGGCATCATGGCCACGCGCACCATCCAAAGCCGGCGTGACCGCATGACAACCATCCTGATTGCCCCCCTCATGACCTGCTCGGCGCGCCTGCCGGTCTATGCATTGCTGATTTCAGCCTTCATCCCCAACCGCACCGTGGCGGGGGTGTTCAACCTGCAGGGGGTGGTGCTGTTCGGACTCTACTTTGCCGGAATCTTCTCGGCCATGGGTGTCGCCCTGGTGCTCAAGCGCTCGGCGCGCAACCAGTATCAGGCGCTGATGATGGAACTGCCGGCCTACCGGGTGCCCAACCTGCGCAATTTGCTGATGGGCCTGTGGGAGCGGGCAGCCATCTTCGTTTCACGTGTCGGCACCATCATCCTGCCCTTGATGATCGTGCTGTGGTTTCTCAGCACCTTCCCTGCAACCCCCGAAGGTGCAACCGGCCCCGCCATCCAGTACAGCTTTGCCGGCATGGCGGGTCACGCCCTCGGGGTAATTTTTGCGCCCATTGGATTCAACTGGCAGATCTGCATCGCCCTGGTGCCCGGACTTGCAGCGCGGGAAGTGGCCGTGGGCGCACTGGGCACCGTGTATGCCCTGTCCAACACCGGCGCCAACATCAACGAAACCCTGGCCCCCGTTCTGGCGCAATCCTGGAGCCTGCCCACCGCCCTGTCCCTGCTGGCCTGGTATGTGTATGCGCCGCAATGTGTAGCCACCCTGGGCGCCGTGCGGCGTGAGACCAATTCCTGGCGCATGCCACTGTTGATGATGGGCTATCTGTTTGCCATGGCCTATGTCGCGGCCTTCATCACTTACCGGGTCGCGCTGGCCCTTGCGGGGGGCTGAGCCATGTGGGATACCGTCGCGACCGCGCTGATCGTTGCCGCCGCAGCAATTTACGTGGTGAAACGCCTGTTCCTCAAACCCCATTGCGGCCCAAGCGACGGCTGCAAGGATTGCAAAATTGGGACCAGGACGACAACGACAACGACGACGGCGACAACGGGGACAGACCTCACGCAGTGAGGTCTGTCCCCCTGACACACCCTAGACCTGCGCGATGAGCTTCAACAGGGGATGCTCGCACAGATCCCCTGGCACACGGGCAAAGGGGCAGGCGCTTTTGTCCACCATGCATTTTGCGACACGCTCCCCAATCCAGCGCACACGACAATTCTTGATGTCAAAACCCGCTCCGATGGTGGGAGAGCCCAGCAACATGGGAGTGATTTCCTCGGCGGGCATTGGCGTGGAAAAATAATAGCCTTGCCCCAGGTCGCATCCCAGGTTGGCCAGAAAGGCCAGTTGCGCCGCGTCCTCGATGCCCTCCCCGACCACCTTGAGATCCAGGCTATGTGCCAGAGCCACGACGGCGCGTACGATGGCGGCGTCGTCGGCATCGCAGGAAATATTCTGCACAAAGGTTCGATCCACCTTGAGCGACTGCACCGGAAATCGCTTCAGGTAGGCCAGACTGGAATATCCCGTGCCAAAGTCGTCGATTGCGATCGTCACACCAAGCCCTGCCAATTTGCGAAGCATGTCCACGGCTTCGCTGGGATTGTCCATCAGGATGCTTTCCGTGATTTCCAGCTCAAGCCACTCGGGGCGGCAATTCGTCAGGGCGAGGATGCGCAACACCGTGTCAAAAAAATCCTTGTTCCAGAGTTGGCGCATCGACAGGTTGACCGCCATTTTCAAACCGGAGATCCCTGCCTCGCGCCAGGCCGCCGCTTGCCGGCAGGCCGTCTCCAGGACCCATTCGCCGATGGGCAGGATCAGCCCCGTTTCTTCGATGAGCGGGATAAACGCCAGCGGTGGAATGAACATCCCTTCAGAGGCCCAGCGCAACAGTCCCTCCACGGCCAGGATCTGCCCGGTGGCCAGATTGACCTGGGGCTGGTAGTGCAGGCAGAGCTCACCTTTTTCAAGCGCCCGGCGTACCCGGGTTTCCAGGTTCAGGCGCGTCAGCAGCATTTCATTCATGCCCCGCTGGTAGAACCGAAACGCGTTGCGCCCCTCCTGCTTGGCACGGTACAGGGCAAGGTCGGCGTGCTTCATCAAGACATCCTGGGTCTCGCCATCGCCTGGATAAACGGCGATGCCAATGCTGGCCGAAATGTAAAATTCGTGGGGTGCGATCTCCACGGGCAATTCCAGACTCTTCAGCAGCTTGTTCGCCACGACGGCAATGGTCTCCTCACGCTCCATGCCGGAGAGAACCGCCACAAATTCGTCACCGCCCAGCCGCGCCACCGTGTCCTCCTCCCGCAGCGCCCCCACCAGCCGCCGTGCCGCCTCCGTAATGACCTTGTCCCCGACCGGATGCCCCAGGGCATCGTTGATGTTTTTGAAACGATCAAGATCGATGAAGAGCAGCGCCACCTGGTGTCCATCGCGATGGGCTTGCAGCAGTGCGCGCTCGATGCGATCGCTCAGGAGCAACCGGTTGGGCAACCCGGTCAGCGCATCGTGGTTGGCCATATGGAGTAATTTTTGCCGGTCCCCGTGAAAATAGGTGTCCAGCGCCAGCTCCATGTCAAAAAACACCACTTTCAACAACGCGTCATAGGTGGCCAGAAACTTGCCCTCGTCATGACCCATGTGGGCATATACGCTGAAGAGCAGAAACGACAGGTATTTACGATAGGCCCCGGTGTACCAGCGCGGTTCCAGGCCGACACGCTGGTGGGTCAACCCCACGCCAAGACGCTCCAGCACATAGGCTTCGCCGTAGTCACCCCCGGTCAGGCGCATGAAATAGCGCGCCTGGATGCGCTTGAGCCGGGTGACGGCTGCCTCGTCCGGGATAAACGCCCTCAAATCCGGAAACGCCGTGAGATGGGTGTAAAACAGCTCCGAGAAAATATCCTCAAGGTGCACATCCGTCATGTGGGCATGGATGTTTCCCAACTTCTCGATGTCCGCCTCGGTGAATTCCAGAAACTCCTTTCGCCGCACAATCTCTTCCGGAGTCAGCCCGATTTCCTTGGCGATCTCGATGAGTGCCTGCCTGTCGATTGGAGTCATCGAGTCAAATCCTGAAATGTCCGACGGAGGTTTCCAGCGCCTGGGACAGCGCCTTGAGCTGCTTGACTGACTCCGACACTTCGCGCACGGTCAGGCCCGCCTGTTCCGACATCTGCGCCACTTTTTCCACGTTCACGGCAATATTCCGGCTGGCAAGACTCTGCTCCTTCATCGAGGAGGCAATGTCGCTGACGCCGTTGAGCACCTTGAGTGCTCCCTGGTTGATTTCGACGATGGCCCCACCCGCCTTCACGGCCAGTTCCGAACCCGATTTCACCATGTCCACGGCCGCACTGACTTCAGCCACGGCGTGATTGGTGCTGCTGTTGATCTCCTCGGTCATCTGCGCAATCTGCTGCGTGGACTGTCGGGTCTTTTCGGCGAGGCTGCGCACCTCATCGGCCACCACCGCAAAACCCCGCCCGTGCTCCCCGGCCCGCGCTGCCTCGATGGCGGCATTGAGCGCCAACAGGTTGGTCTGATCGGCGATCTCCTTGATGGCCCGCACAATGCCCTGGATCTGTTCGGACTTTCGGCCCAGTTCCTGGATGGTGTTGGCGCTGTTGACCACCACTTCGGCGATGCCGGACATGTCCTGCACCACCTGGGTTACGATCTTTCCGCCGTCATCCGCAAGAAACTTGGAGTGCTCTGAAACAGTTCGGACATCTTCGGTATTTTCGGAGACCTGATCCACGTTCACGCTCATCTGTTCCACCGCAGCAGCCATCTGGCTTGCGGCCGAGGATTGCGCATGAGAGCCTTCCTCCATGCGGGACATGTTGCTGTCAAGCTGACTGGCGCGAACGTCAATCTGCTTCGTGGCCGTGGAAATCTGCTCGACCACGGAACCCAGCAGCACCTTGGCGGATTGCACGACGCACTGGATCTCGCCCATCTCGTCCCGTCCGCCAATGTCCACCTGCCTTAACATGTTGCCGCAGATCAGGTCGCTCAAGTGCTCCCTGATCTCACGAAAGGGCCGCGTCACAAACCGATGCATCACCCATGCGACGAGTGCGTAGAGCACAATCTGCAACGCCACCTGACCGGCGATCAACCCCAACATCAATCCGGAGAGCCTGCCCTGTTCGGCCACCATGGGCTTCAGAAACTGGTAAAGCGCAAACGTGGCACAGCCCAGTAGCAGGATGAGCAAGGGCTGGATCAGCAGTTGCAGCTTTCTTTCCAGGGAAAAATTTCGAAACCAGAAGGAGGGGGACCATTTCACGCTGGGCGCGCTTGCAGACTTGTAGAGTTGTTCGGCATGGGCCACTTCGGCACGCGACGGTTTTTTTCTGAGCGACAGATGGCCCACGATATGGCCATTGTCCAGAATGGGTGAGACGGTGGCCCGAACCCAGTAGCAATCGCCATTTTTGGCGCGGTTCTTGACGAGGCCGCGCCATGGATGCCCGCTTTTGACCGTCTGCCACAAGTCGGCAAAGGCCCATTCCGGCATGTCCGGATGGCGCACCAGGTTGTGGTTTTTTCCAACCAGCTCTTCGCGAGAAAACCCGCTGATTTCTACGAAGGCATCGTTGGCGTAGGTGATGGTCCCTTTGGGATCGGTTCTTGTGACAAAGACATCGCTCTCAGCATAGTCAATCTCATGCTGCGTGACCGGTAAATTCCTTTTCATGCTGCCCCCTAGGTGGCTAGCCGGACCGTTCTGACGACGCTCCTGACCTTTGCCAAAACGCACTTTTAAAATTAGAACAAGTCAAAATCTCCCGCCCTGTTTTGAACTTATTGCCATTTGTTACGTCTCATCCATCGGCAATCCCAATGTTGACTTTAGTCTGTTGAATTAAAAATAAAAAAGCATCATCCAAGTGGATGATGCTTTTTTATTTTTATGCTGCATCATGGAAAGTTTGGTGAATTCGGGCAGTCAAGCGATGAATTTAGACTGATTCAAAATATGGCACTCAGCAAAGTCGACGCCATTATCAGGGAAATATATGAGGCTTCCGTGAATCACGGCGCCTGGGAGCGCGTGCTCGTCCAGGTTGCCGATCTCATCAATGCAACGGGGGGCTATCTGCTGATTGTGGATCAGATCAAACGCTGCCCCGTATTTTCAGTCGTGGGACGATTGCCCAAGGAAAGCGGCCGCCAGCAATGCACCACCTACTATCACCAACTGGATGCCAACCTGCACCAGCTGCGCGATAGTCCGACGAGTCAGTGGGTATTCGATCAGTTTTATTTCCATGAAGGGGCCGTCCCCTCCAACAAGCTGGCTGCGGATTTGCTCCTGCGCTATGGACGATGCTGGACTGCCGCCAATCGCCTGGCGGAACTCGACGGTCTGGAGGTGATCATCGGATTTCAGCGGGGCACGGCACAGCCCGCCTTTGGCCCATTGGAAGCCGCAGCGCTGCAGGGCATGTCTGAACATCTGCGCCTGGCCGCGCATCTCATGCTCAAGACCCTGCCCCACACCCAGAAGGTACATTCCGGATTTGGCATCCTGGATCAAATATCCCACGCCGTCGTCGTGACGGACTGCGAGAACCGCATTTATTTTGCCAATCGCGTCGCAGGGTCATTTTTCAGGATGGCGGATGGATTGGTCACCAGAAACCATAAGTTGCATTCCCTGCTCAACGATAGGGCGCTGACCACCCAGATCCGTGCCGCAGTGACCGAGGGCAAGATCGGGGCGCTCTCCATTCCCCGCCCAAGCAAGCGGCCATCCTACAATCTCATCATATCGCCCCTGACCTCTGCCACCTCGCCAGTCCACATGCATCAAAGGGCATCGGCGCTCATCCAGATTGCCAACCCGGACCATCATCCCGTCCTCATGACCGATCTGCTGGCAAGCCTCTACAAACTGACCCCCGCTGAAACCCGTTTGACCCTGCGGCTCTTCGACGGGGTCACTCCGGCGGAATATGCCCTGGAAGCAGAGATCTCCATCGCCACCGTGCGCACGCAAATCAGGTCCGTGCTGGATAAAACGCACACCCGGCGTCAGGCAGAACTCATCAAATTGCTGGCCCTGCTGCCCACGGTCAATGGCAGGAGCCTGGCAGCACCCGTTTAGGCAAGTAAGGGAGATGGGGACAGACCTCATTTTGAGGTCTGTCCCCATCATGACGGCCCAAGATCGTCGCCACTACCCTAAAGATTGATATGCTTATGCCGTAATGAATGCATGCCGGCATACAGCCGCCCCCATCCACCCGCATTGAAGTAACTCCTTGTAATGCGGAGTATTTTCTAGAGAGGAAAAGAAAATGCCAGCAATTTCGTTAAAACACGGTGTTCTCTCAATGGCAATGCTGTTTGTTTTTGGGCTGATGGCAGGTGGAACGCCCCTTGTTGCCCGGGCGGACACCGAGTACGCGGCAAAGGTCAAAACTGCAATGGCGGCCATGAAAGCCGAGGCTGCAAAACTTGGCGCTCCCAAAGTGGAAGGGGACAACCTGTTTTTTGGCTCGACCAAAATGAACAACAACTTTGAGCTGGTGGACTCCCTGAAGGCAAAATTTGGTGGCACAGCCACCTTTTTTGTGAAAAAAGGAAGCAGTTTCGTTCGCATCAGCACCAACGTGATGAAGGAGGGCAATCGCGCCGTGGGCACACAGCTTGATCCTTCGGGGCCGGCGATGGCGGCCCTGCGTCAAGGTAATCCGTTTTATGGCATCGTCGACATTCTGGGCAAAATGTACGACACCGGCTATGAACCCATCAAGACCGCAAAAGGTGAAATCATCGGCATTTACTATGTGGGCTATTTGATGGAATAACCGGTTCATTCCGGCCTGTGGGGGGCAACGGCCTGTTACCTCCCGCCTCCTGGCAGTGCAAAGTGGGGCATTCATGTTCAAGCAACAGCTCACGATAGGCAAAAAAATCGGCTTCGGGTTTGCGACGATGCTGATTCTGGCCGCCGCATTGATGGCGATCTCCCGATTTGCCTTGTCCACCTCGTCCTTCAGGTTCACCAGCCTTCTCGAAAACGAGGCGGCCATCTTCATGCATGCCAGCACTGCCAAGATCGCACTGCTCGAAGCCCGGCGGAACGAAAAGGAGTTGCTTTATGCCGATGATCAGACCCTTGTCGGCGATTCAAACAAGCACATGTCCCAGTTGGTTAGCGAACTGGACACCATTAAATCCATGGTGGGGAAAACCGCAGATCCGCAACTGATCAATACGGTCCAGGCCCTCCAGAAGATTTCCACCGAATACCACGACAAGTTTCAGACAATGATCCAAACTCCGGTGGGCCAGGAACGAATGATCGTCGTCATCGGCATGCGCAAGGCTGCCAATACAGCAGAATCCACGCTGAATGATTTCCTCAATACCCTCAATGCCCGGATTACAAGCGAAACCCAAAAAACCCATGACTACATTGCCCTGGTGGGTCGTATGGCTTTGCTCATTGGCCTGCTTGTCATGGGCGGCGGAACTTTGCTGGCCTTTTTCATCACGCGCGCCATCACCCTCCCCCTGAATTCATTGCAGCACGTCATCTCGGACGTGGAAAGTTCGGGAGACCTCTCCCGGCGGGTGAGCATTCGTACAAGCGATGAAGTCGGTCAAACGGCAAAATCCTTCAATAAGCTGATGGAGACCCTTCAAGGCGCCCTGGGCCAAATCCTGGATGGTGTCACCCAGGTGTCCCAGGCCGCACTCACGCTTTCGGCTTCTTCCACCCACGTGGCCACCAGTTCGTCCCAACAAAGCGAGGCCGCATCCACAATGGCCGCCACGGTGGAGCAGGTCACCGTCAGCATCAACCACGTTTCCACCAACGCGGGGGATGCTCTTGAACTTTCCAGAAAGTCCGGCGAGCTGTCCAGCCAGGGGCGCACCATCATTCACAATGCCAGGACAGAAATGATGAAAATCGCCGATACCGTGCGACAGACCTCCGCCACCATCGAGGATTTGGGGCGCAAATCGGACGAAATTTCTTCCATTGTCCTCGTCATCAAGGACATTGCCGACCAGACCAACCTGCTTGCCCTCAACGCAGCCATCGAAGCCGCCCGCGCTGGCGAACAGGGGCGTGGTTTTGCGGTCGTGGCCGATGAAGTCCGGAAACTGGCAGACCGCACAACCCAGTCCACTGAAAAAATCATCGGCATGATCAGCACGATGCAGACCAGCTCCCATACCGCGGTAGCAGGCATGGCCGCCGCCGTGCATCAAGTCGATAGCGGCGTGGATTTGGCGCAACAGGCGGGAGAAGCCATCGACCAGATCAAGGATGGTGCAGAACAGGTGATCAAGGTGGTCACGGACATTTCGTCCTCACTGGTGGAGCAAAGCAGCGCCAGCAACAACATTGCAACCAATGTGGAAAAAGTGGCCCGAATGAGCGAGGAAAACGAGGCCGCCGCAAGTCAGACTGCCAGCGAAGTGCTCCATCTGGAGCGCCTGGCTGAAGCCATGCGCGGGGCGGTGTCGCGGTTCAGAATTTAGCGATGGTCGCGCTATTCCACCGTGACGCTCTTGGCGAGATTGCGTGGCTTGTCCACATCGGTGCCACGCCGGCAGGCTGTGTGATACGCCAGCAGCTGTAGCGGGACCACGTGCATCACGGGGCTGAGAATGCCTTCGTGGTCGGGCATGCGAATGAGGTGAAATCCTTCGCCCGAGGTGAAATGGCTGTCGTTGTCAGCCAGCACATACAGTTCGCCACCGCGCGCCTTGACTTCCTGCAAGTTGGATTTGAGCTTTCCCAGAAGGGCGTCGTTGGGAGCAACGGCCACCACCGGCATTTCGGCGTCCACCAAGGCGAGCGGTCCGTGCTTGAGTTCGCCCGCCGGATAAGCCTCGGCATGGATATACGAAATTTCCTTGAGCTTCAGAGAGCCCTCCAAAGCGATAGGGTAATGAACCCCGCGACCCAGAAAAAGCGCGTTGTCTTTTTGTGCAAACCGTTCGGCCCAAAGCATCAGTTGCGGTTCCAGGTTGAGCACATGCTGCACTTTGTTGGGCAGGCGGCGTAGCGCATCCAGATACTCCACTTCGGATTCATGCGGGAGCACGCCGCGCATGCGCGCCAGAGTTACCGCCAGCGCAAAAAGGGCCACCAGTTGCGTCGTGAATGCCTTGGTGGATGCCACACCAATTTCCATCCCCGCCCTTGTCAGGAAGGACAAAGTGGACAATCGGACCAGCGCGCTTTCGGGCACGTTGCAGATTGCAAGAGAGTGCCGATGACCCTGTGCCTGGGCATGTTTGAGCGCCGCCTGGGTGTCGGCAGTTTCGCCGGACTGCGATATGGTGACGATGAGCGTACGCGGATTGGGTACCGAGTCTCGGTAGCGGTATTCACTCGCCACCTCGGCCCAACAGGGCACGCGGGCAATCTGCTCGATCCAGTAGCGCGCCACCAATGCAGCATGGTAGCTGGTGCCACAGGCAAGGATGGTAATGCTGTCAAGATCGGACAGTACCGCGGATGCCGCCTCACCGAAGAGTTGCGGCACAAATCCCATGGTCAGAACTTTTTCCACCGTATCGGCGATGGCGCGGGGCTGTTCGGCAATTTCCTTCTGCATGTAATGGGCATAAGGACCCAGTTCGGCGGTTTCGGCAGAAAGCTGGCTGATGTGGGCGGCACGGGACACGGCTTGCCCCGCAAGATCCGTGATGGTGTAACCCTTCAGGGTGATATCCACCACATCGCCCTCTTCCAGGTAGAGCATGCTCTGCGTCACCGCAATCAATGCCGCGGCATCGGATGCCAGAAAATACTCGTCGTCCCCCAGCCCGATCAGCAGCGGGCTTCCCAGGCGGGCCGCCAGCAGGCGATGCGGTTCGTGAGCGCAAACCACCGCGATGGCATAGGCCCCTTGCAGCATGCCTACCGCTTCGCGGGTAGCGCGTCCCAGATCGCGATGGCGCGCGTAACAGGAATGCAGCAAGTGGGCGATAACTTCGGTATCGGTTTCCGAATCAAAAGTATAGCCCTGCTCCTGCAGCTGGCTGCGTAACGCTTCGTAGTTTTCAATGATGCCGTTGTGAACGACGGCAATGCCATCGCGGCTTTGGTGGGGGTGGGCATTGCGGATGCTGGGAGCGCCGTGGGTGGCCCAGCGGGTATGGGCAATTCCCAGTTCGCCGGACACTTGCTCGGCATGCGCCTGCGCCTGTAGTTGAGCCACGCGCCCGATGCTGCGCACGCGCCGCAGCCCATCGTTGACGATTGCGAGTCCCGCCGAATCATAGCCCCGGTATTCCAGGCGCTTCAAACCTTCGATCAGGAGGGGAACCACGTTGCGCCTTGCCACGGCGCCCACAATACCGCACATAATGCGTTGCCCTATTGAAGTAATTCAAGTGGGTATTATAGGGTCAGACCCTGATGAATTGGCATTCAATTGGGGGCATCGACCGGGGACAGACCTCACCAACTGGGGGCTAACTGGCTAACTGGCTAACTGGGGACAGACCTCAAAATGAGGTCTGTCC
>JAJZEH010000010.1:0-20892 GCA_021805725.1 Pseudomonadota bacterium | reverse complement strand
CAGTTAGCCAGTTAGCCAGTTAGCCAGTTAGCCTCCCAGTTGGTGAGGTCTGTCCCCAATTGAATGCCCCATCACTTCAGATCTGCCAGCAGGGATTGGCGCAGGGCCTCTGGCACCGCGGCCAGTTCGGCCTGATACGCGGGGTGATCCACGCCGGCGCCAAGTGCGGCACCCGCGCGCAGATCCGAGATCATTTGCGGGGTCAGTTCGTAGCGCAGAAAGTGCACGGTGGAGGTCTTGGTTTCGTTCTGCCGTTCCAGGTCCTCATCCGCGATGGGAAATATGCGCGCGTGGCCAGCCACCTGCATCCATATCCTGACCTCAACATTCTTCAAGCGCCCCAGCATGCGTGCCCGCTCCACCAGGTCTTCGTACTCGATCAACAGGGTGGCCTTCCAGTTGCTGCCATCGGGAACCAGCGGATTGTAGGTGTCAAGCTCTTCCTGGATGCCGGCCTCCTCAAAAATGCGCTCGATGCGCAGCATCTCCTGCACCTGGTAGCGCATGGTGAGCTCATCTTCGAACAGCAGCGTGACGTGGTCCCCCAGATGCAAGGTGCGCGCCCGTTTATGGGCAATGACGCCCGTGCGAAACTGTGTGCGCTCGCGCGCATAAGCCTCGAGGGTCATTAAACTTTCACGAGTGATGGCCGGCATGGTTTATTTCAATCCGTAAGCAATACGCAGCAGCGAAATCGGGTGTTCCTTGTCATGCTCTTCCTTCATGCCCTGCAGAATATGCCGCGAGGCAATGGGGCAATCCGAGCTGACGTAGTCCGGCTCATCCTCCTTCATCCGGTTGAACACCGGACGGCCAATTTTCATGGACATCTCGAAATGTTCGGACTTGACCCCCCAGGTACCGTCGTGGCCGGCGCACCGCTCCACGGTATTGACCGTGGTATCGGGAACCATCTGCAACAGTTCCTTGGTTTTGAGGCCGATGTTTTGCACCCTCAGGTGGCAGGGCACATGGTACGACACCTGTCCCAGCGGTTTTACGAAGTCGGTTTTGAGCAGGCCATCGGCATGGCGCAGCGAGAGATATTCGAAGGGATCGAACATGGCTTCCGCCACCACCGCCACATCCTCATCGCCGGGGTACATCAGGGGCAATTCCTGTTTGTACATCAGCGTGCAGGAGGGAATCGGCGTCATGATGGCATAGCCTGCGCGCGCCACTTCGGCCAGCAGCGGAATGTTCTTCTCCTTGAGCGCCGCCACGCTTTCAAGATCGCCCAGCTCCAGCTTGGGCATGCCGCAACAGGCTTCCTTTTCCAGGAGTCGCGCGGGAATTTCGTTGTGCGAGAGCACCTTGACGAGATCGTGACCGATACCGGGTTCGTTGTAGTTGATGTAACAGGTGGAATAGATCACCACCTTGCCGGGCGTGCGCTGGCCGTCGCGCACGGGAAAATCATCGCGCGGCCCGGCATTTTTGCGGAAGGTTGCCGATGTGTAAGTGGGCAGAATGCGGTCGCGATGGATGCCAAGCGTCTTGTCCATCACGGCGCGTGTCACGCCGTTCTGGTTGACGGCATTGACCATCTGCACCACCACCGGAATCGAGGCCAGCTTGCCCAGCGCATCCGTGCTGGTGAGCAGCTTGTCGCGAAAATTGGGCTTTCCTTCCCTGAACTGCACGGCCTTGGCGCGCAGCATGGTGTGGGGAAAATCCAGATTGAAGGCGTGCGGGGGCGTGTAGGGACACTTGGTCATGTAACACATGTCGCACAGGTAGCATTGGTCCACCACATCCCACAAAACGGATTTGGGGACGCCATGAAGTTCGCCACTGGCGGATTCGTCCACCGCATCGAACAACTTGGGGAATGCGTTGCACAGGTTGAAGCAGCGGCGGCATCCGTGACAGATGTCAAAAATCCGCTCCATCTCGGCTTCGGTCTTGGCGTGGTCGTAAAAGTCGGGGTTTTTCCAGTCGAGAGGATGCCGCGTCGGGGCTTCCAGATTGCCTTCTCTAGACATGGCGAGGCATCTCCTTGGGGCAATGCGGGCTTGGCGCCGCAATGGCCATTGCACTTCAAATGCCCTCTGGACCAGAAACCGGACCAGAGGGATTCCTGCGAGCTTAATCTACCAGGGCAGCGAGGGCCTGGCTGAAACGGTTGGCGTGGGAGCGTTCGGCCTTGGCCAGGGTCTCAAACCAGTCGGCAATTTCATCAAAGCCTTCGGCACGGGCCGTCTTGGCCATTCCGGGGTACATGTCGGTGTACTCGTGGGTTTCGCCTTCGATGGCGGCCTTCAGGTTCTGGCGGCTGGTGCCAATGGGCAGGCCCGTTGCGGGGTCACCCACGGATTCCATGTATTCCAGGTGGCCGTGCGCATGGCCCGTTTCGCCTTCGGCGGTGGAACGGAACACAGCAGCGATGTCATTCTGGCCTTCGACATCCGCCTTGGCTGCGAAGTAGAGGTAGCGGCGATTGGCCTGGGATTCGCCAGCAAATGCCGCTTTCAGGTTTTCGTGAGTCTGGGTTCCAGCTAGTTTCATGATGCGCTCCTCGTGTTGGGTGGCAAGCGATATTTTAGACTTTGTCTAAACAGGATGAGTCTACAAACAGCGCCCGCCTGGTGTCAAGAACTGTGTTGCCCGGAAGGATGGGGTTCCTTCAGCAATTGCGATCGGCTGGATTCGGGGCGCAGGAAGACTGAAAGTTCCCTCAATGCCAGCTGATAGACTTCGCGCTTGAACTCGATCACGCTGTCCAGGGGAATCCAGTAGTCATGCCAGCGCCAGGCGTCAAATTCGGGTTGCGTGGAGGCGCGCAGAGACACGTCAGAGTCACGCCCCACCAAGCGCAGCAGATACCAGATCTGCTTTTGACCCCGATAGTTGCCACGCCAGTCGCGGCGCAACCATTGCTCCGGCACATCGTAGCGCAGCCAATTGCGTGTTCTGCCGAGTATCTTCACATGTTCGGGCTTGAGGCCTGTTTCTTCCGTCAACTCACGGTACATGGCCTGTTCGGGCGTTTCGCCATGCTTGATGCCGCCTTGCGGAAACTGCCAGGCATGCTCGCGAACGCGTTTGGCCCAGAACACCTCATTCTTGGCGTTGCACAGGATGATGCCGACATTGGCACGATAGCCATCCCTGTCAATCATGACAAACCACCAGACAAAATCTCATTGCACCACATTGTTTCATATTTTGTCAGGGCAGGCCCAGCAATTTGTGCGTCTGGACGCTCAGTCGCCAGCGCGGATGCTTGTGGCAGTAGGCCACGGCTTCTGCGGTGTGCTGGGCCAGTTGCGGGCCATCCATGGGCTGCAGCAGGAAATGGCGGAAATCGAGATTTTCAACCGCTTCGGGGGCCAACCCCTCCTGGGGAAACACAAGCTTCAGTTCATCGCCCGAACGCTGCACCAGGGGCGCTCCCGCCTTGGGGCTGACGCAAACCCAGTCCAGTCCGGCAGGCGCGGATTGCGTGCCGTTGGTTTCCACGGCCACCTCGAACCCATGGGCATGCAGGGCTGCGATCAGGGCGTCGTCCACTTGCAGCAGCGGCTCGCCGCCGGTGAGGACCACCAGGCGGTGAGCAGGGGACGATTCTGGGGACAGACCTCCTTTCGAGGTCTGTCCCCAATGGCCTGCAATCGCCAGCGCCAGCGCTTCGGCCGTCTCAAACCGGCCCCCACCCTTCCCGTCCGTCCCCACAAAATCGGTGTCACAAAAGTTGCAAAGGGCATGGACCCGGTCCACCTCGCGCCCGCTCCACAAATTGCATCCGGTAAACCGGCAAAAGACGGCAACGCGCCCGGCATTGACGCCTTCCCCTTGCAGGGTCAGGAACATTTCCTTGACGGTGTAGGCCATGTCAGACCGCCACCCCCGAATTCACGGCGTCACCCCATTCCAGCAGGGTACCCGTGGCTGGCGTATCAAAAAGGGATAACCGGTCGAGCGCGGGCAGCAGGGGCGCGGCCTGTTCATGGACCCAGCGCACGATTGCCGCGCCATCGCCCGCCGGAAGCGTTTCATGGAGCGGATGGTGGTCCAGTTGCCGGAACACCGGCGAAAACAGGGATTTCACGTCTCCAAAATCCACGGTCCATCCCATCACGGTGTCCAATGGCCCCGACAGCCCCAGGCGCAGCACATAGGTATGCCCATGCAGTCTCCCCCGCGGGTCGCCCGCAGGTGCTGCGTGAAGACAAGTGGCACTATCAAAACTGCGATCCTTCCAGATATGATATTGCCGACCGTCGAAAACCGCCCCACAGCTTGCCGTTTCAAACACCGTGACCGCCGAGAGGGTGGGCACGGAAGTGACCAGGTGCCTCCATATCCAGCCGGACAGCATTTCAGAAGTGGGGTTCTCGAGCCCTTCAATGTCGTTGAGGCACGCCAGATGCAGGCGCTTTCGCAATGTGCCCCAGGCGAGATCGAAAGGGGACAGACCCCCTTCGGGGGTCTGTCCCCGAATCTCCTCTCCCCACCACAAAATCACTTCGAAGCCATGTCCGTGCATACGGCCGCATTTATGCCCGGCAGGCACATTGGGCAACCGGTGCGCCGATTCAAAGCGGTCCCGTCGCCAGCAATGCAGCCGCCCCTGCCCGTCCAGGGTGGCGCCACGATCGGAACCTGCCCACAAATGGAGGCGCAACACGGAAGGCAACGCCAGGCGTTGGGCAATCCAGAGCAGGATCTGGTCATCTGCGGGATCGTTCATCAGCGCGTTGAGATCCTGGTAGTCAAGCGCCGCGACGACCCCCTGCAAGCGCTGCTGCAGGGCATGCGCTTCGGATCCGGCAAGCCCTCCCCAACCCTGCTCCAGGCTGGCCCGCAATTCCACCCGGAAGCTATGGCCATGCAGGCGGCGGCTGCGGACATCCACGCCCGGGCCTGACAGGCGCCGCGCCCCTTCGAAACCGGCCGCGGCCCAATGGGAAAGCTGCGGCTTCATGAGGCCATCCCATAGCGTTGATACAGCGGATCGGGTACGCCCACCTCGCTGAACCCGCGTGCGCGCAACTGGCAGGAATCGCAATGGCCACAGGGACGGCCATCCGGCGCCGGATCATAGCAACTGGTGGTTTGGCCGTAGTCCACTCCCAGGCGAAGCCCTTCGCGGATGATCTCGGCCTTGTTCATCTGCATGAGCGGGGTGTGGATTTCAAGGCGATGATGCCCCTCCACCCCGGCGCGCGTTGCGAGGTTTGCCATGGCCTCGTAGCTGCGAATGTATTCCGGACGGCAGTCCGGGTAACCGCTGTAATCCAGGGCATTGACCCCGATGAAAATGTCCTCGGCCTCCAGCACTTCAGCCCAGGCCAGCGCAAAGGAAAGAAATATCGTATTGCGTGCGGGAACATAGGTGACGGGGATGCCCCCGGAAGGATCATCCAGGGGGCGGTCCTTGGGGACCTCAATGGCGGACGTCAGCGCAGACCCCCCGATGGCGCGCAGGTCAAAAGACACCACGGTGTGCTGCAGAACTCCGGCAACGCGCGCAATGTCGCGTGCACGCTCGAGTTCCAGCACATGGCGCTGGCCATAATTGAAGCTCATGGCGTACACGGCAAAGCCCTGCTCCCTGGCCATGGCCAGCACGGTGGCGGAATCCAGGCCGCCACTGAGCAGCACGACGGCAGGTTTTATGAGGTTGTTCATCACGGCGGAAGGCCAGTTTCTGATCGGGTTGAAACGCAAATATAACGCATCGCAGCCCGAACTGGCACGACAAACCGCCTGTGGCACGCTTGGCACCGCCCCTTGTCGGCATCCTTCGGCAGATGATACCGTGGCATCACAGGAGGCAGGAGCTTGAAAAATAACAAAGCACTTTTCTGCGCTGCAGTCATGCTCGGCTTGACGTTCTGTACTCTCGTCCGTGCCGAAACGGTAGTGCTTGCCGTCCCCGGTCCGGGTTCCCTCTCCTACCTGCCCCTCTACCTGGCCAAGGCCATCAATGCCGACCATGCCGAAGGTCTGGAATTGAAGCTCCGCTATTTTTCGGGGGGCCCCATGGCAACGCGGGACCTCATGACCAACAACAGCGATTTCCTTGCCGTCGGCCTGCCCGCAATCGCCGCAGCGCGAGCCGAAGGCCGACCCATCGTTGCCATCGGCCAGCTCAGCCAATCTGCCATGTATTCCATCCTGCTGCGCTCCGACCTTAAACACAAGGTCCCTTCCCTCAGGCAGCTCAAGGGCCGACGCATTGGAACGGGTGCGAGCGTGGAAAGGCAGCGACCCATGGGCCAAATGGTTGCGGAGTTCCTGCTGAATCGGGAGGGTCTGTCCCCGGGTGAGGTCCGATTCATTTCTGCCGGACAGGATCGTGCCGCACAAACCGCAGCCCTCACCAGCGGCACTGTGGATGCACTCATGGCGGATGAACCCTTTGCCTCGGAGTTGGTGGCGCAGGGCGTTGCAGTAGAGCTGGCCGATCTGTACTCCCCCGAGCGCAGCGACGCCATGTTCGGTGGCTCCATCGTCCATGCCGCACTGGCCACACGGGAAGACGTGTACGACAAATATCCTGATACCGTAAAAAAGGTGCAAAGGATGCTCAATCACAGCCTGCAATGGATCGCCCAGCATTCCGCCCGGGATATCGTGACCAAGCTTTCCGGACAGCCCGGCTTCAAAAACGTAGACGCCAAGGCACTGGCAGAAATCCTGCAGCGCAACCAGGGCATGTATCCCAAACAGGTTTCCTGGGACAGGCAAGCCGTAGCCAAAACGGAACTTCTTTTCCACCAGACGGCAACCGACCCGTCGGAACTGGAATTGCATTTTTCAAACTTTGTCCTTGATGCCACTGGAAACTAGATCCGCTTGAACGCTCCGCTCACAACGCAAGGCCACGTCACGCTACGCCAGGTATTTTCCCGTCGATTGCTGATGCTGCTTGGCCTGTTCTCGGTGGTGATGAGCATCACCATTGTGCTGGCCTACCAGTATCAAACAGAAAAATTCAACCGGGCAGCGATGGCCAGCGCGCTATCCCATCTGGCCTTGCGCATAGAAAGCCAGGAAACCATCTGGGCAGATGACGCCAGCCACCTGTTCGGGATCATCGAGTGGTCGGATCTGCTGGACATGAACGAAGCCGGACGCAATGACAGGTTAAGGGCCTTTTTCACTTCCCAGGGGGCCAACATCGGTTTTGAAGGCATCGTCGTCTCCGACCCTGCAAGCGGCAAGGTGCTGTTTGATTTCTGGAACGCGTTCGAGGCCCCCAGTTTTCAGAATGCGTTGCTGAAGATCAATGAAAATCTCTTTTATGACAACGAGCGCGACATCCTCTACAGCATCGTGCGGAAAACTTCGCGAACCGCAAACCACCATCTCAACATCCTCTTCTTCAAGGCATGGGATAACGCCATGCTGCGCCATATCACCCTGCCAAACACCACCACCTTCATCCTGTTGGGAAGCAAGCCCCTGTTGAGCTCTGCCGGGACCCTGGCATTGGGCGCCCTGCGTTCATCGTCCGGCTCATACGTCAGTTACGCCGAAAACGGCACAATTTACCTGGAACGCGGCCTTGCCCTTGGAAAGAACGTGGTTACTGATGGGCGCGCCGCGCCCTTGAGGCTTTTTATCCAGGCCCCTGCACAAAACGTCTTTCCCGTTTCTCTGGTGCTGGGGGTTTCGGTAGGCATCACGCTGCTCTTTGGCGCACTGCTGTTTGCCGTCATCGGACGCTGGATGGGACGCCTTGGCACCAGGCTGGATCATTTGGCTGATGCGGCACTGGCCTACCAGAATGGGCAAAAAGAGGCGCTGCAACTGCTCCAGACCGCCGATGCCGACAAGGAGGACCAGATCAGCGTGGTGGCACAGGAACTGTCTTCCTTGATGACCATCGCTGCAGAGCGCGATGCCGAGCAACGCGCCTATCTGCAGACCCTCAACCTGCTGCAGGATGCAGTGATCGAATGCCACCCGGACGGCCGCCTGATTCGCGCCACCGAAGCGTGGAAGACCATGACAGGAATGGACGAGTTCGATGAAAGCAACATGACCCGCTGGGTTCATCCGGAAGACAACACCGATCTGCTGGAGCAGGTCAGCGCCCTGACCCACGGCCAGAAGGAACAGGTCATCACGCGCTTCAGGATGCGCCGGCCGAGCGAACCCGACGCCTACTACTGGGTTGAAGGCCGCTTTGCCATCACCCGCAGGGATGACGCCGTAGAGAGCATTCGCGGCGTGATCCGCGACATCACCAGCACCTACCTGCAGGAGCGCCAGATCCATTACATGGCCCTGCACGATGCGCTGACCGATTTGCCCAATCGCGTCCTTCTGGAAGATCGCATGGAAATGGCGATTGCACGTGCGGCCCGCAGCAACCAGCGCGTGGCTTTGGGCTTCATTGACATCGATCACTTCAAGCAGGTGAATGACAATTTTGGCCACAAGATCGGTGACCGCATGCTCAAGGAAATCACGCAACGGCTCAAATCCGCACTGCGCAGCACCGATACGCTGTCGCGATGGGGGGGCGATGAATTTGTGGTGCTCTGCCCCGACCTGGGCTCCCTGCACGACGCCATGGAGATTGCCCAGAAATTGTTGTCGGTGTCACAGGAATACATCACGATCGACGGCGTCGACTTTCCCTATACTTTCAGTGGGGGATTTGCGCTGTACCCGGACGACGCGGGGACCAGCGAGGTACTGCTGGCCCAGGCGGATCGCACCATGTTCTATGCCAAGGCCCAGGGGCGAAACAGCATCCAGTTTTTCAATGCCATTGCCGGCAAGGATACGGGACGCCACTCCTTTTACATCCAGAGCCGCCTGATGCAGGCCATCAACAACAACCAGATCCAATGCTGGCTGCAGCCCATCGTGTCTGCCAGCACGGGCGAGGTGGTCGGCGCGGAAGCCCTGGCGCGCTGGGAAGAACCCGAACAAGGCTGGATTCCACCGTCGGTATTCATTCCCATGGCAGAAAGCATGGGAATGATCGACAAGGTGGGGCAACAGGTTTGGCAGCAGGCATTACGGGCACTGGGCCAGTTTCCCGGCCACCATTACCTCTCGGTCAACCTGTCCAAGCGCCAGCTGTTTTCCAGCACCATTGCCCAGCAGTTTCATGACGACGTGGTTCAGGCCCATATTCTGCCCCGCCGCGTCATGCTGGAAATCACGGAGGGCATTGCGCTTTCTGACGTGGAATACGCCCGCACACGCATCGTCGAACTGGATGCCATGGGTTTTGGCATTTCGGTGGACGATTTTGGCGTGGGTTACTCCTCGCTGTCCCAATTGCATGAAATTCCTGCGGACGAGCTCAAGCTCGACATGTCCTTTGTGAAACGCATCAAGGACAAGGGTGGCTTTGCCATGGTCAAAGCCATCGTCTCCATCGCAAAGTCCCTGGATCTGGCCTGCGTGGCCGAAGGTGTTGAAGATGCGAGCACTGCGGAGTTGCTCAACACCATGGGCATCGAAGCGCTGCAAGGCTACCACTTTGCCAGGCCCATGCCGATTGGGGACTATCTGGCCTGGCTCGCGGCGCGCGAAAGCACCTGAAACCTCCCCTCGCTGGAGGCACCGGAGAAGCCAGCGCGCCACATTGCCCTGATTTACCAACTTTAACGCCTCTTTACATCTTTTCCTGGAAATATATGTGACAATTTCACATGAGCCGACCCAGGCCATTCAATACGCTCCAGGAGGGGACTATGGAACACGATGAATTTTTGGGACAATTTGGCAATGATCACTTCGATGGCCAATCGTGGTCAATGCCGGGGCTGCAAGACAGATGTGGCGGGTTTGGTGGGAGCGTAACGCCACAGGGGTTTGGATTCACCATCACGGGTGGACAAGTCACAGCCATGGACCAGGTTTTCGGGACTTCAACATTCAGCCTGAACCTGCCTTCCAATGCCACGTTCAGCCTGAACACCTCCGCCAACACGATCACGGAAACGCTTGCCGGAGCCACCAGGACAGAAACCATCCTGTATTCGGCAGAACCCACGAATGCCAGCCTCTATCAGGTGTCCCAGGAAACCACGACCATCACCAATCCAACCACCACGCCTGCAAACGGATTTACGAATGGTTATGCGTTCACCATCGCCAATGGGCAGGTGAGCGCCATGCAGGAAGTTTTCAGCAACTTCGCCTTCAGCGTCACAGAAAACCAGCGCATTTCGCCGACCACGCTTTTTACTGTCAACGGCACAACGGTGACGGAAACATCGATCCATGGCAACACCATTGAAACCACCAGCTTCACGCAGCCCACCGGCTCCACCCTATACGCAATCGCCTCCGAGTCCAGCACCATTGTCCTGCCTGGCACGGCAACCACCCTGCTTTCCGTCAACCCCGATGATCGAGCCGAATTCACCATCGGCACCAGCGGCAACGTGACGCAAGTCCAGGCAGTGTCCTGCAACGGCGTGGTTACCACCATCACTCCCGGCAGCAATGTGGCCTTTAGCCAAATCAGTCCGGGTTTTGTGCAGGAAACCGTTACTCTGGGAACAAACAGCCATTACTCCCTGTTCTATCAAGGCAGCAGTTCAGTGCCCTATACTGAAATTGCGCACGGGATGGGGGCCACCGTGGACCTTGTCGGAATCAAGGCACAGCTTGCAGAAATCCCTGCTTCGCTGCTGTCGCTGATCTGATTTTCACATGAAAAGCTGCGGAAGCCAGGGAAGGCTCCGCAGCTTTTTTTCTGCCTGGCATCACGGCCGCAGGTAGAGGTAACCCATTTTTTGCTTCTTGAGAATTTCCACCGCGCCGACCGGAACGTACTTAAGGTTGGGCAACATGTCATCGTGCTTGTAATGAAGCACTGCCATTGCCGATTCGCTGACCATGATGACCACCCCGGCATCAAGGGCCTGTTTGACCGCTGCCGTCCATTCCGAACCTCGCTTGAGCCCGTCCACGCCCGGCCCAAAAGCCACGATTTCAATCCTGGCCTTTTTATCACCAAGGGCCTTTATCGTTTCGATTGCGCTACCTAGCGTGACCTTCCAGCTATCCGGGTTACTGTCACTGACTTGAAAGACGGCATGGATTGGCGAATTTTCGTCTGCCTTCGCCACCGCGTCTGGTGTCTTACGGGTGATGCTTTGGTCACCGGGCCAGCCATCGAATGCACTGGCAAAGGGGGAGCCCAACGCAAGCGACAGGAGGATCACTCTGATGAAGGATGTCATGGTCATATTCTCCGAAGTGTTTTTGATGTAACGAGCCCATCAGCCTCGAGGCAAGGCGTTTCCGTCCGCCGGAAATTCGGCTCATTGTTTACCTCATACCATAGTGTCATAACGCAGGTTAAGTGCCGTTAACAGGCGGTTAATAAATGTAAATGTGAAACTTTCACTTCCTTGGCAAATGGGAATGACCGTAAAAAGTTGTAAAAGCGATGGGCTTTTGCGATTGAACGGCTTTGCGCCCAATTATGATTTCACTCGTAATAACTGAAGCGGCAGAGGCTAAATTGAAAGTGTTATTGATTGACGACGACGTCGAATTGGTCGAAATGCTCAAGGAGTACCTTGAACGGGAAGGCATCACGGTTACCGTGGCCCATGATGGCGAGCAGGGACTGAGCGCAGTGATGTCGGGCGACTACGGCATCGTCGTCCTGGACGTCATGATGCCCCGCTTGAATGGCATGGAGACATTACGACGCATTCGCATGAAAAGCCCGGTCCCCATCCTCATGCTGACTGCACGCGGAGACGACACTGATCGGATCATTGGCCTCGAGCTGGGTGCCGATGACTACGTGGCAAAGCCTTGCTCACCGCGCGAACTCACTGCGCGCATCAGGGCAATCCTGCGCCGAACGCAAGTTGCCTCGCTTCATGGCGGATCATCGCAATATCTTGAAGTCGGCGAACTAAGAATGTGGCCCTTGCAACGACGTGCCGAGTGTCATGGCGTTGCCCTGCAACTGACCAGTACCGAATTCAACCTTCTCGAGATTCTGGTTCGCCACGCGGGCCAGTCAGTCAGCAAAAAAAGCCTGTCGGAGCGGGGATTGGGGCGACCACTGGCACGATTCGACCGCAGCATCGATGTTCACATGAGTAAAATCCGGAACAAACTCGGAACACTGGCAGATGGACGATCTTACATTTATACCGACTATCGGCAAGGTTACAGGTTCATCAAGGGTTAAAGGACAGGCGTGGGGCGACTCTTCTGGAAATTTTTCATTTTCATCTGGCTGGCCCAACTCACAACCATCTGGGGAGTCGGCAGCGCCATCTGGTTGATACGCCACAATGAAAGCCGGAATTTGAGCGGCGTGGATACCAGCAGGCCAGCCAGCTATTTCGTCGAGGCAGCCGCGTCCACCCTACAATACGGCGGAGCGGCAGCGTTGAAAAACCTGATTAATACCGGGAGTCGCCACCCAGTCTACGTCGTGGACGAGGAGGGTCACGATATTCTCGATCGCCCGGTTGATGGTGCAACGGTCGAAACCATGCTACTCGCCATTAAAAATGGCCCGCCCCCACAAACCATTCGACAGGTTTCGGCCTCAGGGCACACATACAC
This sequence comes from Pseudomonadota bacterium, assembly GCA_021805725.1. Next base: position 8,370 of record JAJZEH010000010.1, on the reverse strand, counting down.
TCTCTTTGTCCCGGAAACCACAGGTTCCTCCAACGGATTTTTTCTGAATCGATTTGGCTCGAATGCAAGCGGCTTTCCCCAGCGCCCGCAGGTACATTTGTTTCCTGTGGTTCCGGTCGTGACGGCAACCCTCGCAAGCCTGATTTTTGCCTCCTTGCTGGCATGGTATTTCTCAAAACCGATACGCAATCTACGCTCCGCATTTGAATCTGCGGCTGCCGGCAACCTCAATGTCAGCCTGATTTCCATCATGGGAAAGCGCCGTGATGATCTCGCCGACCTGGGGCGCGATTTCGACCACATGGCGGGCAAGTTGCGCGGATTGATAGAATCCCAGCGCCGCCTGCTCCATGACATTTCTCACGAGCTCCGTTCTCCCCTGGCGAGGCTCCAGGCTGCCATTGGCCTGCTTCGCCAACATCCAGGCAACCTGGAATCCTCAATGGAGCGTATTGAACGAGAATGTGTCCGCATGGATCGCCTGGTGGGCGAGTTGCTCACGTTATCCAAGCTGGAAGCTGGTGTAACCGGTTCGATGCAACAGACCGCGAATTTCAGCGAATTGCTGGAGGATATCGTGACCGATGCCCGTTTTGAAGCCAAGGCGCAGGGAAAAGCGGTTGAGGTGACTGGCCAGTGTCATGCCGCAATCCAGGGCAATATCGAGTTGCTGCACCACGCCATAGAAAACGTGGTCCGCAACGCCGTGAAGTATGCGCCCATCAATTCAAGCATCATCATCGAATTGTGGGAGGACCCCGGGATTTGCGCCCTTGGAATTGCCATCCTCGACGAAGGGCCCGGCGTACCTGAAACCGAGCTGGACTTGATATTCGAGCCATTTTATCGAGGCAGCTCCACTGAAATGCGTACTGACGGCTACGGCCTTGGCCTTGCCATTGCCTACCGCGCAATCAAGGCGCACGGGGGCAGCATCCGCGCCATCAATCGCAAAACCCGGGGACTACGCATCGAGATGCTGATTCCAACCCTGCCCTGACATCGCGCGCTTCCAATTACAGTTTCCGCGGAAAAATCATCCGGAGGAACAATTCGTGCGCCGGGTATTTGAATGCGCCAGGGGCGGCATGATGCCAGAAATACACTTTTCCTCACAATTTATCCTATAAATCCTGCGGACTACAGCCACTTCGTTTGATCATAATCAAACTGTGGCAGTAGTGCTCTCATTTAGGATCAGCGCCAGGAGTGTGTAGCCGCAAGCGCAGGGCGCGCCATCCAGACTGCACTTTTTTACAATTTACCCGCAGAGCCAACTCCATGTGTACGCATAAGCTCAATGATGTAGACGGACCCCGTCGTGATTTTCTTGGCTCGTTGACCGCCGCCGTAGCAGGAGCGGGAGCCATTGCCGCGAGCGTTCCTTTTGTGAGCAGCATGAACCCTTCATCAGACGTTCTCGATAAGGCCACCGTTGAAATTGACATTGCCAGGATCGGGATCGGGCAAGAGAAGACGGTTGCCTGGCAAGGCAAACCCGTGTTCGTGGTGCATCGGACCGCGGAAGAAATTGCGGCAATGGAGTCATCGAATGGGGGAAAGGACCCCGAGGCTGACCAGAACCGCGTGCAGCATCCCGAGTGGCTGGTGGTGATCGGGATCTGTACCCATCTAGGCTGCGTGCCGAACAAGACGGCCCAGGGCTGGCTCTGTCCGTGTCATGGCAGCATCTACGACAATAGCGGGCGCATACTTTCGGGGCCGGCGCCAAAGAACCTGATCCTGCCCCCCTATCATTTTGTTTCGAACGACAAGATCATGATTGGGAAAGCCTCATGAAAAACATCGTGGGCTGGATTGATGCGCGATTTCCGTTTAGCGCCTTCATCAAACATGAGCTGACAGACTATCCCACGCCGCGAAACCTCAGTTACTGGTGGGGCTTTGGCTTTCTGGCAGGATTCGTTCTGGTGATACAACTGGTGACGGGGATTTTCCTGGCCATGCATTACAAAGCCGACTCCAACCTCGCTTTTGATTCCATTCAGCACATCATGCGGGAAGTCAATTATGGCTGGCTGATTCGCTACCTGCACTCGACGGGGGCCTCTGCGTTTTTCGTCGTGATCTACACGCATATGGCGCGCACGCTCTACTACGGCTCATACCGACGCCCCCGTGAGCTCCTCTGGTGGACTGGCCAGTTATTGCTTCTCCTCATGATGGCCACGGCGTTCATGGGGTACCTGCTGCCCTGGGGGCAGATGTCCTACTGGGGTGCAACCGTGATTACCAACCTGTTCAGCGCAACGCCGTTCATCGGTGACCAGGTGGTGATCTGGCTGCGGGGCGGGTTTTCGGTGGATGATCCGACCCTGACGCGGTTCTTCGCCCTGCATTATCTTTTTCCATTCCTGATATCGGGAGCAGTGATCATCCATCTGGTTGCCCTGCATACCGTTCGCAGCAGCAATCCGTCCGGGGTCAACCTGGCAGACAGGGACAACATTCCCTTCCACCCGTACTACACCATAAAGGATCTTTTTGGACTCGGGATATTCCTGCTGGCCTATTTTGCCATCGTGTTTTTCAAACCGGATCTCTTCATCGACGTTTCAAACAATATTCCAGCCAATCCAATGCAAACCCCGGCGGAAATCGTACCGGAGTGGTATTTCCTTCCGTTCTACGCCATTCTCAGATCGGTTCCCAATCTGGTGGGCGGCGTAGTTGCCATGGCATTGTCGGTCATCATCTTTGCGGCCATGCCGTATCTGGACCGCTCGCGCATTACTGGTGGAGCAAAATACAGACCAGTCTACCGCGCCCTGTTCTATGTGTTCATCGTCGATATTTTTGTATTGGGCTATGTGGGGGCCCATCCGCCGGAATCCCTGCTGAAACTGGTCGGAGAAGTTGCAACGGGCCTCTATTTTGCAATATTTCTGCTGCTCCCCTTCGTTTCCCGCTGGGAAGAAAACAAACTGCTGAAGGAATGCACGCTGCCTCCTGCAGTTCAGGAAATGGCCAGAAACGAGATCAGGGGATCACATGACTAGATTCATGCGTTGGAGCACCTGCACCGCTTTGCTCATGCTGTTATGCAGCGGGGCAAGCGCTGCGTTCGACCTGGCGGCAATTCAAAAGGGGGCGCACGTTGCAGTTGAAGTTTGCAATGGATGCCATAGCTTGAAGTACCTGAAATATGGCGACCTCCTGAAGATCGGGATGACCAAATCAGAAATCGACCTGATGCGGAACGACAAGAAAATGAGCGAGCCCCTGATTGCACAATTGGCCCCGGAGAATGCATTGGCCATGTTTGGTACGGTACCGCCAGACCTCTCGCTCATGGCAAGCGCACGGGAGGGCGGTGCGCATTACATTCAGGAAATGCTGACCGGGTTCTACGTGGATTCAGCAGGAAACATCAATAACCATGCGTTTCCAGGGATAAAGATGCCTGACATTCTGGGCATTGCCCAAGCCGACCCTGCCAGCCGCAAGGAGATTGAAAGCAAGGCCAGGAATGTTTCGGAATTCCTGGACTGGGCAGCAGACCCCCACGCGGAAACGCGCCAGCGAATCGGTTATGGCGTATTGCTCTATGTGGCGGTGCTGACTCTTTTGTTTTATCTCCTCAAGAACAAAATCTGGACAAGGATTGCTCGTGCCCAACACGTCTTATAACCCGCTCTGTGATCGGCTGTCATGAAGAATAATCAGCCGATTACGCATCGCAACATTGAATTCCCTGAATCACTGATTATCGTATCCAGGACTGACCCCAAGGGCATCATCACTTATGCCAATGACGCGTTTGTGGAGATCAGCGGATTTTCTCAGGAAGAACTGATAGGAAAAAACCACAACCTGGTACGCCACCCGGACATGCCGTCCTGGGCTTTTGCCGATCTCTGGCAGACCGTTCAGGGCGGCCGCCCCTGGCGTGGCATCGTCAAGAATCGGGCCAAGAACGGCGATCATTACTGGGTGCGTGCCACGGTCTCGCCGATCATCAAAGACGACAGGATCACCGGGTATTTGTCGCTGAGGAAGAAACCCACCAGCGCCGAAATCGTTTCGGCCGAAGCCTTGTACAAATCAGGTCAGCCTCCATCCCGGAACTTTTCCATCCGCACCTGGATTCGCAATCTGTCATTGCAAATCAAGCTGCAAATAGTGATCCAGCCTTTTCTTCTGCTTCTGTTCAGCATTGCAACCCTTGCACTTTCCAATTCCATCAAAAGCATCATGATCGACTCGGTGCAGCAACGTGCCGAAGGCATTGCCAACGAGGTGATCGACGGCGCCAATATGCTGATGGTGACCGGCAAGATCGGCGAAGTCGAATCCCGTCAGTTACTGATCAAGAAAATTGCCGCCTCGGGCAATATCGTGGGGCTGCGCCTGGCGCGATCCGAACCGGTCATCAAACAATTCGGTCCCGGCTTGCCCGAAGAGCAGGTTCAGGACGAAACGGAACGCCAGGCCATCGCCACCAAACAATCCTCATACGGCCTGCAAGTTCGGGGAGGGGTCACCGTTTTCCGTGCGGTGACGCCATATCTTGCCAGCCATGACTTCCACGGCACAGACTGCACGACTTGCCACAGCACCGAGGAAGGCACAGTGATGGGGCTTTCGAATATTGAAATCGACATGACGAAGGATTTCAACAAATTTCATGCCACGATTCTGGGCCTCGTGATAGGGCAAATGCTGCTGCAGCTCTCGCTTTTCTTCATCATTCGCTGGGTGGTAAAGCAATTCGTCGTCAAGTCCGTAGGCGAGATCAACGGACACCTCAACGACATGGTCAATGGTGACATGGCCCAGTTGGTGGATATTTCAAGGCAGGACGAGATGGGCAAGGTGCTTTGCGCCGTGCAATCCACCATGGTTCTGTTGGGCTCGATCGTTGACCAGATTGCCTCCGTTTCAAAAAACATCGATGGGCGGGCCAAGCACCTGACCAGGAACATGTCGCATGTTGAAGAGGGCTCTCATCTCCAATCGGAAGCGGCATCGGGCATTGCCGCTGCCGTAGAAGAAACGAGCGTCAGCATCGATCGGATAGTGGACAACACGGGCGAGGTTAAACGAATTTCCGAACACTCAAAGAACCTGGCAGATCAAGGCATGAAGGTGGTGCAGCAAGTGGTGGATGGGATGTCTGACATTACTCAAGCCATGCTGGCTACAGCGCATACGATCCGCGAACTGGGGACGAAATCTGACCAGATTCAGAACATAGTCACCTCAATCAAGGAAATTGCGGATCAGACCAATCTGCTGGCCCTGAATGCGGCGATTGAGGCTGCACGCGCGGGAGAACAAGGACGCGGCTTTGCCGTGGTGGCCGACGAAGTGCGAAATTTGGCTGAAAAGACCCGCATGTCCACACAGGACATAGCCACGATGACAGACGAGATCCGCGATAGCGCCAGACTTGCCGTAACCGATGCCGACAGTACGGCAGACCGGGTCAAGTCGGGTTCAGCGCTGGCCGGAAAAGCCGGGGAAACCATCGTTGAGATCAATGACGGCGCGCTCAAGGTGCTCAACGGCGTCGAGGATATTTCCTCGTCGATCAGGGAACAAAGCCAGGCCAGCAGGGATATTGCAGTCAATGTGGAAAAAGTGGCCCAGATGTCCGAGAGAACCATCGTTGCAGTCAGTGAGATCGCAGAGACCGTGAAGAAGCTTGAACAGCTTGCCGATATGCTGGAGGACGTTGTAGGCCATTTCCATATTTAGAAGTTCACAAGAAAAAACCGGGGGCATGGTGCAAAATCAGTCACATCGGGGCAAGACGCAGGACCCCTCTCCGGGATGGCACACGGGGTATCTGCTATTGCTGGGCGAGCTCGCCACGATACTGTATGTCGGCTGCATAACAAAGGCGGTCGTCGTTACCGGGCTCTCGGCCCTGCTGTTTCCAGAGCTTGCCGCACTGTCCTACGATGTTTTTACGCGCCCCCGAGGAACCTGGGCGCAAGCGCCGTTTCTGCTGGTGCTAACACCAGCCCTTGCCGCAGTGGCCGGCGTGCTGATCGAACAGCATCTGGATTACGGTTACCTGTCAGTCCTCCTGGGCATCGCCATCGCATTGCTAATCATCGGCCTTCTGAAGTCTCCGATTGCCCCGGCCATCTCCGCCGGCCTTCTTCCCATCGTGATTGGGGAAGGAAGCTGGTGGTATCCGGCAACGGTCCTGGTGAGCGTTGCGATGCTGTCATCCTTGCTGCTCGTCTTCAGGAAGGTGTTTTACAAACCTGCGGCTGCGACCCCCATTTCTCTGGATGACATTCTGGATGATGCCGTTGAACGGCCGCCACGGCATTACCGGTGGGTACTATTTTTTGTGGTATTTCTGCTTGCAGAATTGTGGGTGGTCAATGCAACCGGCCTGCGATTCATCCTGTTTCCGCCTCTGGTCGTGATCGGGTACGAAATGTTCTCGCATCCCTTGAGTTGTTCGTGGGCTGATCGTCCCATTGCGCTGATTTTTGCGTGCATGTTGACGGCTTTCGCAGGCACTGCTTTCGTTTTTTGGCTGGGGGCCGGTGCGCTTGCCGCAATACTCGCGGTGGTGATGGGAACTCTCGTATGCCGCATATTCAGGCTCCACGTTCCACCGGTCCTGGCAATAGGGCTCTTGCCGATGGTCATGCCGCACCCTGACTACAGGTTTCCGCTGGCCGTGGGAAGCGGCACGTTCGTTCTTTCCATGACATTCATGAGCTATCGCTACTTATCAGCACGGAAACCCGTACTTCGAAGTTAAGCCATAGCCCCCATGCCGCGGACAATCATCAGGGGCATTTTTAAACATTACAGTCCCTTTTGCCAGAAAGATCTGGGGCATCGGAAAACTTTACACTTCGTGACCTGCCCGATTAATGGAAAGAATATAAATATCCCCATAAAAATAGTTAGTTACACAAGTCTCGCTTCATATAAGGGGGTCGATAATTTTTACATCCGCAGGCGAATTAATTAGGAATCGTTTTCAATTTGGCCTGTAAAGCCCGGAATCAAGGGGCTTGGGGGCGAAGAACATGCTTTGGCGTGAAATTTGCGTGCATATCGGGTTGAGCTCAGCATTCGGGGCCTACAAAGAGCTTGGGGGAGAGCATTGCAATTTGTACTCAAGAATCGTTGCTGATGGGGGGTTATTGTATGAAACTCAATCAATTTGTAATGCTCGCTCTGATCGGGCTCGCGTTTCCGATTCATGCTTTTGCTTTGATGATTACATATACATCCAACTACGAAATTACGGCAAAAGACGTGTTCGGCGACGTAATCAGCGGATCCATCATTACGAATGGACAAGTTGGACCGTTGGGGGTCAACGCCTCCACTGGAACAGACAACGGCATACTGCGGAGTTACAACCTCACCGGGACGGGCATTTTGTTCGGCAATGGAACCAACGTGAGCGGAACGGTGAGCATGGTGGGCACGGGTAGCTTAGTGTATTACTCAGGGCTAGGAACGGTATGTGAGCTACCTGGAGGTAGCATCGGGCAATGCGATTTATCCAGCGCACAATCTTTCAACCAAACGATTTTTAACTTTCCTGGCAGCAATCCGAGCACGTATTCGAATGTCGCGTTCACATTTTGGAACCCATATCCGAGTACGAATTTGCCGACTTGGACCGCCATGTATTCGGATCCCAACACCCTAACGACAAATCAGCCGTTGTTCACATCCTTTACTTCAACGGAGGTGTTACCAACCTCCGTGCCCGAACCCTCCACCTGGCCGATGATGCTGGCCGGCTTAGGACTGCTGGTGCCTTTCTACCGCTGGTATCGCAAAGCGGAGCATGGAACTGACCGCGCGTGAAGTCGTTTAACGCACCACAACGCCAGCGCTGCCCGCATCCGGCGTAGGTCCAAAACCAGGACCACCACGTTGAGGCGGCTCATTGGTTTGGTCTGTTGTTCTTAAAGTTGAAGTCTGCGCCATTAATGAACCAGCCGAAAATTTTCCTGATTGGAACAGAACTTGACCTTCCAGTAGCTGGACAACGCTAAAGCGTGGCCCAGGTCCGGGAGTATCTGGACGCCTTGAATCTGATTGCGGATGAGGGCAGCCGGATCAATGCCAACCTGGAGATGCTGTTCAGGGAAAAGTCGGAGTCCCTTCAAAGTCCCCACGGAAAGGAAAACGGGCTAGACCATTTCTGATCTAACCCGTTGATGTTGTGGCGCGCCCGGCAGGATTCGAACCCACGACCCCTTGGTTCGTAGTTGGCATCCTGAAAGGCAACCCATTGTTTTTTAATGTTTTTAATTGACGCCCCACGTCCCTTCAACTACTGTTTTTGAGTGTTTTTTACACCGCAGTCCCTTCAAAGTCCCTTCACCTGCGACCGGGCGGAAAGATTGCGTC
>JAJZEH010000090.1 GCA_021805725.1 Pseudomonadota bacterium | reverse complement strand
AATTCCCTGGCGCCCAGGGCAACACCCAGCATGGTGATGGCCATAAAGCAGCCGCTTGCCAGCCGCGCGGCATCGTGGGCAGGAATGAATTCCCGCAGCCAGCCGGTGAGCGTGGCCGTTACCCAGAAGAACAGGGGGGGGTGCGCAAGATAGGGTTCGCCAGCGAGGTCCGGGGATAGCCAGCTGCCACCACGGAGCAGGCTGTGAACGATGCCCTGGCTGACCGCCTCGTCGTATTTCCAGGGGGTATGCCCGGTCAGGCCAGGAAGAAGCCAGGCCAGACAGACCAGCAGGAACAGGGCAGTCTTGAGTGGGGTGGCCTTACCGTCAAAATTCAGGTTTTTTTCGGCCGACAGGAGCGTTCGCAAGCGGTGCTATCCCCCGTAAAAAGAAAGGCAGCGCCAAGCTGCCCATCCAGATGGAGCGGTGACTGAGACTACTTGCGTGCGTATTTTTGGCGGAATTTTTCGACGCGACCCGCAGTATCCACAATCTTTTGCTTGCCCGTATAGAACGGATGGCAAGCCGAGCAAACTTCTACTGACAGCGTAGGTTTGTCCAGGGTTGAACGGGTGACGAACTTGTTCCCGCAACTGCAGGTTACGGTAACTTCTTCATATTTAGGGTGAATATCTGCTTTCATGACCTTTCCTGAATAAGCCGCCGGGGTATACGGCGAATAGCCTTTCATTATGATTCAAAAGGGGATTTTCTGCAAGTGCGGCTGGCACTTATTTTATAGCCTAACCACGCCGCATCGAGTCGAAAAAGTCCGCATTATTTTTGGTAGCCTTGATTTTATCAAGCAGAAATTCAATGGCTTCAAGCTCATCCATGGGATAGAGCAGTTTGCGCAGAACCCAGATCTTTTGTAGTACGTCAGGCTTGATCAGCATTTCTTCACGACGCGTGCCAGAACGGTTGACGTTGATGGCCGGATAGATCCGCTTTTCAGCCATGCGGCGGTCCAGGTGGATTTCCATGTTGCCGGTACCCTTGAACTCTTCGTAGATCACGTCGTCCATGCGCGATCCGGTGTCCACCAGCGCCGTGGCAATGATCGTGAGCGAACCGCCTTCTTCAATGTTGCGGGCGGCGCCAAAGAAGCGTTTTGGGCGTTGCAGGGCATTGGCGTCCACGCCGCCCGTCAGGACCTTGCCGGAAGCGGGAACGACCGTGTTGTAGGCGCGTGCCAGGCGGGTGATGGAATCCAGCAGAATGACCACATCGCGCTTATGCTCCACCAGGCGCTTGGCTTTTTCAATGACCATTTCGGCTACCTGAACATGACGCGTTGCCGGTTCGTCAAAGGTGGAGGAAACCACCTCGCCCTTCACGGAACGCTGCATTTCAGTCACTTCCTCGGGGCGTTCGTCAATCAGCAGCACGATCAGGTGCGCATTAGGCGAGTTGGCCGAGATGGAATGAGCAATATGTTGCAGCATGACCGTTTTGCCGCTTTTCGGGCTGGCCACGAGCAGGCCACGCTGACCCTTGCCGATGGGGGCAATGATGTCGATGACTCGCCCCGTGGTGTTCTCTTCCGCACGGATGTCGCGTTCCAATACTAACGGCTCATTGGGGAAAAGCGGTGTCAGGTTTTCAAACAGGATCTTGTTTTTGGAGTTTTCCGGGGGTTCGCCATTGACCAAATCCACTTTCACCAGTGCAAAATAGCGCTCACCCTCCTTGGGCGTCCGGATTTCTCCTTCGATGCTATCGCCGGTATGCAGGTTGAAGCGACGGATCTGCGATGGGCTGATATAGATGTCGTCGGGGCTAGCCAGATAGGATGTTTCTGGCGAACGCAAGAATCCAAACCCATCCTGGAGAACCTCCAGCGTTCCTTCGCCATAGATGCTTTCGCCCCGTTTGGCTTGGTTTTTGAGCAGCGCAAAAATCAGTTCCTGTTTGCGCAGCCGGTTGGCGCCTTCAATTTCATTTTTGACAGCCATTTCCACCAGTTCGGTTACATGGTGGGTTTTGAGATCGGATAAATGCATGGGGAGTTGTGGATTCGAAAGGGAAAGGTGGAGTTCAGGGATTTGCCAGGGAAAGGGACGGTGGGATTAAAGCGCCGCCCTTACAGCTGCGGCGCAGAGTAACGCGTTCAGATGTGGCTGTCAATAAAAGCGCTAAGCTGTGATTTCGACAAGGCGCCGACTTTGGTGGCTTCTACATTGCCGTTTTTGAACAGAAGCAGGGTGGGAATGCCGCGGACACCGTATTTGCGCGCCATTTCGGGGTTGTCGTCCACGTTGAGTTTGGCGATTTTGAGGCGCCCGTTATAGTCACGCGATACTTCTTCTAGAATGGGGGCAATCAGCTTGCACGGGCCACACCATTCAGCCCAGAAGTCCAGCAGGACCGGGGTGGGCGATTGCAGTACGTCTGTTTCAAACGAACGATCAGTCACATGTTGGATGGGTTCGATCATGGGGATTCCTCAAATTCAGTCAGTATTACTTTTGGGTTTGCGTCGCAACGGACCGCTGCGGGAGGTGAATGGAAGCTATCCTAAACCAAATTGGCCAGGGATGGGAAGGGGTGCTTCGCCAACATGACGACTTTCCTGCTAAAATGCGCCGTTGCTCGCGTGAGTATGCCTTGTTGGAGGTTTTCGGAATGACCTATGTCGTCACCGAATCTTGTGTCAGGTGTAAGTACACTGATTGTGTGGATGTTTGTCCCGTGGATTGTTTTCGCGAGGGCCCAAATTTTCTGGTGATCGACCCTGATGAGTGCATAGATTGCACCCTGTGTGTTGCCGAATGCCCTGTGGAAGCGATTTTTGCCGAGGATGACGTTCCAGAAAACCAGCGTGCCTTCATCGCCTTGAATGCCGAGTTGAGCAAGCTCTGGAAGCCCATTATCGAAAGAAAAGAGGCGCCAGCCGATGCCGATGACTGGAAAGACGTCAAGAATAAAGCCCATCTCCTGGAACGTTGATTGATCGCCTCTAGCGAGGAAGATGTCCTGGAAGTGGCGCAAAAGCGCATCGTTCACGATGCGCTTTTGCATCCTGAATCGCCAGTAATAGTCCTGCTGCCCCACATCGCCCTGGCAGACCCGTTTCAAAAACGATTGTCAGAAAGCTTCCCCTCCTCCACCCCCCTTTGCATCACGACCTTGTCTCGTTGGGCTGCCGGGCAACCTCCCAATGGCAGGCTCATCCCTGAAGTGGAACGCCTGTCCCTGGTATTCAATGCGTTGCGTGAACAGCGCTGGTTTGAGCAAGAGGATCGCTGGGTGCTGGCGCGCGAAGCGTTGCGGTTGGTGGATGAACTGACGCGCTGGGGCTTCACAATGCCCCTTGATGCAGAAACTTTTACCGATCAACTGGCGCAAGCCTATGCTGCCCGCAGTTCGACGCTCCTGCAGTTCGAAGCGCGCCTCGTTCATGACCTGTGGTGGGTGCTCAACCAAAACCCGATGGAACTGTCTTCTGCCATGGCATATCAGCAGCAGTTGGCCCGGCTGGCCCAGCTTCCACAGCGCGGTTCCTGTTATCTCGTGGCCGCGGATGGGCTCACTCCTGCTGAGTCCCAATGCCTCGCAGCGATTGCCGCACGCATGAACCTGGTCCGTATTGAAAATCCAGTACCGGGACGGGAAGGCGACGCCTGTTCCGTCGCTTTGCGCGCCGCGTGGGGCGATCCCGGGCACGGACGCTTGTCTGATCGTGCCAAATCGCTGGCGCGAGACATGGCTGTGAGCCCGTTCGAGGGTCGCCTGGCCCTGGCCGGCATGGAAAGCATCGAGCGTGAAGCGCATGAAGGGGCTCTCCAGGTGCGGCAATGGTTGTCGTCGGGCTGCCGCAACATTGCCATCGTGGCCCAGGATCGCGTGGTGTCGCGGCGCTTGCGCGCGATGCTGGAGCGCCAGGGTGTTACCGTTCGCGATGAGTCAGGTTGGACCTTTTCAACGACTGCCGCCAGCACCGTGGTGATGCGTTGGCTCGATCTGGTGCGTTCGAAAGGCTATTACCGGAATTTGCAGGACTTGATGCATTCGCCTTATCTGTGCGGAGACTGGTCCGCAGCCAAGCGCCAACAAGCCGTGGGCTTTTTGGAAAACCTGATGCTGAAAACCAACTGGGTTTCAGATCTGGACCTGCTGGCGCAGCGTCTGGAAGGCATTGCTAGCGATCAGGAAGAGGTCACTGCCGCGCGTGAAATGCTGGACCGATTGCAGCGGGGGGCTCAATTGCTTCAGCCCCAGATGCTGCGCTTTGCCCAATGGCTGGAACGATTGATGCAAAGCCTCGAGGTCTGCGGCATCGTCCCGGGGCTTGCGCTGGACGCTGCGGGTGTCCAGTTGCTGGACATTCTCAAGCAACTGGCTCATGACGCCGGACAGATTTCTGGACGGCTGTCACTGCCAGAATGGGTGCGTGCCCTGGACCTGCAATTTGAGGCGGCCAGCTTTATGGAGGATCAGCCCCGCGGTCCTGTATGCATGACGCAGCTCAGCATGACGCGTTTGCGCAGCTTTGACGCAGTACTGGTCCTGGGTGCTGACGCTGACCATCTGCCCTTTATCTCCCCACAGCCCTATTTTGGTGACGTGGTTCGTGCGGCTTTGGGCTTGCCCACGCGCCAGGACCTTCTTGAAGCTACTCGGCGCGACCTCATCGAGTTGATTTCGCGCGCAGGTACCGTCAAAGTAACCTGGCGCAGTGAAATCAATGGAGAGCGCAATCCGCTCGCGCCGCTGTTGCTCCGCCTGGACGTATTTCACCAAAGTGCCTGGGGTAAGCCATTGCTGGCAGCACCGACCGTGCCATCCGCCCTGGCTACAGTCCAGGTCGCGGCTCCCGGGATGCCTGCTCCCTATCTTGCTCCCGACCAGGTGCCGCTTAGTCTTTCTGCGAGTGGGCACAACCGCCTGTTGGCCTGTCCTTACCAGTTTTTTGCCGCTGCGGTGTTACACCTTGACGATGACACCGGCGTTCAGGAAACCGTGGACAAACGGGATTATGGGCAACTCATTCACGAGGTTCTGTACCAGTTCCACCAAGCCATGCCACATGTTTCAGGATTGGCAGCGGGTGAGGCCATTCAGCGGTTGGCAGCGGTGACGCGCAGCGTCTTTTCCAGGAAGAAGGTTCCTGATGAGGAGATGCGTGCCTGGGGCCTGCGCTGGGAGTCCAGGATTCCTGCCTATGTGGCCTGGGTCATGGCGTGGGAGCGGGACGGGTGGCGCTGGGCGGGCGGCGAAGTATCGCACGAGCGCCTATTGGGAGCGCACTCGCCAGGGCAGGTGATCCTCAAGGGCAAGCTTGATCGCATCGACCGTCGGCAGTCCTCCACGGGCGAGGAGGTGGCGATCCTGGATTACAAGCTCAAATCATTCACTGGCAGGATTGCCAGGGACATTGCGCAAGGTGAGGACGTACAGCTTGCCGTTTATACACTTTTGGCCAATCAGCCTATTGCGCGGGCAGCCTACCTGATGCTGGATGAGGAAGGCGTGCCGCGTCTCGTGGAGAGTCCGGACCCTCAAGAGAACGCCAACGCTGTGGCAACGCGGGTGGTCACGTTGTTTCAGTCGTTGCGTGAAGGTGCGGCGCTTCCGGCCCACGGGGATGATCAGGACTGTCTGCGTTGTGAATTTGACGGCCTGTGTCGGCGCGATCATTGGGACATCAAGGCATGATGAACCCCAGCGCAGTGCTCCATCCCCAAGTTTCCGCCGTGGTCGAAGCCTGTGCTGGCAGCGGAAAGACCTGGATGCTGGTCTCGAGGATATTGCGCCTGCTTCTGGCAGGCGTTCCTCCCTCTGAAATTCTGGCGATTACCTTCACGCGGCTTGCAGCCCGGGAAATGGAGGAACGCCTTGTGACCTGGTTGAAATTCCTGGCACTGCAATCCGACGATGCTGTAGTTGCGTTCATGAAAGAGCGGGGTCTTGCAGAGATTGAGGCACGCCAGGCCCTGCCGCAGGCTCGTGGTTTGTTTGAAGCGTATGTGCTGGCCAGCCCCACGGTTACCCTATGTACTTTTGACGTCTGGTTTTTGCGACTGCTGCGGCATGCCCCTCTGTCAGGTAACCTGCGTCGCGACAGCACCCCGGGGCCTGACAAGCAAAGGGTGCTCCAGGAAGCCTGGCAGCAATTGTTGCGCAGCCACGCCACATCCCGTCCGGACAGCGTTGGCGCCTCGCTGGAATGGCTGTTCCGGCATGAAGGTTTATTCAATACCCGCAACTGGATCCTGTCGTTTGCCGATTGGCGTGCAGAGTGGTGGGCATTCACCGAGGGGCAAGCAGATCCGGTGGCTTATGCCACGCAAGCGCTGCAGCGCGAGTTGGGTGTGGGTCTTGATGAGGATGTGGCCGCAGGGTTGCTTGCCGATCCAGGGTTTGTCCCCGCGCTTCGCGAGCTGGCCCAGGTTCTCTCCCAAGGCAGTGCTGCGCTCAAAGCTACTGGCCTGGCCTTGATGGCGGCGCTTTCTGCGGACACCCCCATTGATGGGCTGGCCGAAGTGCTGCTGGTGCGCGCGGGTACGCCACGCCAAAACATACTGAAGGCCGCTCAGGCTTCTGGGGACGTCGCTCTTGCGGCACATGCACGCGTGCTGCAACAGGTGGTACAGGCCCGGAATCAGCTCCTGGAACAGGTTTCATTGCGCACCAACGTCCACTTATTTCGAGCCGGTCAGGCCTATCTGGAAACCCTGATGAGCGTGATGCATGCCCGAGGCGAGGCCGGGTTTCAGGACATCCAGTGGTCCGTGTGTTCCATGCTGGAGTCTTCTGAGCAAGCCGAATACCTTCAATATCGCCTGGATGCACGATATCGTCATCTGCTGCTGGATGAATTTCAGGACACCAGCCCGTTGCAGTGGCGCACCCTGAAGACCTGGTTGCAGGCCGCGCGCGATGCAGGGCAGGTGCCCACTGTATTTCTGGTGGGTGATCCCAAGCAGGCCATCTACCGGTTTCGACGGGCTGATCCGCGCCTGTTCGACGAGGCAGCGGCCTATCTCGAAACACACTGGGATGCGCTACGCGTCTCGCTCAACCAGTCGCGCAGAAGTGGTTCCACCATCATTGGTCTCGTCAACCGGGTCTTTGGCGCAGTACCGGATTTTGGGCATTTCAGACCCCATGAGGTGGCTTCAGATGCGGCCCCCGATGCAGTGCAGCTTCTCGAATCCGAAGCGCTTCCTGTGGCAGAAGATGTATCCGGCTCCACCACGGGCTTGCGCAATCCCCTGAAAACCCCTCGCAGCGTACCGGTAGAAACCCTTGAAAGCTGGGAGGGCAAGGCTTTTGCCGAGCAGATTGCGCAATGGGTGGGGCCCGCTGGCTTGACCGTACAAGATCCTCATGTTGGCATGCGTCCCGTGCGTTATGGAGACATCATCGTTCTGGTGCGTCGCCGCGGTTTGCTCGAACCCTATGAACGCGCTTTACGTGCTGCACGCATCCCCTATTTAACACGGCAACGGGGGGGATTATTGGGGACGCTGGAAGTTCGTGACATGCGGCAACTGCTGCGATTTCTGGTAAATCCCCAAAACAATCTGGCCCTGGCGCAGGTGTTGCGCTCTCCCATTTTTGGTGCAGGGGATGAAGATTTATTGGCGCTGGCGCAAGGACCCCACTGGTGGTCCACACTGCTGCAGCATCACGCGTCTACGGCATTGGTTGAAGCCTGTCGGCAGTTGTCAGAATGGATGTCGTGGGCCGCGCGCTTGCCGGTGCATGACCTGCTCGACCGAATCCTTGGTGAATCAGACTTGGTGGGGCGCTACCAGCGGCACGTGCCAGAGGCATTGCAGGCCTCCGTGATGGCCAACCTGCACGCATTTTTGGAACAGGCACTCAATCTGGACAGCGGACGCTACCCCAGTCTTCCGCGATTCTTGCAGGAACTCGATGACCTCGAATCCTTTGAGCGGGATGCCCCAGACGAAGGGGGCTTGGGAGCCGTGGGTAACGCAGTGCGCATCATGACGATTCATGCGGCCAAGGGTCTGGAGGCCCCCGTGGTGTGGTTGCTCGAACCACGTGCGTACCGAACCCGTGCAGAGGCTGGGCAATGGTTCGTGGACTGGCGCCCTGGAGAGGATCGTCCCCAGCATTTTTCACTGATCCCGTCGAAGGACGAATTGGGTTCTGCGAGGCAGTCTCGTCTGGAACAGGAAAGGCGCCTGGACCAGCGGGAAGACTACAATCTGCTTTATGTGGCCCTGACCCGGGCCCGCCAGCTGCTTGTCGTCAGCGGGCGGGCGGGGCCGGAAGCCAGTAGCTGGTTCAGGCAGGTATGCGCGGCGGCAGCGCCGGAGATTACAGTCCGCCGTGTTGCTGGGCAACCATGCAGTAAATCATCGGAATAGACAACATCGTATTGAGGCGCGAAGTGACCATCGCAATACGAACTGCTCGTGCTTTTTCAGATATCTCCACCGGAACCAGTCCCAGCGCCTTTTTCTGCATGGGCCAGATGATGAACCACACGTTGAATGCCATGATCAGCCCCAGCCACATGCCAATGCCAATGGGCACGAACGGTTCCATCAATGCCAGGGCGGGCATGATGTAACCATTCATGGAAGCGAGACCCAGCCCCATGATGACTGTCACCAGCGCAGCATAGCGAAACCAGAACAAGGCGCACGGGGCAATCACCTTGGTGATTGCTGGCCTGTGCTCTTCTGCAATCCTGGGCATGGAGGGTATCTGAACGAAGTTGAAGTACCACAGCAGACCTACCCACATGATGGCGGCGGTAACGTGCATCCAGCGGAAGGCGAACATCCACCAGGCATGCGATTCGAGGTTGACCGCGGGACTGCCGGCCACGACGATGATGAGCAATAGCAGAACCAGTCCCGCAACAACGGTTCTGCCTAACGATTGAAATAAGATTTGCATGACGGGAATATCGAAGCGGTGTCCGTTAGCAATTAACTTGCAAAATTCTTTGTTGCGAAATCCCAATTCACGAGATGCGCCAGAAAGGTTTCGACAAATTTGGGCCGCAGGTTGCGGTAATCGATGTAGTAAGCATGCTCCCAGACGTCTATACACAGCAATGCCTTGTCACCGGTAGTCAAGGGTGTGCCAGCGGCGCCCATGTTCACGATGTCCACGGAACCATCAGCTTTCTTGACCAGCCAGGTCCAGCCCGAACCGAAATTGCCGACGGCGGAAGTCTGGAACGCTTTCTTGAAATCGTCGAAGGACCCCCACTTCTTGTTGATGGCTTCAGCCAAGGATCCATTGGGTGCGCCGCCGCCGTTGGGCTTCATGCAGTTCCAGAAAAAGGTGTGGTTCCATACTTGCGCGGCGTTGTTGTAGATGCCGCCAGTAGGCGCTTTCTTGACGATGGCTTCAAGATCGAGGTGTTCGAATTCCGTACCTTTGATCAGATTGTTCAGGTTTACGACGTAGGCGTTATGGTGCTTGGCGTAGTGATATTCAAACGTCTCTTTGCTCATGTGGGGTGCGAGGGCATCCAGAGCGTAGGGTAATGGGGGCAGTTGGTGTTCCATCTGTTTTCTCCTGAAGAGGTGAGTATCGGCAACATGTGAAGATACCACAAACTGTCAGCCGCGAATATTGGAGCGTTTCTAAAATAATTGTAACATCATGAAAAATATGTTTTTTTAATTGACGCTCGGGTCTGGGGGCAGCGCTTGAATAGCGGGCAATGTTTGCCGTTCTCTGGCACTCACGGGAATGCCTGCGTGTTGAAATGAAGCCTCGTTTGGGAGGCTTGGTTCATGCCACAGGGAATTTTCCGCTTTCTTGCAAAAAGGCGCCCGGTCCGGGATGTCACAGATGGAACACCACCTGCTGGTGCTCCACCTATCGCGCACGCTTCGCCGGCGCGACTTTGGTTTGAGGTGCAAGGCGCGCCGGTGGTGGAACGCAATCGCTACTTCATCATTTGTCTGGGGCTTCTACTGGCGTTGACCGCAGCCTGCATTGCCCTGGCGATGATGGCCCCTCTCAAGACGGTGGTGCCCTTTGTGCTGGAAAAAGTCGAGGAGGGGGCTGTGGTTCCGGCTCCGTTGGCGGCACGGCAATACCAACCAGGCGTTCCGGAAAAGCGCTACTTCATTGCCCAGTGGGCTCGGCAGCTGTTGACACTAGACTCCCATTTGACCGAGCAATACCTGTCCGAGGCCTATCGGGTCACGCGCGGTAAAGCCACGGTTGAGTTTACAGACTGGATACAACGTGCGGCCCCCATGGCTGAACTGAAGCGAGATCCAACACTGACGCGCACAGTGGCTATCTCGAGCGTTTCTCTGATCCAGGATCAGGTGGCATTGGTTCGGGTGATGGCAGAACGTCGCAATGCCGGGAACCCCATTGCCAATCGCGAAAAGTTTGTCCTGACCATCCACTTCACCACGGTGCCCCCTCAGTCGGAAGAAGCGTTGCTCAGCAACCCCGTGGGGCTTTTTGTGACCCATTTCCTGGTGAATACCGATCTGGAGAAATGATTATGAGGCATTGGGCCGAAGTGCTCGTCGCGCTTGTTCTCATTGGGACCATGCTTTCATTCACACCTGCGCGCGCCAGCGGCGAAGCGCCTTCAACCTCCGATCCACGCATGGTGGTGTTTCGTTACGATGCCAACACCACGTATACCATTTTGACGCTTCCTGGAGTCCCTACGGACATCCAGCTGGCTTCCGATGAGAAGATTACCGGGCTGGCGCTTGGGGACACGCTGCAGTGGATGGTAGAAGAGCTTCCTGGCCATCTTTTCATCAAGCCGCTCAAGACGGATTTGTTTACTGCGGGAACGCTGGTTACTGATCGTCGCGTGTACCAGTTGCTCTTCAAGAGCACGACGGTCCAGGGACGCTGGCTTCAAAAGGTTTCCTGGAGCAACGCGGGTGCTTCGACAAGTGCTGAAACCGGCGAGGGCGCTTCCCAACCTTCCATTGCCGCCGAGGGTTTGACTGTCGAGGCACTGGATCCCGCCCGTTTGAATTTTGGATACGACATTGAAGGTGAAGGCGATTTCCGTCCGGTTGCGGTTTTTGACGATGGGCGCTTTACCTGGATCAAGGTACGTTCACCCCAGGCTTTGCCCGCATTGTTCATGGTGGACGATGGCGCAGCCGTGTTGGTCAATTACATCATCAAAGGTGAATATTTTGTCGTGCAGCGCTTGATGCGGGAAATCCTGCTCAAGCTTGGCAATGCCGAGGTGCGCGTAATCAATCGAAAATATGCCAAAAGATCGGGCAGGCATGAAGGGTCGGAGGGTTTTCTGGATGCAGGGCAATGAAGAGTCAAGATCATGAGCAATGGATGGGAAGAATCAGATCAGGTATATCCGGAGCGCCCTGTGGGCAAGGTGCGTCGCAACTTGCATTGGTTGGTTGCAGGTGGTCTTGGATTGGGAGTCATCGTGGGCTTTGCCGTCCAGGGCTCGTTGTTTTCCAAAGTGGATGCACACCCAGGCCCGCAATCATTGCCAGAAGACAACCCCTTGGTGCTGGGGCAAGAGCCTTCCATGAGCGGGTTGCGTCAGGAATTGCTGCGACAGCAGATAGCAGAACCGGTGACAGAGCCGACGCGCCAGGTTGCTGAAGTGGTACAGGAATCGCGACACATTGAGCGTCTCGAGTCTGAAAAACACGATGCGTTGGTGGCTGGTAGTCGGATGCTGGCCATTAACAGGTCCGTTGAAACCGCACCCGCACCAGCACCCGTAGCGCCTGCTGGAGGGCGCGACAGCGCACCGGCCGACGCTGCAGGGATTGCTGAATCATTGGGCAAACGATTGCCGCCAGGAATTTCAGCGATACCAGCCGGCTTGGCGCTGCGCGACCCGCTCCGGAGTCGTGTGGGAGAGAATTCAGATTCGGCAGCGCCTGCCAAGCCTGCGCGTGCCCAAACCCCGATTGTTCCAGTCAAACCCAGCAGCCAGCGACAGGTGATGGAAGGCTCTCTGATTCCCGCAGTGTTGCTTACCCAGGTCAACAGCGATTTGCCCGGCATGCTGACTGCCCAGGTTACGGAAGATGTTTACGATTCCATCCATGGCAATTTTCTGGCCATACCCAAGGGAAGCCGGGTCATTGGCGAATACAACACACGGGTGCTCCCTGGCCAGGAGCGCATCATGGCCATGTTTCACCGTTTGATTCTGCCCAGTGGTGAGAGCTTTAATCTGGATGACATGCAGGCCGCAGACCGAGCAGGTCAGTCCGGCATGAAAGACGAAGTGGACAATCGGTTCTGGACCCGGCTGGGTGGGCAGTTCATGACGGCGGGGCTCGCCAGGATCATTTCGCCGCCAGAGGGTGGTGTCACCATCCTCGGCGGGGCAGGCAACTCACTTGCCGGGGATGCGGCGGGACAAATTCTGGTGAATACGGCCGCTGTCGGGTTTGCAGGGAATGCGGCTCTGGGCCCGGTAATCGTCATCAAAAGGGGTTATCCCTTTGTGATCATGGTGAATCGGGACATCGATTTCTCCACCCTGGGCGCTCGCACGCATTAGTCCACTTTCATCGGCAGGATCACCATGAACATGCCCTGCAGGTGCAGGACGCGCTGCATGGTAAGGGCGGTCTGGTTGTGCAGGATCCGGGTGAGCCAGTTGTCGTGCACGAAGATCAGCTTGCTGGCAAAAAAGACGCAGTTTGGAAACTCGTCGCGCACTTTGAGTGCCAGTT
This sequence comes from Pseudomonadota bacterium, assembly GCA_021805725.1. The sequence continues at coordinate 674 of JAJZEH010000090.1, read as the reverse complement.
TGGTGAGCTCTTCCACCCGGTCGGTTCCGTACGCCTGATAGGATTTGGCCGCAATGCCGTTACGGTTGCAAAAATTGACATAGTAATCGCATGCGGAATGGACTTCCTGTTGAAGCCCTTCGATCGACCCTTCGCCGCCATAGCTTTGGGTATCCACGGCACCCACGCTCAGGAATACAAAATTCTTGAAGATGTTGGGAAACAGGCGCTGTACCCAGAGAATGGTGTGCATGCCCGCGCCGCGTGAGCGGCTGATCATGAACACGGCCGTTTGGGCATTTGGGTCGATCGGTGGCGGGTTGGCCACTGGCTCGGCTGGCAGTGCGGCCAGCAAGGCATCCGCCCTGGCCATTTGCGCTTCCGTTTCCCGGTAATGCCAGCGTATCAGGAGGCAGAGGGCAATGACCGAACTGGTGATCAGCGTGGTCATCCAGCCGCCTTCAAAAAATTTCTCTACCAGGGTGACGATCAGGATGCTGCTGGCAACAAAAAATCCAACCAGGGACAGCGTCAGGCGGGGCAACCAGCGGGCTTGCTCTTTGCGGTGCTTCCACCAGTAGATGGACAGTCCCAGCAGGGACAGGGTGAAAGTCAGAAACACGTTGATGCTGTAGAGTACCGCCAGCAGATCAACCAGGCCGCCACTCCAGATGAGGATCAGGATGGCGGCAAAT
>JAJZEH010000022.1 GCA_021805725.1 Pseudomonadota bacterium | reverse complement strand
GGACAGTACTTCAAGGTCCGGAACAAGGACTCTGAATGTAAGCGCTCATTAAACAGCGTCTGGCATTGAGGTGTTTTGTAGGGAATGATGGTGTCCATGTTCATCTACGTGGACACCTATGACAGAGAACACTTCAGAGTTATCGAGACCCCTGGTGGTTGGTCACAAGCGTGACGGGCGTTGCCGCTACGATGCACAAGCCAAGCGCGAGCTGGTGGAAGCCTGCCTGAGACCGGGAGTATCGGTGGCTCGGGTGGCATTGCGCCATGGCATCAATGCCAATTTGCTGCGCACTTGGATCACTTGTCACCAACGCCGGCATCCGGTTCTGGGCACGCCCCCAGAAGCAGCCAAATCGGCATTTATTTCCGTTGAGACCAAGGGGTATTCCAAAGCCGGCGGTTTGAAACTGGAAGCGCGGCTCTCCAATGGGGTGCATCTGGAACTGAGCGATGCCAGCCCCCTTGATCTGGCCTCGGTGCTGCGCCTGCTGAATGACTTGCCATGTTCCGGCTCGACGCGGGGTTGAAGGTTTATCTGCACCGGGATGCAGTGGATGGCCGCAAGAACATTAATGGATTGGCGGCGCTGGTGGAACAAGCCCTTGGACTGGACCCCTTTGCGGCGGCAGTGTATGTGTTCAGCAATCGTCGGCGCGACCGTATCAAGCTGCTGCTGTGGGATCGTACGGGTTTCTGGTTGTTGCTCAAGCGCCTGGAAGCCGACCGGTTCGTCTGGCCCAGGGAGGCAGCGGTGGTGGAACTGACGGTGGAGCAACTGCACTGGCTGCTGGAGGGCATCGACCTGTCGGCGATGCGCGCCCATCCGCAACGAAAATATTGCAGGGTGGGATGAACCGGGCAAGAGCCTATTAGTCTAATCCGACAATGCCAACCATCACACTCACCACCGAAGAATACAATGCGCTCGTAGCCGAGCGCGACGGCCTGCGTGGTGAACTGCGGGTGATCACGGTGGAGCGGGATTTATTGCAGGAGCGGGTCAAGGCGTTTCTGCGCCAGCTCTTTGCCGCCAGGAGCGAGGCCCGTGGCACAGATCAGCGGGATCTGTTCCTGAACGAGGCGGAGGTGTTGGCGCCGACTCACGCCACACCTGCGGCCCAGGAAGCGGAGCCCAATGAAATCGAAGTGGCTGGCCACACGCGCAAGAAGCGCGGGCGCAAGCCTCTTGATCCGGCGTTGCCGCGCGAGGTGGTGCGCCATGAGCTGCCGGAGTCGGAACGCGTCTGCCCCCATGATGGAAGTGTATTGGTGGAAATGGGGGTTGAGACCAGCGAACAGCTCGACATCATTCCCCAGCAAGTCCGGGTGATCCAGCATCAGCGCGTGAAATACGCTTGCCCCTGCTGTGACCAAGGCATCAAGGTAACCCCTGTGCCAGCACGGATCATTCCCAGGGGGTTGCTCACGGACTCGGCGCTGGCCTGGGTGGTGACCTCGAAGTATCAGGATTCCTTGCCCCTGTACCGCCAGGCGGCATTGTTAGGACGTTTTGGCGGCGACCTGTCGCGCAACACACTAGCGGCGAGCGTGGTGCGGGTGGGCGAGGCAGTGCAGCCAATCATCAATCTGTTGCGTGACCACCTGCTCGATTCTGATCTGATTCATGGTGATGAGACCGTGATCCAGGTGCTGAAGGAGCCGGGGCGGCCGGCACGAACGAAGAGCTATCTGTGGGCGCAGATGAATGGCACGGGACCTCCGGTACGGCTGTTTAGTTATGCCCCGGGCCGGGGTGGGGGGCAAGCTGCCCAGTTGTATGCGGGTGTTCGGTCGGGGGTTGCGTTGATGACAGACGGCTACGAGGTCTATAACGGTATTGCCCAAACCAACGCTCTGGTGCATCTGGGCTGTTGGGCGCATGCCCGGAGGTACTTTGTGGAAGCGGAGGCGGTGCTGCCCAAGGACGCCCGGAGTCCAGAGCAGCCTGCAACCCAAATCATTGCGGCCATTGGCGAATTGTATGCGGTGGAGAAGCAGGCCGACAGGATGTCGGCAATTGAGCGTGGCCACCTGCGGTCAGAACGAAGCCGGCCAATCCTGGCCAGGATCGAGGAGATGCTTCTGCGCCATTTGCACAGTGTCACCCCGGGCAGCCTGCTGGGAAAGGCCTTGCACTACCTGCATGGCCAGTGGCCGAAGCTCATTCGCTACGTGGAGAATGGTGCTTGGCCCATCGACAACAACGCCTGTGAAAACGCCATCCGTCCCTTCGTGGTGGGTCGGCGCAACTGGTTGTTTGCGGACACGGTGGGAGGTGCCAAGGCCAGTGCAAATCTGTATTCGCTGATCGAAACCTGCAAGGCCAATGGCATTGATCCCTATCGGTACCTCGTGGGCCTGTTCCGGGCGCTGCCCCAAGCCAAAACCGTTGACGATTACGAAGCCCTCTTGCCCTGGTGCCTGGCGGTCTGACCGCTGCAATCCGCGCCAATACCCCCAAAGTTCACTGGCTCCATTACGCCGAAAACGAACTGGCCTCATTACGGTGAAAACCAAGTCGCCATCTTCCACCTGAGGTCAAGGCGTGGTCAAACGAGCGCTTACAAATTAGCCACTCAGGTCACGCAGTAGATTTGGTTAACAGTAAGCGTCCAAGAATCACTACGAAACACCTCAATGCCGGACGCTGTTTAATGAGCGCTACCTAAAGAACAGCACCCCCCACGGCTGACCAAAAGCCGCCGACATGGAATCCTTCCACAAAAGATCCAACAAACCAGAACAGAAGGCCATTGATCACAAGAATGAACAAGCCGAGAGTGAGCAGTGTTGCCGGCAGGGTGAACAGTATCAGCAGCGGTCGGATGAAGGTGTTGACGAGCCCCAGAACGAGCGCAGCGATGAGCGCAACAACGAAGGAATCAACCTTGATTGAAGACATGAGATAAGGTAGGGCAAACAGGGCGGCTGCATTAATGAGCCACACAAGTAACAGTCGCATTCGATTCTCCATGCAATGAACGTCGCTGAATGTTTCAGGGGCACAGAAATTGTGCCCCTGTGAGCGTATTGCTGAAATCTAGCGGCCCGGCCCCGTACAACCACCCGGGCCCATGCCGCCACCTCAAAGGCTGTTTCGTAAGCGCTCATTAAACAGCGTCTGGCATTGAGGTGTTTTGTAGGGAATGATGGTGTCCATGTTCATCTACGTGGACACCTATGACAGAGAA
>JAJZEH010000093.1 GCA_021805725.1 Pseudomonadota bacterium | reverse complement strand
ACCATCGAGGTACTGCAGCTGTTTGGCGTCCACCAGCACCAGCACGCCCTCCGATTCAAAGCGCTGGTCGTTGGGTAGTGCCTCATCCGCGTAATCGATGACGTAGGCCAGCCCCGAACAGCCGGACTGCTTGACGCCCACGCGCAGGCCCACGCCCTTGCCCCGTTTGGAAAGTGCCTGCCGCACCTGTTGGGCAGCGGCAGAAGTCAATGTTACGGCCATGTTCCGTTCTCCTGATCCCAGATGATCCCGCGGCATCTCAATGCTGCGAGGGTTCCGTCCTGTCCTTAAGATGCGCCAGATCCCCGGAAAGTTCAGTCACTTTTCGTTCCAGCGCTTCGTTATGGCGCATCAACTGCTGTACGGCCAGCACCAGCGGATCCTTGTCGTCGTCTGTGGGGCCGTAGGCCGTGAACCTTGTATCCGTCTTGGCAGGCTGGTGATGTTCGTCTTCCACCACGCGTCCGGGAATGCCGATGACGGTGGCTCCCGGTGGCACGGCCTTCACCACCACGGCGTTGGAGCCCACCTTGGCCCCCTCACCCACGTAGATGGGTCCGATGATCTTGGCCCCTGCCCCCACGATGACCTTGGGCCCCAGGGTAGGATGCCGCTTGCCCTTGTTCCAGGAGGTGCCGCCCAGTGTCACGCCCTGGTACAGGGTGCAGTCGTCGCCAATTTCGGCGGTTTCGCCAATCACCACGCCCATGCCATGGTCGATGAAGACGCGCCGGCCCAGCGTGGCGCCGGGATGAATTTCAATGCCGGTCAGGCCGCGCGACAGCTGCGAGGTGAACCGTCCCAGCCATTTGAAGCCACGGCACCAAAACCAGTGGGCCAGCCAGTGCATCAACACGGCATGAAAGCCCGGGTAGAGGGAGATCACCTCCCAGCGACTGCGCACAGCCGGATCGCGTTCAAAAACGATGTCGATCTGCTCGCGAATTCGGTCCAGCATCAGGAATCCCTTTCAAAGTGGGCGCGATGAGCCATCATCGGCCGGATACAAGGCTTTCAGGATACCACGCAGGATGCTGACTTCCTCGCGCTCCACGCGGGCACGGGAAAACAGCCGGCGCAGGCGAATCATCAGGCGTCCTGGCTGCGCCGGATTGAGAAAGCCGCTGCCGTAGAGCACGCGCTCCAGATGCTGGTAGAACCCTTCCAGTTCTTCATGTGTGGCGAGCGGATAGTCACGCCCTACCACACCGCGGTCCTGCAACAGCGCCTGGCGCATCTCATAGGCGGCAATCTGCACAGACGCCGCCAGGTTGAGTGAGCTGAAACCCGGCTGGGCCGGGATGTTGGCCAGCACCTGGCAGGCATCCAGCTCGGCGTTGGAGAGCCCGGACATTTCAGTGCCAAAGACCAGCGCCACCTCGCCCTGCTGCACTTCCTGGGCCACCTGTAGCGCCACCTCGCGCACCGGGCGCATGGGATGGGAAAGGTCACGGGCGCGCGCCGTCATGCCCACCACCAGCGTGGCACCCTGCAGCGCGTCAGGCAGCGACGCGTAAACCCTGGCGGCGGCCAGCACGTCGTCCGCACCCGAAGCCATGGCTGTGGCCTGTTCATGGGGAAAAAACCGCGGCATGACGAGGGCAAGCCGCGACAGCCCCATGGTTTTCATGGCGCGGGCCGCAGCCCCGATGTTGCCGGGGTGCGTGGTGGTGCACAACACGATGCGGATGCGGTCCAGCATGGCGTCCTGATCAGGCGCGCGCCACCATGGGCAGCAATTGTCCGAAGATTTTCGGATTGCCCGCCACCACGTGTCCCGTCTGCAGGAACTGGTTGTTGCCGTCCAGATCGGAGACAAGCCCCCCTGCTTCCTGAATCAACAATGTACCTGCCGCCATGTCCCAGGGCTTCAGACCCATTTCCCAGAAGCCGTCGTAACGGCCGGCAGCCACATAGGCGAGATCGAGCGCCGCCGAGCCGGGGCGGCGAATGCCGGCGGTCTTGCGCATCACCTCGGCCAGCATGCGCAGGTAGCGTTCCTGGTGCTCCATGCTGCTGTAGGGAAAGCCCGAGCCGATGAGCGCATCATCCAGACGCGTCTCGTGGCTGACGCGCATGCGGCGGTCGTTGAGAAAAGCGCCGCTGCCGCGCGTGGCAGTAAAGAGATCATTGCGCACCGGATCGTAAATGACGGCCTGGGTGACAATCCCCTTGTGGGCCAGGGCAATGGACGTGCAGTACATGGGAAAACCATGCAGGAAATTGGTGGTGCCATCGATGGGGTCGATGATCCACTGAAATTCCGACTCGCCCACCGCCCCCCCTTCCTCACCCAGAAAGGCGTGATCAGGGTAAGCCTCGTGCAGGATGTCAATGATGGTCTGTTCCACCTGGCGGTCCACTTCCGTCACGAAATCGGCCGGACCCTTCCTGGTAATCGTCAGGCGCTCGATGTCCTGCGCGGCCCGATTGATGATGCTGCCCGCTCGGCGGGCAGCCTTGACGGCAATGTTGAGCTGGGGATGCATGGTGTGCGCGGCCCTTATTTATGGGTGGGCATGGCAAATTGCGCACCGGCTTCGATGCTGGCAGGCCAGCGCTGCGTGACGGCTTTCTGCCGGGTGTAGAAACGGATGCCTTCAGGCCCGTGCGCATGATGGTCGCCAAACAGGCTGCGCTTCCAGCCACCAAAGCTGTGGAACGCCATGGGCACAGGAATGGGCACGTTGACCCCCACCATGCCCACCCGCACGCGCGACACATATTCACGCGCCGTGCCGCCGTCCCGGGTAAAGATGGCCGTGCCGTTGCCGTACTCGTGGTTGTTGACGAGCTTGAGCGCACTGGCAAAATCCGGCACGCGTACCACGCACAGCACTGGTCCGAAAATCTCTTCGCGATAGATGGTCATGTCCGGCGTGACGCGGTCAAACAGGGTGCCTCCCAGGAAGAAACCGGCTTCGTGGCCCGGCACCGTCAAATGGCGTCCATCCACCAGCAGTTCGGCCCCTTCAGCCACGCCTTCGTCAATGTAGCCCACGATCTTGCCGCGGTGTACGGCGGTCACCACTGGCCCCATCTCAGCCTGAAGGTCCATGCCCTGTGTTACCTTGAGCGCCTTCACGCGCGGCACCAGCGCTTCCACCAGCCGGTCGGCCACGTCGCCTACCGCCACGGCCACGGAGATGGCCATGCAACGCTCTCCTGCCGAGCCGTAAGCAGCGCCCATCAGGGCATCCACAGTCTGGTTGAGGTCGGCATCGGGCATCACCACCATATGGTTTTTGGCGCCGCCCAAGGCCTGCACGCGCTTGCCCTGTGCCG
>JAJZEH010000076.1 GCA_021805725.1 Pseudomonadota bacterium | reverse complement strand
AACGGACCCTGATTCAGCAGGCCCTGACGGAGAGCGGGGGCAACATCTCTGAAGCGGCGCGACGCCTGGGCATTACCCGCATGACCTTGCGCTACCGCATGGAAAAGTACCGCATCCGGCTGGAAGACGCGCAATCCTGACTGGCATGATAAATGCTCTATATTCCCTTCGAGGATCAAGCGGGTTGATGTGGATGCCTCCTATTGTGGATCTAGTTGCCGGATTCTTAAACAGAATCCGGCTTTTTTTTGTGGCAACGGCCCCAATCGGGGCCGTTGCCATCATGGCCGCTGGTGGTGCATTTCAACCAGATTCTGGCTGAAATGCACCAATCGGGGGCTTATTGCTGTGCAGGCTGTTCGGTAGCAGCCGGTTCCAGCAAGGCCTTCATGCTCAGGCGCAAGCGGCCTTTTTCGTCGGCCTCCAGCACCTTGACCTTGACCTGCTGGCCTTCCTTGAGGTGATCCGCCACGGCATTGACCCGCTCGTTGGCAATCTGCGAAATGTGCAACAGGCCGTCGCGACCCGGCAGAACACTGACGATGGCGCCAAAATCCAGCAACTTCAGCACGGTGCCCTCGTAAACCTTGCCCACTTCCACGTTGGCCGTCAGCTCTTCGATGCGCTTCCTGGCCAGCGCGCCCGCTTCAGAACTGAGGCAGGCAATGTTGACGGTGCCGTCGTCCTGGATATCGATGGTGGTGCCCGTCTCTTCCGTCAGGGCGCGAATCACGGCACCGCCCTTGCCAATCACGTCGCGGATTTTTTCCGGGTTGATCTTGATGGTGATGATGCGCGGGGCGAAGGTGGACAGTTCCTGACGCGAATCGGGTACGGCCTGCTTCATGATGCCAAGGATGTGCATGCGCGCTTCCTTGGCCTGGGCCAGGGCCACCTGCATGATTTCCTTGGTGATGCCGGTGATCTTGATGTCCATCTGCAGCGCGGTGACGCCACGATCGGTGCCGGCCACCTTGAAGTCCATGTCGCCCAGGTGGTCTTCATCCCCCAGGATGTCGGTGAGTACTGCAAAGCGGTTGCCTTCCTTGATGAGGCCCATGGCCACACCCGCGGTATGCGCCTTGACCGGGACGCCTGCGTCCATCAGGGCCAACGAGCCGCCACAAACCGACGCCATGGAGCTGGAACCGTTGGACTCGGTGATTTCAGAAACCACGCGCAGGGTGTAACCAAACTCTTCCGGAGTGGGCAACGTGGCCACGAGGGCCCGCTTGGCGAGACGGCCATGGCCGATTTCACGACGCTTGGGGCTGCCCACGCGTCCGGTTTCGCCTGTGGAATAGGGCGGGAAGTTGTAATGCAACATGAAGCGGTCTTTGTACTCGCCCTGCAGCGCATCAATGATCTGCTCGTCGCGACCGGTACCCAGCGTGGCAACCACCAGGGCCTGGGTTTCGCCACGCGTGAACAGGGCAGAACCGTGGGTGCGCGGCAACACGCCAACACGAATGGTGATGGGGCGCACGGTGCGGGTGTCGCGTCCGTCAATGCGCGGTTCGCCATCCAGGATCTGGGTGCGCACGAGGCGCGCCTCGAGGTCGCCGAACAGGTTTTTGATATGGTTCTGCACGTCGGGCGTGGCATCAGCTGGCAACACCGCTTCCAGCACCTTCTTGCGGATTTCACCCACGCGCACGGTACGTTCCTGCTTGGCGCGAATGCTGTAGGCAGCCTTGAGGTCGGTGAGCGCAATCTCGTTGATGCGTGCAATCAGGGCCTCATCCTTGACGGGGGCCTGCCAGTCCCAGGCATCCTTGCCGGCTTCATCAGCCAGCGCGTTGATAGCGTCGATGGCCACCTGCATTTGCTGGTGACCAAAGACCACGGCACCCAGCATGACGTCTTCGGGCAGTTCGCTGGCTTCGGATTCCACCATCAGCACGGCTTCGCTGGTACCGGCCACCACCAGGTTCATCTGCGAAGTGGTCAGTTCGGTGGCAGTGGGGTTGAGAATGTATTCGCCATTGGCATAACCCACGCGCGCAGCCCCGATGGGGCCGTCGAAGGGTACGCCGGCGAGAGCCACGGCAGCCGAAGCGCCGATCATGGCAGGAATGTCCGAATCGATTTCATTGTTGCTGGACATCACCGTGGCGATGATCTGGATTTCGTTGTAGAAACCTTCGGGGAACAGGGGGCGCAGGGGACGGTCGATGAGGCGGGAAGTGAGGGTTTCTTTCTCGGTGGGGCGCCCTTCACGCTTGAAGAAGCCACCGGGGATGCGACCACCGGCATAGAAGCGTTCCTGGTAATCCACCGTCAGCGGGAAAAAGTCCTGGCCAGGCTTGGCTGATTTTTGGGCCACACAGGTGACCAGCACCACGGTGTCTTCCATGGTCACCATGACGGCGCCGTCGGCCTGGCGGGCAATTTCGCCCGTCTCGATAGTGACCTGATGCCGTCCCAGTTGAAAAGTTTTACGAATCGGATTCACGCGAAAGTCCTCATTTAAGGCAAGGGTCACATAAAAGAAAACGCGGTGCGATCGTTGGGGACCACACCGCGCGGATATTCCATGGGGAAAATTTCCCCGGTGTTACTTGCGAATACCCAGGCGCCCGATCAGTTGACGATAGCCGTCAACATTCTTGCGCTTGAGGTAGTCGAGCAGGCTGCGTCGCTGGCTGACAAGCTTCAGCAGGCCGCGGCGGGAATGGTGATCTTTCACATGAATCTTGAAATGCCCGGTCAGCTCATTGATGCGTCCGGTCAAAAGGGCGATCTGGACTTCGGGTGACCCGGTGTCCTTCGGGGCGCGCTGATATTCGCTCATGATCTGCGCTTTTTGGGCGGCGGTTGCTACCATGCGATTCTCCAAAACTCTAATGTCATCGGGAAAGCCGGGCATTATAGCGGCAAATCAATCGTTTCTGCAAGCTTTCGCTGGCTTGCGGGCGGCGTCGTTCGGTCGCCCACACAGTTGTGCGTATAATGCCCGGATGAACGATGCGGCACGTCAGGGCAATGCCCAACAGCGCTGGGTAGGTGTCCTGCTGGTCCTGGCCCTGCATGTGGGCCTGTTTTACGCGTTGGTGAGCGGCCTCACGCCGCACACCGGACAGCCGCGCCCTCCCGCCTTCGAAGTGACCCTGCTGCCCGAGATGCGTCCGCCCACTCCCGAGCCCCCCAGGCCCCGCCCCGTGCAGGCGGCTGCTCCTGCCGCTCCCGTGCCTGCCGTGGTGCCCCCCCCACAGGTGGAAGCGCCCAGCCCGCCCAGCCAGGCCATCAGCATTCCCACGGCGCCGTTGCCGGCGCAGGCTGTGCCGATCGCCCCTGCTCCTCCCAAATCGCGCTTGCGGGTGGGAGTCAACCCCGTCTACATTCCACCGGTGGAAGAACTGCAGCGCCGCTATCCGCGTGAGGCGCGGCGCGAAGGGCTGTCGGGGCGCGTCCTCATGCGCCTGACCGTTGCGCCCAGTGGTGAAGTGATCAATGCCACGGTACGCCAGGCCTCGCCCCCGGGCGTGTTTGACGCCGTCGCCCTCGATTTCGTGCGACGCTTTCGCTTTGCGAAAGGCGCTGAGGAATTTTTTGTGGATCAAGAACTCGTATTCAAACTGGACCAATAGCCTGGAGCCTCCTCATGTCACCCGAACTCGTCACCAACCCCTACGGACTGGAAGCCCTGTGGCACAGTGGCGACTGGATTGCCCGCGCCACGCTGCTGATTCTGGTGGTCATGTCCATGGGCAGCTGGTACCTCCTGATCACCCGACTCCTGGCGCAAAAACGCCTGTTACGCCATGGCTCCGAGGCCCGGACACAATTCTGGAGCGCGCACTCGGTGAAGGAAGGACTGGAACGGCTGTCCCAGGACAGCGCTTATCGCCGCATTGCAGAAAACGGCACTCGCGCCATGGAACACCATGAAGGCCCCTTGATGGAGCAGATTGACCGACATACCTGGGTGACCCTGTCGCTCGATCGCGCCGTTGCCGAAGTGCAAAGCCAGTTGCAGGACGGGCTCACGTTCCTCGCCACGGTCGGTTCCACCGCACCTTTCGTGGGATTGTTTGGCACCGTCTGGGGCATTTATCACGCGCTGACCGCCATCGGCATAGCGGGACAGGCTTCCATCGACAAGGTAGCCGGCCCCGTGGGTGAGGCCCTCATCATGACTGCGCTGGGCTTGGCCGTGGCCGTGCCTGCGGTATTGGGCTACAACGCCCTGGTGCGACGCAACCGCATCGTCCTGGATCAGATTCGCGTCTTTGGGGCCGACCTGCACGGGGTCTTGCTGGGCGGCGCCCGACAACCGGGTGGAAGCGCCTGACATGGCGCTCATGACGGGGCCCCGCGCCGAAGACGGGGAGGATGCCGTGATGGCCAGCATCAACACCACCCCGCTGGTGGACGTGATGCTGGTACTGCTGATCATTTTTCTCATCACCATTCCGGTGGTGACCCACACCATCCCCCTGCAACTGCCACGGGAGGCCAGCCAACCCAACCAACCCCAGCCGCAAACCATCCACCTCTCGGTGGACCGGGCTGGCGTGGTGTACTGGGAGCAGTCGCCCATAGATATGCACAGCCTGCAACAACGGCTGGAGGAGCGCGCCCACCTCACCCCGCAACCGGCCGTCCACATTCGCGGCGATCAACGGGCCCAGTACGAGCCCATCGGTCGCATCATCCTGGCCTGCCAGCGCGCGGGGCTGACCCGGGTGGGCTTCATCACAGAACCGCCCGTGGCCCATTGAGAACCGATGGCATGAACGACGAACCCGAAGTAATGATGGACATCAACACCACACCGCTCATTGACGTGATGCTGGTGTTGCTGGTCATGCTCATCATCACCATCCCCATCCAGAACCACTCGGTCCAGATGGACCTACCCAACGGCACGCCGCCCGCGCAGCACACCCCACCGCCGGTGATCGTGCTGGACGTGGATGCCAACGATACCCTGCTGTGGAATGGGCAACGCATTGCCGATCGGAATGATCTCGAGACACGCCTGAAGGAAGTCGTGGCGCAGGGCAACCAGGCGGAAATCCACCTGCGCCCCAACCGTGCCGCCACTTATGCGCCGGTGGCCATGGTGCTGTCCACAGCGCAACGGCTGGGCGTGACCAAGTTGGGAATTATCGGACACGAGCAGTTCAGAATCGAATGACCGTTCCCTCGCGGCGCGGATCGGCTGCCCCCCAGCGGGCATGAGTCACGGGGTCCTCGCCTACCATCTGCACCGAGCCGATGGGGTCGGGCGACAGGATCAGGCGGTGCCCGCGCGCGCGCAGCGCATCCACCAGGTCTGCGGGCAAGGCGGGTTCGATCAGCGTGTCGCCGATACCGTCGAGCACGGCAAAGCGCGGCAGCCGCACTGCGGCATCGCCCGTGAGATGGTCATCCAGCAAATCCAGCGTCATTTCCAGCACTGAACTGATGATGGTGGGCCCGCCAGGCGAGCCGTAAGCCAGCAGCCATTGACCGTCGTGGAACACCAGCGTGGGGGTCATGCTGCTACGCGGGCGCATGCCCGGGCGCACGTCGTTTGCGCCGGGGTTCTGAGGACCGGCTTGCGGCACCCGATTGAAATCAGTCAGCTCGTTGTTGAGCAAAAACCCGTAACCCGGCACCAGGATGCCGCTGCCCCACAACTCCTCCACCGTGCTGGTGCAACTGACCACGTTGCCCCCGGCATCCACCACCGTGAAATGCGTGGTGTGGGTCCCCTCTGGCCTGAACCCCGGCCCCACTTCGGGCATGCGCTTGTCCACATCCACGGCACGCACCCGCTGATGCAGATAATGACTGTCCAGCAAGTGCTGGAGCGGCACCTGCGTCGCGGCTGGATCGCCCAGCCAGAGGGCGCGATCCGCCATGGCAAGGCGCAGGGCTTCAATCGTCACATGGGTGGCGCTCACCCCCCCTGCCCCAAAATCATCCATGCGCCCCAGCGGAAAATGTTCCAGCAACCCCAATGCCTGCAGTAGCGCCACCCCGCCGGAGGAGGGCGGGGGCATGGTCACCAGGGTGTAATGGCGATACTGGCCCACGAGGGGCGCACGCTCCACCACCTGATAGCCAGCAAGATCAGCCAGCGTCATGCGTCCGGCGCCTGCAGGCCCCAGGGTGGAGCGCTGCTGGGCAGCCACGATGGCGTGCGCAATCTCGCCCCGATAGAACACGCCGGGACCCTGCGCAGCAATGCGCTCAAAGGTGTTGGCAAGGTCCGGCTGACGCAGCCAGTCCCCCTCGCGCAACGGTGCCCCGGCGGCGTTGCGAAACAGCGCGCGGGTTTCCGGTTGAAGTGCGGCGCGTGGACTTGCAAGCTCGCGTGCCAGGTATGGCGTCACCGCAAAGCCCTGGCGCGCAAGATCAATGGCGGGCTGCAACACGGCAGCAAGCGTCTTTCTGCCCCAGCGACGTTCGGCCTCGGCAAATCCTGCCAGGGTGCCCGGCACCCCAACGGCAACGCCGTTGACGGAATTTTCCTCGAAGGTGTGATGGATAAACTGGTCCGGGGTCGCTGCGGCAGGGGCAACTTCGCGCGCGTCGAGCACCACCGTCTCGTGCGTGCTGGCGAGATAGACGAGGATGAAGGCGCCGCCGCCGATTCCAGAAGACTGGGGCTCCACCACGTTGAGCGCAAACTGGATGGCTGCTGCGGCATCCACCGCATTGCCGCCCTGCCGCAGGATTGCGGCCCCTGCTTCTGCCGCCAGCGGATGGGAGGCTGCAATGACCGCTTCGTTCTGCGCGTGTGCACATTCCAGGCTGAACGAGAGCACGAGTGCGGCAAGGTACCAGCGGCGAAACGGCATGGGGTTATATTTTTTTACAATTTTGCAACTGAAATAAAACACTCTTTTGCTTCGGGTCTGCTATCTTCAAATCGCAGACAGTGCAGTCAGGGTACTAAACCCTTTAGCCGGGCGGATCACCAGATCCGCCCTTTTTTTTGTTCAGCGCTCCATCACCCACTTGAGGCTATCCAACCCTGAACGATAGAGGTCGGTGATGATCTGCACCGTCCGCTTGTCACGGACAACCGTCTGGGTGGAGGACCCACCGTTGTAGGTTTCGATGTCAATGCCGAAGACGATGGGACCAGGCGGCATATCAAGGCTGGGCTTGCCATCGGGGTCGGAATAGATGCCCTTCACGTCAAAGGTGGCGCGCCACTCCACCACTGATGTGCCGGGAACGGCCCCCCTGCTCACGCGCAAGGTAGAGTTGAAATGCGCGACGGGCCAGGGATTCTGGGGCACACGGTAACGCAGCGTCATGTCCGTGTCGCTTCGTTCGTCCAGAACATCCACTTCCGAACCGATATCTTCCTTGTAGACCACCTTGCGCGTAAGGGAATCCTTGTCCTCATCGATCGACACGCTTTTTGCCACGATGGAATTCCAGCGTGCCATGCCGTCAAAATCGCCAATCAGCGCCCAGACCTTGGCGGGCTCGGCCTGGATGGTGATGGTTTGAGACACCTTTTCGTGGAAAAAATCATCCTGCGTTGCTGCCAATGCAGAGATACAGGTCAGCATCAGCCCCAGCCCCAGCACCCTTCCCGGAAATTTCATGAGTCTCCCTCGCGATGATTGGGCATGCCATTTTTCATGCCCTTATTTTTTTTATGCCAGCGTTGCACGCTGCGCACTCCCCATAATACATATCCCGAGCAGGCATAAATGAGGAAAAACCCCCAAAGCACGCGTGCCTGATCCAGCGTGATGATCACAAATCCCAACATGACGAGCAGGGCCGCCCAGAAGGGCACGCTGCGGCGTAGATTGAGGTCCTTGAAGCTGTAGAACTTGACGTTGGAAACCATGGACAGCCCGGCAAAGACCGTAACGCACCAGACCAGCCAGTGGATGTGCGGTCCCTCCACCTCGTACACCGATTGCAGTACCCATACCATCCCGGCCAGCAATGCCGCAGCCGCTGGACTGGGCAGCCCGGTAAACCAGCGCTTGTCCGCCACGCCCAACTGCGTATTGAAGCGCGCCAGGCGAAGTGCCGCGCCGGCACAGTAGATGAACGCTGCCAGCCAGCCCAGTTTGCCCATACCGCGCAACGACCATTCATAGATTACGAGCGACGGCGCCGCACCAAACGAGACCATGTCCGACAGGCTGTCGTACTCTGCGCCAAACGCGCTTTGCGTGCGGGTGAGGCGCGCCACGCGGCCGTCCAGGCCATCCAGCACCATGGCAATGAAGATGGCCTGGGCCGCCATCTCAAAGTAGCCGTTCATGCCCTGCACGATGGCAAAGAAACCGGCAAACAGGGCAGCCGTGGTGAACAGGTTGGGTAAAAGGTAGATGCCGCGGCGGCGACCAGCGGCGTCAATCAGGGGTTTGGGTGAGTCGGATGGAAGCAACACGGTCAACCCTCGGCTCGAATCAGGACTGTGGCCATTCGGCCAGGACACTTGTCGTGGCCTTCACAGTATCACCAATTGCAGCCCGCAGGCGAACGTCGGGCGGAAGGTACAAGTCCACGCGAGATCCAAACCGGATGAAGCCGTAACGCTGCCCCGCCTGAAGCGCATCACCCACCTTGACGTAGCACAGGATGCGCCGGGCAATCAGTCCGGCCACCTGGACGCAGGTGAGCTGGCGCCCCGTCGGGGCTTCCAGCACCAGGGCATTGCGTTCGTTGGCCTCGGACGCCTTGTCAAGATCGGCATTGAGAAACTGCCCCGGATGATAAGCCACCTGCCGCACCGTTCCCGCCACCGGACTGCGGTTGGAATGCACGTTGAACACGTTCATGAACACGCTGACCTTGATGGCCGGGCGCTTCAGGTAGGGATCGATGCAAGGCAATACTGCCACGATTCGGCCATCCGCCGGCGACAGGATCCATTGATCGCCCGCAGGAACCGGACGGGCCGGATCCCGAAAAAACTGCAGGATGAACAGGGCAATGAGCCAGAGGGGCAAGGCCCACAGAAAGCCGGCAATCACCTGGACGGCCAGCGCCGCAGCGCTGGCGAGTCCCAGGTAAAACCACCCTTCGCGGGCAATGAGGGGGTGCGGATATGGATTCAAGCGATCAGTTCTTGCTTTGATCAACCAGCTTGTTCTTCTTGATCCAGGGCATCATATCGCGCAGCTTGGCTCCCACCTTCTCGATTTGCTGTTCTGCGCCAATGCGCCGCATGGCATGCAACGAGGCTGCCCCGGCACGGTTTTCCAAAATGAATTCCCTGGCAAACTGGCCAGTCTGGATTTCCTTCAGGATGCGCCGCATTTCGGCACGGGTTTCATCCGTGATGATGCGCGGGCCACGGGTGTGGTCGCCGTATTCAGCCGTGTTGGAAATGGAGTAGCGCATGTTGGCAATGCCGCCTTCGTACATCAAGTCCACGATCAGCTTCAATTCGTGCAGGCATTCGAAGTACGCCATTTCGGGCGCATAACCGGCTTCAACCAGCGTGTCGAAACCCGCTTGCACCAGAGCAGTGGCGCCACCGCACAGTACGGCCTGTTCTCCGAACAGGTCGGTTTCGGTTTCTTCGCGAAAATTGGTTTCGATGACCCCGGCACGCGCGCCGCCATTGGCCGCGGCGTAGGAGAGCGCGATGTCACGGGCCCGCCCGGTGGCATTTTGGTGCACGGCAATGAGGCTTGGCACGCCGCCGCCCTGGGTGTAGGTGGAACGCACCAGATGCCCCGGACCCTTGGGGGCGATCATGATGACGTCAATGTCGGCACGCGGCACGATCTGCCCGAAATGGACGTTGAAACCATGGGCAAACGCCAGCGCAGCACCGGGCTTGATGTTGGGGGCAATGGCCGTGTCATAGACTTCAGGCTGGGATTCGTCGGGCAACAGGATCATGACGAGATCGGCACCCTTGACCGCATCGGCGACTTCGCGCACCTTGAGGCCGGCCGCTTCGGCCTTTTTCCAGGAGGCCCCGCCAGCGCGCAGAGCCACCGTGACATCCACGCCGGAATCCTTGAGGTTGTTGGCATGGGCATGGCCTTGCGAGCCGTAACCAATGATCGTCACCTTTTTGCCCTTGATCAGGGACAGGTCGGCATCCTTGTCGTAAAACACATTCATGCGATTTCTCCAGTCTTTCAGTCTTTAAACACGCAAAACCCATTCGCCCCGACCAATTCCGGATGCGCCCGTACGGACGGTTTCCAGAATCTGGCTGCGGTCGATGGCATCCAGAAAAGCATCGAGCTTGTCCCGCGGACCCGTGAGCTCGATAGTGTAGGTGCGGTCCGTCACGTCGATGATGCGGCCGCGAAAAATATCGGCCGTGCGCTTCAACTCTTCGCGATCCTTGCCTTCGGCACGCACCTTGACCAGCATCAGTTCACGTTCGATGTGATTCCCCTCGTTGAGGTCGAACACCTTGACCACGTCGATGAGCTTGTTGAGCTGCTTGGTAATCTGTTCGATCACTTCTTCCGACCCGCTCGTCACGATGGTCATGCGCGACAAGGTGGGGTCCTCGGTGGGAGCCACCGTCAAGGACTCGATGTTGTAACCGCGCGCCGAGAACAGCCCGGCCACGCGCGACAGGGCGCCGGCTTCGTTTTCCAGCAACAGGGACAGGATATGCCGCATAGGTTGATTGTTTTCCACGATTACAGGTCTTCCGCGCCCAGCAGCATCTCGGTGAGACCCTGACCGGCCTTGACCATGGGGAACACGTTCTCGGTCTGGTCAGTCATGAAGTCCATGAACACCACCCGATCCTTCAGGGCAAAGGCTTCGCGCAGGGCGGGCTCGACATCCGCCGGATTCTCGATGCGCACGCCCACATGCCCGTAGCTTTCGGCGAGCTTCACAAAATCGGGCAACGCGTCCATGTAGGACTCGGAATAGCGGTTGCCGTGCAGGATCTGCTGCCATTGGCGCACCATGCCCAAATACCGGTTGTTGAGGTTGATGATCTTCACCGGCAAATGGTATTGCTTGCAGGTGGAGAGTTCCTGAATGCACATCTGGATGCTGGCTTCACCCGTCACACAGGCCACCGTGGCATCGGGAAAGGCCATTTGCGCGCCCATGGCGGCCGGCAATCCAAAGCCCATGGTACCGAGTCCGCCCGAATTGAGCCAACGCCGCGGCTTGTCGAATTTGTAGTATTGGGCCGCCCACATCTGGTGCTGACCCACGTCAGAAGTGACGATGGCGTCTCCACCGGTGACCTCATACAGTTTTTCGATCACGTACTGCGGTTTGATCAGGCTGCTGTTGCGGTCATAGCGCAGGCAGTCGCGTCCGCGCCATTCGCCGATCTGTTTCCACCAGTCCTTGAGTGCGGCGGCATCCGGACGCACCGTGGAAGCGCTGACGAGTTTCTGCATCTCGTCCAGCACGTCGGCCACGTTGCCCACGATAGGCACATCCACACGCACTCGCTTTGAGATGGATGAGGGGTCGATGTCCACATGGATGATGCGGCGGCTTTCCGAAAAGAAGTGCTGGGGGTTGCCGATGACTCGGTCGTCAAAGCGCGCGCCCACCGCCAGCAGCACGTCGCAGTGCTGCATGGCGAGATTGGCCTCGTAGGTACCGTGCATGCCCAGCATTCCGACAAACTGGGGGTCCGTCCCCGGATAGGCGCCCAACCCCATCAGGGTGTTGGTGCAGGGAAAGCCCAGCTCGCGCACCAGCTTCGTCAATTGCCCTGCGGCATTGCCGAGGATGACCCCGCCGCCCACGTAGATCATGGGCCGACGGGCTTCCATCAGCATCTGGACAGCTTTTTTGATCTGCCCCGAGTGACCCTTGGTCACCGGGTTATAGGAGCGCATGGTCACCGATTTGGGATAGGCAAATTCGGCGATATGCTGCGACACGTCCTTGGGGATATCCACCAGGACCGGGCCAGGGCGGCCGGAAGCCGCCACATAGAAGGCCTTCTTGATGGTGCTGGCCAGCTCGTCCACATGCTTGACCAGGAAGTTGTGCTTGACGCAGGGCCGGGTAATCCCCACGGTATCCACTTCCTGGAAGGCGTCCAGACCGATGGCGGGAGTAGGAACCTGCCCCGAGATGATCACCATGGGGATGGAGTCCATGTAAGCGGTGGCAATGCCGGTGACGGCGTTGGTCACGCCGGGGCCGCTGGTGACCAGTGCCACCCCCGTGCGACCGCTGGCGCGCGCATAGGCGTCGGCCGCATGCAATGCGGCCTGCTCGTGGCGCACCAGGATATGCTTGACCTTGTCCTGGTTGAACAGGGCGTCATAAATGTAAAGGACGGCCCCGCCGGGGTATCCGAACACAAATTCGACACCCTCTTCCTGGAGGCACTGGATTGTTATTTCTGCACCGGTCAGTCGCATGGTTCAATCATCGAAAACCTTGCAGGTTAAAGGTTATGCCGCGTTTGGTCAAGGTTTCAGGCCCATGACGCCCGTCGTGTCGGAATAAGGATTGGCAAGCAAAAGCGGGGGGGCTTTGTTACCATCTGCAAAATTCACTGGAGGAGTATCCCCCTGGCTTCCCATCAGGAGTTGTCCGGTTTCCTGGCAGAGGTAGAACGCCGCGCTTTCAAACACGCCGTCTATGCGGTGCGGGACGAAGCGGCGGCCCTCGACATCGTGCAGGAAGCCATGCTCAAACTGGCTGAAAAGTACCACGCCCGGCCGGCGGAGGAGTTCGGCCCCCTGTTCCAGCGCATTTTACAAAACGCCATCCGGGACCATTTTCGCCGCAACAAGATCCGCTCCTGGTGGACCCCCCTCATGAGCAGCCTCAAGGGCAACGACGAGGAGGACGATTCCGACCTCCTGGAATCCCTGGAAGGCGCCGTGGAGGGCCAGATTTCCCCCCGCCCGGAGAACCTGTTGAATCAAAAGGAGATCATGGGTGAAATCGAGCAGGCACTGGAAACGCTTCCGGCCCGTCAACGGGAAGCCTTCCTGCTGCGTTACTGGGAGGAACTGGACGTAGCTGAGACGGCTGCCGCCATGGGATGTTCGGAGGGTAGCGTCAAGACCCACTGCTCCCGCGCGGTTCACAAGCTGTCGTTCCTGCTTTCCGCTAAAGGCATTGCATTATGAACGAATTCGACATTGCACAACGCATTGCGCGTCGCCTCGATCAGGGGGTGCGCGACCTCGATCCGGCCATCGTGGGCCGCCTGCACGAAGCCCGCTTTGCCGCGCTGTCACGGGTTCCGGTGAAACAGCTTCGGCTTGCCCCTGCTGCCCATGGTCATGGGTTTGCCAGTTGGGCAGAAGATCAGCACCCGATCCTGCGCATCACCCTGGCCGCCCTGATGCTGGCCATCGCTCTGGTCGCCTTCAATTACTGGCAGCAAGACCTCGATGGCGACGACGATAATGGCCAGTTGGACGCCAAGCTGCTGTCAAGCGAGATCCCGCCGCAGGCATTTGCCCAGAAAGACTTTGGCGCATGGCTGCAAGAAACACGCTAGGGGCATGGGCGCTCCTTCTTGCGCTGGCCATCCCCCCCCTCTGGGCGCATGAGCCTGGCCCGCGCTGGGACGCCTTGAGCGCCGAGCAGCAATCCATCCTGGCGCCGGCGCAGAAAGACTGGGACAACCTCTCGCAGTTGCAGCGTAGCCGCCTCATCAATGCGGCAAAGCATTACCCGCAGCTCACTCCCGAGGAGCAGGCCCGCTTCAGGGCCCGAATTCCGGAATGGACCCATCTGCCGCGCGAAGATCGCGAAACGGCCCGGAAAAACTTCAAGAAATTCCACGGGTTACCCCCGGAAAAGAAGGAAGAGGTCAAGTCCCGCTGGGAAGCCAACCAGCCTCCCGCCGCGCCCCCCACTACCCCTGCACCTGCCGCCCAGTGAGACCGGAACGCCTGCCACTGCTGCCGCGCCTGATCTCCATGGTCTATGAAGTCCTGATCGCGGGAGGAATACTGATGGCGGCCGGGCTGCCCTTCGTCATGCTCACCCGCTATGGCCAGCACCCCGAGTTTCGCAGGGCCTACCAGATCTACCTGTTTTTGGTGCTGGGGTTCTATTTCAGCTATTTCTGGCACCGCTCCGGACAGACCGTGCCCATGAAAACCTGGCGCTTTCGCCTGGTGGACAGGCAGGGCCAGCGACCTTCCTGGCCGCGTTGCCTGTTGCGCTACCTTCTGGCCTGGTTCTGCCTTCCGTCAGGTGCAAGCATCCTGTGGGCCCTGCTGGACCGCGAAGGCCAGTTTCTGCACGACCGCCTGTCGGGGCTGCGCCTCATTCGCGAAGCGCGCGCCTAGGCGTGCCGCTCCATCCACCATCCCAGTAAAAACGCCACCAGCAAAAAAGTCAGGCTGGGAGCGAGCGTACTGATGACGGGACTCCAGTTGTTGAGCTGGCCCAGGTAGGAAAAGAACCGGCTGGTCAGGTAAAACCCCAGCCCCAGCCCAATACCGATCATGATTCGAACGCCCACCACGCCCGAGCGCGGCCGTTGCAGGGCAAAGGGCAGGGCCAGCATCATCATCACCAGGATGGAAAACGGATAAAGCAACTTGCTCCATTCGGCAATTTCAAAGCGCACGGTCTGCTGGCTGTTATCGCGCAGGTGGCGAATGTAGGCAAAGAGGTTCCACACCGACATCTGTTCGGGCTCCACCAGCAGGGTGGACATCACCTCGGGAGTGAGCACCGAATCCCAATCGGTGCTGGGCTCATGCTGCACCTCAACCCCGCTCTTGTCGAACAGGGTGCGCTCCACCTCGGTAAGCCGCCATTGATGATCCTGCAAATACACGGCTTTCTTTGCAGTGCTGATGCGCCGCAAACGGTGTTCCTCATCGAAATCGTAGATGCGCAGATCGCGCAGGGAGCTGTCCGGCATCACCTCGCGCACGTTGATGAAGCTGCCCTTGTCCTTGACCCAGATTCCGGAGCGAAACTGGGTGGCCACAAAATTATTGAGCGCCTTGAGCCGCCACTGTTGCGCAGCCTCCTCTGAAATCGGCATGATGAGTTCACCCAGCAGGAACGCTGCCAGCACGAACAGCAATCCCACCCGAATTAACGCTCCCGCCAGTTTGTCGCGCGACATCCCGGAGGCGCGCATCACGGTAATCTCGGAATGTGCCGCTAGGTTGCTCAAGCCGTACAGGGTGCCGATGAGGACCGCGATGGGAAACAACTCGTAGGCGTGACCCGGCAGGGCCAGCACCACGAACACAAACATCTGCCAGAGCTGGTAGCTGCCCTTGCCCAGGTCGTTGAGCTCGTGGATGAGGTCGAAAAAGGAAAACAGGAACAGCAGGGCCGTGAACACAAGGCCCGTACCGAAAAGGATTTCCCGGGCAAGATAACGGTTGAGCAGTCTCACCCGGGCTGATCCTCTAGAGCGTTTCTTTCAGTTGCTGCAGGATGGCAGGGTTCTCCAGGGTGGAAACATCCTGGGTCACCTCCTCTCCCTTGGCGATGACGCGGAGCAGTCGACGCATGATCTTGCCCGAGCGTGTCTTGGGCAAGTTGTCACCAAAGCGGATTTCCCTGGGTTTGGCGATGGGGCCAATCTCCTTGCTCACCCAGTTACGCAGGTCGGCGGCGATTTTCCTGGCATCCTCCCCCGTGGGGCGCGCCTGCTTCAGCACCACATAGGCCACGATGGCTTCCCCGGTCATGTCGTCGGGACGCCCCACCACGGCAGCTTCCGCCACCAGGGGATTGGCCACCAGGGCAGACTCGATTTCCATGGTGCCCATGCGATGGCCTGAAA
This sequence comes from Pseudomonadota bacterium, assembly GCA_021805725.1. The sequence goes on along the minus strand of JAJZEH010000076.1, from coordinate 35,264 downwards.
CGTTCAGCACATCGTCAATACGGCCCGTGATGGTGAAGTTGCCGGTGTCCTTGTTGCGGATGGCTCCATCGCCGGCCAGGTAATAACCCTTGAGTTCGTCCGGGTAATAACTTTTCCTGAAGCGCTCGGGGTCGCCCCAGATGGTGCGGATCATGGAGGGCCAGGGGCGCTTGACCACCAGAATTCCACCCTGGCCATTGGGAACGTCCTGCCCCGTCTCGTCCACGATGCCTGCCTCGATGCCGGGCAGCGGCAAGGTGCAGGAGCCCGGCACCAGGGGGGTTGCCCCGGGCAGCGGCGTAATCATGTGGCCGCCCGTTTCCGTTTGCCAGAAGGTATCCACAATGGGGCAGCGTTCGTGGCCCACATTGCGGTAGTACCACATCCAGGCTTCCGGATTGATGGGCTCGCCCACGGTGCCCAGCAGGCGCAGGCTGGTCAGGTCAAAATGGTCCGGATGGGTGTCCGGTGCCGCATCAGCTGCCTTGATGAGGGAGCGGATGGCGGTGGGGGCGGTGTAGAACACGCTGACCCGATGGCGCGCAATCATCTCCCAAAAGCGTCCGGCGTGCGGGTAGGTGGGCACGCCTTCAAACACGATTTCGGTGGCCCCCACGGCCAGGGGTCCGTATGCCACGTAGGAGTGTCCGGTCACCCAGCCAATGTCGGCGGTACACCAGAAAATGTCGGCCGGCTTGATGTCGAAAACCCACTTCATGGTGAGGGCCGCCCAAAGCAGGTAACCCCCGGTGGAATGCTGCACACCCTTGGGCTTGCCGGTGGAGCCCGAGGTATAGAGCACGAACAGCGGATGCTCGGCACCAACCCATTCGGGTTCGCAGGTGTCGGACTGCTCGACCTCCGTTTCGTGCATCCAGCGGTCGCGCCCGGCCGTCCAGGGAATCTCGCCGCCGGTGCGCCGGTAGACGATGACGTGCTTCAAGGCCTCGCAGCCCCCCAGCCCCAGGGCCTCGTCCACGATGGTCTTGAGCGGCAGGCTCTTGCCACCACGCCGCTGTTCGTCTGCGGTCACGAGCGCCACGGCGCCCACATCCACCACCCGTTCCTGCAACGATTTGGCGGAGAAGCCGCCAAACACCACCGAGTGGGTGGCTCCGATGCGGGCGCATGCCTGCATGGCCACCACGCCTTCCACCGACATGGGCATGTAGATGACCACCCGGTCGCCCTTACCCACGCCCAGCGCCTTCAACCCATTGGCAAAACGACAGACGCGCTGGGTGAGTTCCTGGTAGGTGACACGGGTGACGGTGCCGTCATCCGCCTCGAAAATCAGCGCCGTCTTCTGCGCGTTGCCGTTTTGCAGGTTGCGGTCCAGGCAGTTGTAGGAGGCGTTGGTCAGCCCGTCTTCAAACCACTTGAAAAATGGGGGGTGGGACTCGTCCAGCACCCTTGTGAAGGGGCGTTGCCAGTACAGGGTTTCACGCGCAAGACGCCCCCAAAAGGCGTTGGGGTCCTTGCGGGCCTCGGCGCACAGCGCGTTGTACGCATCCATACCGGAAATATTGGCCTGGGCCACAAAGCCTGGTGCCGGCGGAAAGACACGTTCTTCATGGAGCAATGCTTCGGTGGACATGAAACCTCCCTCTCAATTTGTTCGTGTTTTAGTTTTCCCGCCCTTGAGACAGGCAAGGAATTGCCATTATAGCCGCTATGTGCCTCCGGCACTCTTATGTCATACATAAGGGCAACCCGGGCCCGTTCTGGTAGAGTCTCAATTCTGGACTTTTTTTCCCTGGAGCAGCCGCCGTGACCACCATTCGCGAAGAAGATCTCATCCAAAGCATTGCCGACAGCCTGCAATTCATTTCCTTCTATCATCCGGCAGATTACATCCAGGCGCTGGGTGCCGCCTTTGAGCAGGAACAATCCCCTGCCGCACGCGATGCCATCGCCCAGATCCTCACCAATTCGCGCCTGTGTGCCGAAGGTCGGCGCCCCATCTGCCAGGATACCGGCATCGTCAATGTGTTCCTCAAGGTGGGCATGGGGGTGCGCTTTGACACCCGTCGCACCCTGGAGGACGTCATCAACGAGGGGGTGCGACGCGCCTACCTCGACCCCGACAATCCCCTGCGCGCCTCCATCCTGTCCGACCCGGCAGGCAAACGCAGCAACACCAAGGACAATACCCCGGCGGTGATCCACATGTCGCTGGTGCAGGGAGACACCGTGGACGTGACGGTGGCGGCCAAGGGCGGCGGCTCGGAAAACAAGTCCAAGTTCGTCATGCTCAACCCATCGGATTCCATCGTGGACTGGGTTCTCAAGACCGTGCCCACCATGGGTGCCGGCTGGTGCCCTCCGGGCATGCTGGGACTAGGCATTGGCGGCACCGCCGAAAAGGCCATGCTGATGGCCAAGGAGTCCCTGATGGACCCCATCGACATGACGGCCCTCAAAGCGCGCGGCCCGCAAAACCGCATCGAGGAACTGCGCATCGAGCTGTTCGACAAGGTCAACGCGCTGGGCATTGGTGCCCAGGGCCTGGGGGGACTCTCCACCGTGCTGGACGTCAAGATCCTGGATTATCCCACCCACGCCGCCTCCCTGCCGGTGGCCATGATTCCCAATTGCGCTGCCACCCGCCACGCCCATTTCGTCCTCGATGGTTCGGGGCCGGTCAGCCTCACACCACCTTCGCTGGCGGACTGGCCGCAGGTGACGTGGCATGCCTCCCCCAACGCGCGTCGCGTGGATCTGGCCCGGGTGGATGCCGCCGAGGTGGCCAGCTGGAAGCCCGGCGAGACCCTGCTGCTCAACGGCAAGCTCTTGACTGGCCGGGATGCGGCCCATAAAAAGATTGCCGATCTGTTTGCCAGGGGCGAGCCCCTGCCCGAGGGCCTCGACTTCCACAACCGCTTCATTTACTACGTGGGCCCGGTGGATCCGGTCCGCGACGAAGTGGTGGGCCCGGCAGGCCCGACCACCGCAACGCGCATGGACAAATTCACCGAGTTGATGCTGGACAAAACCGGCCTGCTCGGCATGATCGGCAAGGCCGAGCGCGGCCCCGTGGCCATTGAAGCCATCCGCAAGCATCGTTCGGTTTACCTCATTGCCGTAGGCGGCGCTGCCTACCTGGTCTCCAAGGCCATTCGCGCGTCACGCGTGGTGGCATTTCCCGAGATGGGCATGGAAGCGGTTTATGAGTTTGACGTGGAGGACATGCCGGTCACGGTGGCGGTGGATTCGCAGGGACAATCCGTGCATGAAACAGGCCCTGCGGAATGGCGCATCAAGATCGGCAAAATTCCGGTCAGGGCTTGATCGTTGCCGGCTTGTGGCGTGTTGCGGCCAGTTCGCGCAACACGCTGCGCACCTGGGCGGCGCGCTCCATGGGTGTTGCCCCCTTCAGCAACACCTTGAGGCGATCCGGTCCCGCCAGCCGGTAGTGCGGCTTGGTGTGCATCAGCATGATGATGTCCTGCGGCTCGAGCGGCGTGTTGCGCGCAAACTGGATGATGATGTGCTCGGCATTGGCGTCTACCTTGCAAATCCCCATCGGATGGCCGGTCAGGCGCAGGCGGTGGCATTCCAGCAGCACCTGGGCGGGCTCGGGCAATAATCCAAAGCGGTCGGTCAACTCCTCGCGCAAGGCCTCGAGGTCTTCCTCCATTTCGCAGTTGGCCAGACGCTTGTACAACACAAGACGCTCCTGGACGTCGCCGCAATAATCCACGGGCAGCAGTGCGGGAGCGTGCAGGTTGATTTCGGTGGCCACCTCAAGCGGCGCTTCCAGATCCCAGGTCTTGCCCTGCCTCAAGGCCTTGACCGCCTGGTTGAGCAGGTCGGTGTAGAGGCTGAAACCCACCTCCTGAATGTCGCCGCTTTGCGAATCGCCCAGCACTTCGCCGGCGCCGCGAATCTCGAGATCCTGCATGGCGAGAAAAAACCCGGACCCCAAGTCTTCCATCATCTGAATGGCCTCCAACCGCTTTTTGGCGGCGGAAGTGAGGGCATCGGGTGGCGGCGTCAACAGGTAGGCATAGGCCTGGTGGTGCGAGCGCCCTACCCGTCCGCGCAACTGGTGCAACTGCGCGAGGCCAAAACGATCGGCACGATGGATGATGATGGTGTTGGCGGTGGGCACGTCAATGCCGGTTTCGATGATGGTGGAGCACAGCAGGATGTTGACCTGCTGATGGTAGAACTCGCGCATCACGCGCTCCAGCTCGCGTTCCCGCAACTGGCCGTGAACCACGGCAATGCGCGCTTCGGGCAGCAGGCGGGTGAGGTGGTCGCGCATGTTGTCCATGGTTTCCACCTCGTTGTACAGAAAATACAGCTGTCCGCCGCGCTTTAATTCGCGCAGTACGGCTTCGCGAATGATGCTGTCCGACTGGGGGTACACGAAGGTCTTGATGGACAGGCGCTTCTGGGGAGCCGTGGCAATCACCGAAAAGTCCCGCAACCCTTCCAGCGACAGGGCCAGCGTGCGCGGGATGGGGGTGGCGGTGAGGGTCAGCACGTCCACTTCGGCCCGCAGGGCCTTGAGCCGTTCCTTCTGGCGCACCCCAAAACGATGCTCCTCGTCGATGATGACAAGCCCCAGGTTGGCAAAGGCCACCGAGCCCGAAACCAGCTTGTGGGTGCCGATGACGATATCGGTTTTGCCGGAACGCAGGCCTTCCACCGTGGCCGCCATCTCCTTGGTCGAGCGGAATCGCGACAGCTCGGCAATGCGCACCGGCCATTCGGCAAAGCGGTCGCTGAAGTTCTGGAAATGCTGCTCGGCCAGCAAGGTGGTGGGGACCAGAATCGCCACCTGCTTGCCGGCATTCACGGCAAGAAACGCCGCGCGCATGGCCACTTCTGTTTTGCCAAAGCCCACGTCGCCGCAAATCAGGCGGTCCATGGGCTTTCCGGAACGCATGTCGGCAATCACGGCCTCGATGGCAGCCGACTGATCGGGAGTTTCCTCGAAATCGAATGCCATGGCGAAGGCGGCGTAATCGTTGTCGCGGATGGGAAACGCATACCCTTCCCGGGCAGCGCGACGCGCATACAGGTCCAGCAGCTCGGCGGCGGTATCGCGCGCCTGCGCAGCAGCACGGCGCTTGGCCTTTTCCCACTGACCGCTGCCCAGCTTGTGCAACGGCGCGCTCTCCGAGGGGCCGCCGGTATAACGGCCGATCATGTGCAACTGCGCCACGGGTACGTAGAGCGTGTCATCGCCGGCATACTGCAAATGCAGGAACTCCGTGACCCCTTCGCCAAAATCCAGGTTGACGAGGCCCAGAAAGCGCCCGATGCCATGGTCCACATGCACCACGGGATCGCCCACGCGTACTTCCGAGAGATCCTTGAGCAGGGTGTCGGCATTGCTACGCGCCGACTTGTCGCGGCGCCTGGCCTGGCGCACCTGGGTTTTGTAGAGCTCGGTTTCGGTGACGACCGCGATGCCCTCGCTCTCCAGGATGAAGCCCATGGTCAGCGGCGCCGCGGTAATGGCTACGGGTACCCCGCTGTCCATGAAGCCCTGCCAGGAATCCACGGGGACCACGGGATAGCCAAACTCCTGCAGCATCTGACTGATGGTTTCACGACGGCCCAGGCTTTCGGCCACCAGCAGCACCCGCCCCGAATATCCGATGGTGAAGTCCTGCAGCCTGGCAATCGGCAGCGGCTCGCGACGCGCCAGTTCCAGCGCCGGCAAGGGCCGGGTGACAAAGGAGAGGAAGGGGGAAGGCTCTTTGGGAGGTTCTTCCAATGGTTTCCCCAACAGTTTCATCTGGGGGTAACGCGCCAGTGCGGCAAAGCACTGGTCTTCCGTCAAAAACAGTTCGCTGGGATCCAGCACCGGATTGGCGCGGTCGCCCTTCAACATGTTCCAGCGCGCCTTGGTGGACTGCCAGAAAGCCTGAATGGCGGCCGCAACATCCTGATGCAGGCAGATCGTTGCCTGCGCCGGCAGATAATCGAACAGGGTGGCGCACGCTTCGAAGAAAAGCGGCAGATAGTATTCAATGCCGCCGGGAGCGAGCCCATTGCCCACATCGCGGTACAGCGCGTTGCGAGAAGGATCACCTTCGAAGCGCTCGCGAAAGTTTTCGCGAAAGCGCGCGCGTCCCGCTTCATCCAGCGGAAATTCGCGCGCCGGAAGCATGCGGATTTCCGGCACCGGATACAGGGTGCGCTGGGTATCGGCATCGAAGGTGCGCAGGGTTTCCACTTCGGTGTCCATGAGGTCGATGCGGTACGGCACTGGACTGCCCATGGGAAAAAGATCGATCAACCCCCCGCGTATGCAGTATTCCCCCGGCTTGACCACCTGGGTGACGTGAGCATAGCCCGCGGTGGTCATCTGGGCGCGGAATCCGTCGAGATCGAGGGTCTGTCCCTTGCGGATCAGGAAGGTGCGCGCTGCGAGATGGCTGATGGGTGGCAGGCGGTACAGGGCTGTGGCCACGGGCACGAGGGCAATGTCGCACTGCCCGCTGGTAAATTGCCAGAGGGTGGAGAGGCGCTCGGAGACCAGATCCTGGTGCGGCGAAAAATGATCGTAGGGCAGGGTTTCCCAATCGGGCAGCAGATGCACCGAGCGCTGCGGCGCAAACCACTGGATTTCCTCCAGCAGGCGCTGCGCCTGCCATGCCGTTTCGGTCAGAATGACGAGCGGGCGGTGGTTTTCGGCAAGACGCGCCAGCATCAGCGCATCGGCTGAGCCAGCAGGCAGCGCAACCGTCAGTCGCAGGCCTGCCTCAAAAGCAGGCGCGCTCACGCCTGACGCGTGGTGAAGCTCTCACCGCAACCGCAAGCATCGGCAACGTTGGGGTTGTTGAATTTGAAGGAGGCATTGAGGCCCTCGCGCCGGTAATCCAGCTCGGTACCATCGAGGTACTGGAGCTGTTCGGCATTCACGAGCACCAGCACGCCTTCTGATTCAAAACGGCTGTCGGTGGGCAGCGCCTCGTCGGCGTAATCGACGACGTAGGCCAGGCCCGAACATCCCGACTGCTTGACGCCCACGCGCAGGCCTACGCCCTTGCCTCGTTTGGAAAGTGCCTGCCGCACCTGTTGGGCGGCAGCGGAAGTCAATGTCACGGCCATGTTCCGTTCTCCTATCCATGATGCCCCCGCGGCATCTTAACGCTGCGAGGGGTCCGTCTTATCCTTAAGATGCGCCAAACCTTCAGAAAGTTCAGCCACTTTCCGTTCCAGCGCTTCGTTGTGGCGCATCAACTGCTGTACGGCCAGCACCAGCGGATCCTTGTCGTCGTCCGTCGGCCCGTAGGCCGTAAATCCCGTATCCGTCTTGGCCGGCTGGTGATGCTCATCCTCTACCACGCGTCCTGGAATGCCAATGACGGTGGCCCCCGGCGGCACGGCCTTCACCACCACGGCGTTGGAGCCCACCTTGGCGCCCTCGCCCAAGTAGATCGGCCCGATGATCTTGGCGCCCGCGCCCACGATGACTTTGGGACCCAGCGTGGGATGGCGCTTTCCCTTGTTCCAGGAGGTGCCGCCCAGCGTCACGCCCTGATAGAGGGTGCAATCGTCGCCGATTTCGGCGGTTTCGCCTATCACCACGCCCATGCCATGATCGATGAACACGCGCCGTCCCAGCGTGGCGCCAGGATGGATTTCGATGCCGGTCAGCCCGCGCGAGACCTGCGAGGTAAATCGTCCCAGCCATTTCATGCCGTTGCGCCAGAACCAGTGGGCCAGCCAGTGCATCAGCACGGCATGAAAGCCCGGGTAGAGGGAGATCACCTCCCAGCGGCTACGCACGGCCGGATCGCGTTCAAAAACGATGTCAATCTGTTCGCGAATTCGGTCCAGCATCAAGGATCCCTTTCAAAGTGGGCGCGATGAGCCATCATCGGCCGGATACAAGGCTTTCAGGATACCACGCAGGATGCTGACTTCCTCGCGCTCCACGCGCGCGCGGGAAAACAGCCGGCGCAGGCGAATCATCAGGCGCCCCGGCTGCGCCGGGCTGAGAAAGCCGCTGCCGTACAGGACGCGTTCCAGGTGCTGGTAAAAGCGCTCCAGCTCCTCGTGCGAGGCAAGCGGGTAATCGCGCCCCACCGCGCCGCGATCCTGCAACAGGGCCTGGCGCAACTCGTAGGCGGCAATCTGTACGGAGGCCGCGAGGTTGAGCGAGCTGAAGCCCGGTTGTGCAGGAATGTTGGCCAGCACCTGACAGGCGTCCAGTTCTGCATTGGACAGACCGGACATTTCGGTGCCAAATACCAGCGCCACCTCCCCTTCCTTCTGCTGCACCTCATCGGCCACCTGCAGCGCCACGTCGCGCACCGGCCGCATGGGATGTGACAGGTCGCGCGCACGCGCCGTCATACCCACCACCAGCGTCGTGCCCTGCAGGGCGTCGGGCAGCGAGGCATAGACCCTGGCGTCGGCCAGCACGTCGTCCGCACCGGACGCCATGGCGGTGGCCTGCTCATGGGGAAAAAAGCGCGGCGTGACGAGCGCCAGGCGCGACAGCCCCATGGTTTTCATGGCGCGTGCCGTGGCCCCGATGTTGCCGGGGTGCGTGGTGGTGCACAATACGATGCGAATGCGGTCCAGCATGGCGTTCTACGACATCCTGTTCAGGCGCGCGCCACCATGGGCAGCAGTTGTCCGAAGATTTTCGGGTTGCCCGCCACCACATGTCCCGTCTGCAAAAACTGTCCGTTACCATCGAGATCGGAGACAAGGCCGCCGGCTTCCTGGATCAGCAGCGTGCCTGCGGCCATGTCCCAGGGCTGCAATCCCATTTCCCAGAAACCGTCGTAGCGACCGGCAGCCACATAGGCCAGATCCAGGGCGGCGGAGCCGGGTCGGCGAATACCGGCCGTCTTGCGCATCACCTCTGCCAGCATGCGCAAATAGCGTTCCTGATGCTCCATGCTGCTGTAGGGAAAACCCGAACCAATGAGTGCGTCTTCCATGCGCGTCTCGCTGCTCACGCGCATGCGGCGGTCATTGAGAAAGGCCCCGCTGCCGCGCGTCGCGGTAAAGAGATCGTTGCGCACCGGATCGTAAATGACGGCCTGGGTGACGATGCCCTTATGGGCGAGGGCGATGGAAGTGCAGTACATGGGGAAGCCATGCAGAAAGTTGGTGGTGCCATCGATGGGGTCGATGATCCACTGATATTCCGATTCGCCCACGGCGCCCCCCTCCTCGCCCAGAAAGGCGTGATCGGGATAGGCTTCGTGCAGGATGCCGATGATGGTCTGTTCCACTTGGCGGTCCACTTCCGTCACGAAGTCGGCCGGACCCTTTTTGGTAATCGTCAGGCGTTCGATGTCCTGCGATGCCCGGTTGATGATGCTGCCCGCACGGCGGGCTGCCTTGACGGCAATGTTGAGCTGGGGATGCATGGTGTGCGCGGCCCTTATTTGTGAGTGGGCATGGCAAACTGCGCGCCTGCCTCGATGCTGGCCGGCCAGCGCTGCGTGACCGCCTTCTGGCGGGTGTAGAAACGGATGCCCTCTGGGCCATGCGCATGGTGGTCACCGAACAGGCTGCGCTTCCAGCCGCCAAAACTATGAAACGCCATGGGTACCGGAATGGGCACGTTGACCCCCACCATGCCTACACGCACGCGCGAGACGTATTCGCGCGCCGTCCCGCCGTCACGGGTAAAGATGGCAGTACCGTTGCCGTACTCGTGATCGTTGACGAGCTTCAGAGCGCTGGCAAAATCCGGCACGCGTACCACGCACAGGACCGGCCCGAAAATCTCTTCGCGATAGATGGTCATGTCCGGTGTAACCTCGTCAAACAAGGTTCCTCCCAGGAAAAATCCCGCCTCATGGCCAGGCACCTTCAAGTGGCGCCCATCCACCAGCAACCGGGCCCCTTCGGCAACGCCTTCGTCAATGTAACCCACGATCTTGCCACGGTGCACCGCGGTGACCACGGGCCCCATTTCGGCAGCGAGGTCCATGCCTTGCGTTACCTTGAGGGCCTTCACGCGCGGCACCAGCGCTTCCACCAGCCGGTCGGCCACGTCGCCCACCGCCACGGCCACGGAAATGGCCATGCAGCGTTCCCCAGCAGAGCCGTAGGCAGCGCCCATCAGGGCATCCACGGTCTGGTTGAGATCGGCATCGGGCATCACCACCATGTGGTTTTTGGCGCCGCCCAGGGCCTGCACGCGTTTGCCTTCTGCCGTGCCGGTGCTGTAGATGTAATGGGCAATCGGCGTGGACCCCACAAAGCTGATGGCATCCACTTCGGGGTGGTGCAGGAGTGCATCCACTGCCGTCTTGTCGCCCTGCACCACATTGAATACGCCGTCGGGCAAACCGGCTTCCTTGAGCAATTGCGCCAGCAGGAGGCTAGGCGATGGATCGCGCTCGGAGGGCTTCAGGATGAAGCTGTTGCCGCAGGCCAGCGCCATGGGGATCATCCACAGGGGCACCATCACCGGAAAATTGAACGGCGTAATCCCGGCACACACCCCCAGGGACTGGCGCATGGTCCAGCCATCCACCCCGGTGGCAATCTGCTCGGTATACTCCCCCTTGAGCAACTCGGGAATCCCGCAGGCATATTCCACCACCTCGAGCCCGCGCGTCACCTCGCCATGGGCATCGGTAAACACCTTGCCATGTTCGGCCGTGATAAGGGCGGCGAGTTCATCGTGGTGCTTTTCGATCAGTTCCTTGAACCTGAACATCACCCGCGCCCGCCGCAAGGGCGAGGTGGCGGCCCACCCGGGAAACGCGGCGCGCGCAGCGGCTACGGCGCGATCCACCTCGCCCTCCGAGGCCAGCGCAACCCGGCCGGAAACCTGCCCGGTGGCCGGGTTGAATACGTCGGAAACGCGGCCGCTGGTGCCCGCTACAGGTTGACCCTGAATGTAGTGACCAATGGAAACGGGAGCTGTTGTCATGACGAATTCCTGCACAGAAACGGGAGAACCGGGTATTTTACAGGAGAAACCGGGGACAGACCTCAAAATTGGCAGAATTGGGGACAGACCTCAAAATTGAGGTCTGTCCCCAATTCTGCCAATTTTGAGGTCTGTCCCCATGTTTTCCATCATCGCGCCCTTACTCAAGGATCGCCTGCTCCAACTGTTGCTGCTGATAGGGCTGGGGCTTGCCGCCCTGCACCCCGCCACCCTGGCGCGGGCCCCCCAGGCAATCCACACCCCCACCCTGCTGACCCTCTGCGGCCTGATGCTGCTGACCAAGGGCATTGAGGTAAGCGGCGCCCTGGATCATGCAGGACGGCGCATGCTCAACCATCTCACCCATGAACGCACGCTGGCGCTCTTTCTGGTAGCGTTTTCAGCCCTGCTCTCCACCGTGCTGACCAATGACATCGCGCTGTTCATCGTAGTCCCCCTGACCCTGGGGCTGCGCAACCTCGCGGGGCTGCCCATCGGGCGCCTCGTCATCTTCGAGGCGCTGGCAGTCAACGCGGGCTCGCTGCTTACCCCCATCGGCAACCCGCAAAACATCCTGCTGTGGCAACTGTCGCATCTGTCCTTTGCGGCTTTCACCTGGCAGATGGCACCGCTCGCCCTGACGCTGATGACGCTGCTGCTGGGGTTGACCGCGCTGGCCTTTCCCAACCAGCGCATTGCCGTGCACTTGCCTGAAGAATCGGCCCCCTGGCAAGGCACCCTGATGATCCTTTGCTCGCTGCTCTACCTCGCTTTCGTGGCTTCGGTGGAATGGGGACATCCGGGCTGGGGACTTGTTGCGGTGCTGGCAGTCATGACCATGATGCGACCACGCGTCCTGCTGCAGGTGGACTGGAGCCTGATTGCCGTGTTTGCCCTGATGTTTGTGGACGTCCGCCTGTTCACCGATCTTGACGGAATGCGCAGCCTGCTGGAGCCTCTCTCGCACGATTCACCGCGCATGTTGTTTGTGGCCGGGGTGCTGGCATCGCAAGCCATCAGCAACGTTCCTGCCACCATCCTGCTCACGCAGTGGGTGCCGGCAAACGCTGTCCTGGCCTATGCGGTCAACGTGGGCGGATTTGGTTTCGTGCTGGGCTCGCTGGCCAACCTGATTGCCCTGCGCATGGTGTCCGAGCGGGGCCTCTGGCTGCGTTTTCACTACTATGCCGTGCCGTTTCTGGCCGTCAGCAGCGCTGCGGCGCTGCTTTTGCTGGACCACTGAATCCTTCCAGTAATGAAAGTTGCCGAATCGCGCCACGATCACAGCGGGCGAAGGAAAAACCTGGGGGAGAGAAAGAGCACGGACAATCCATCGAAAATAACTGGACTGCCCGTGCGAGGGGGGACTGTTGAAAATCACCACAAACATCGGGGTGACGACTACTCAAGAGATAATTCTAGCCTCTCGCTTCGAGAAACAGCTTGATCTAACGCAAAGAAGTTCAAGATAATCCAGAGATGGAAAAACACACACCGATGATGCAGCAGTACCACGCCCTCAAGGCAGAGCATCCAGAACGACTGCTGTTTTATCGCATGGGGGATTTCTACGAGCTGTTCTATGAGGATGCCGAAAAAGCGGCAGGACTGTTGGACATTACCCTGACCCGGCGCGGCACTTCTGCAGGCCAGCCCATTCCCATGGCAGGGGTTCCGCATCACGCCGTGGAGCAGTACCTGGCACGGCTGGTGCGCCTTGGGGAGTCGGTGGCCATTTGCGAACAGGTGGGCGACCCGGCCACCGCCAAGGGGCCCGTGGAACGCCAGGTGGTGCGCATCGTCACCCCGGGCACGCTCACCGACGCGGCCCTGCTGGACGAAAGCCGTGACACCCTGCTCGCGGCCATTGCCCCGCAGGGGACCACCGCCGGCCTTGCCACCCTCAACCTGAGCAGCGGCCAGTTGATGCTTTCCCAAACGCCGCTGCACGAACTTGATGCCGAACTGGAACGCATTGGCGCGGCCGAGATCCTGATACCCGAATCCTTCACCCCCACACCGGGCCAGGAGCGTCTTCCGCTGCAACGGCTGGCCCCCTGGCATTTCGACCTGGAGCGCGCCCAGCGCGCGCTCTGCCAGCAATTCAAGGTGCATGACCTCTCCGGCTTTGGCTGCGCCGACCTGCCCGCCGGCGTCGCCGCAGCAGGGGCCCTGTTGGGCTATGCCAGCCACACCCAGCGCAGCGCCCTGCCACACATCCAGGGCCTGCAGGTAGAGCGTCGCGGCGACTGGGTTCGCATGGACAGCGCCACCCGCCGCAACCTGGAAATCTCGGAAACCCTGCGCGGCGAGCGCAGCCCGACGCTACTCTCCGTCCTCGATACCTGCGTCAACCCGATGGGCCGCCGCCTGCTCCATCGCTGGCTGCACCATCCCCTGCGCCAGCGCGCTTCCCTGGAGGCGCGTCACGCAGCCATCGGCGCCCTGGTAGGCGAGGGTACGGCCCCGCTGGCCCTGCAATTGCGCACGCTGCTCAAACGCAGCAGCGACGTGGAACGCATCGTGGGCCGCCTCGCCCTCAAATCTGCGCGTCCGCGCGACCTTGTGGCGCTGCGCGACACGCTCTGCCTGTTGCCCGAAGCGCTGGCCCTGTTGTCCGCCATCCCTGCGCAGCGCATCAGTACCCTGTGCGACGGACTGCGCACCCTGCCCACCGAAATCCCCTCACTGCTGGAACACGCCGTTGCCGCGGAACCTGCCGCCCATATTCGGGACGGTGGCGTCATTGCGCCGGGCTTTGATGCCGAGCTCGATGAGATGCGCGGCATCCAGGAGCATTGCGGCGACTTTCTGCTGGATCTCGAAAGTCGCGAACGCACGCGCAGCGGCATCGCCACTCTCAAGGTGGAATACAACCGGGTGCATGGGTTCTACATCGAAGTCAGTCACGCACAAGCCAGCCGCGTCCCCGACGATTATCGTCGCCGTCAGACCCTCAAAAACGCCGAACGCTACATCACGCCAGAACTGAAGGCGTTCGAGGAAAAAGCCCTGTCCGCCAACGAGCGCGCCCTCGCGCGCGAAAAGTTTTTGTATGAAGCGTTGCTCGACACGCTGCTGCCGCACCTGCCGGTGCTGCAGGCCCTGGCGGCTGCCCTGGCCGAACTGGATGCCCTGGCCTGTCTTGCCGAGCGCGCCGTGGCGCTTGATCTCGTGGCGCCCGAGTTTTGTGACGAAGCGCGCCTCACCATCACCGGAGGGCGGCATCTGGTGGTGGAACAACAGGTGGGGCGATTCATCCCCAACGACACCGAGCTCCATCCCGAGCGGCGCATGCTGCTCATCACCGGTCCCAACATGGGGGGGAAATCCACCTACATGCGCCAGACCGCGCTGATCGTGTTGCTGGCCTACGCGGGCTGTTTCGTGCCTGCAAAATCCGCAGTGCTTGGGCCGGTGGATCAAATTTTCACGCGCATCGGCGCAGGCGATGATCTTGCCTCGGGCCGCTCCACTTTTCTGGTGGAAATGTCGGAGGCCGCACACATCCTCAATGCAGCCACCCAACAGAGCCTGGTGCTGGTGGACGAAATCGGGCGCGGCACCTCCACCTTCGATGGCCTGGCGCTGGCTTATGCCATCGCCCGCTACCTGATCGAAAAAAATCGCAGCCATACCCTGTTTGCCACGCATTATTTCGAGCTGACCCAGTTGGCGCTGGAAACCCGTGGCGTGGTCAACGTCCATCTGGACGCCGTGGAACACCAGGATCGCATCGTCTTCCTGCATGCCCTCGAGGAAGGGCCGGCCAGCCAGAGTTATGGCCTGCAGGTGGCCGCCCTGGCTGGCGTTCCGGGCAGCGTGATTCGGGAGGCCCGCCACTATCTCGCCCATCTGGAAGAAAGTGCTGCAGCCCAACGCCCGCAAGGCGACCTGTTCGTTGCCCCGTTCAATTCCACCGTGCAGCCGCCACCGGCAGCAGCCTCCGCCCCAACCCACCCCGCACTCTCCCAGCTGCGCAATCTTGATCCTGACGCGCTGACGGCACGCGACGCCCTGCAACTGCTCTACGACCTGGTGCGCTCTGCGCGCCAGGATTGACACGGATCAACTCCTGTTGTAATTCGCTGGCGCCAACCCGGGCTGGCGCTCCATAATGGTGCGGGTTTAACCCCCCATGACCCTCATGTTTTTACGGGTTGTGCCGATAAACTTAAAGCAACCGGAGGATGGACGCTGAATTGAGGTCTGTCCCCTAAATAATGATCAGAGGAGCTTTCATGAAAAAGTTTTTGTTCGCAGCCGTCGCTGCATCACTCATCTCCATGCCCGTGCTTGCTGACAGTTATGCCACCCCCAAGGAAGCGGAGGCCATGGTCTCCAAGGCTGCCAAGGCCCTGCAGGCCAACCGCGATGCCACGCTCAAGGAAATCACCGCCAAGGACAAGAAATGGGTGGACCGCGACCTGTACCCCGTGGTCTATGACATGAATGGCAAGTGCCTGGCCCACGGCCAGAACGCCAAATCGGTGGGCAAGGACCTGATCGATCTCGCCGATGCCGATGGCAAGGAGTTCGTCAAGGAACGCGTGGAACTGGCCAAGACCAAGGGTAAATTCTGGCAGGACTACAAATTCACCGATCCGGTCACCAAGAAGGTGCTGCCCAAATCGGCGTATTGCGAAAAAGTGGGCGAAGACATCGTCTGCGCCGGCGTTTACAAGCATTGATCGCCCTTCTCAACCGTCCTGAGAGTCCACTGTGAACATCAAGAAAAAGATACTTCTGGCACCCCTGTTGACTATCGTCATGATGCTGGTACTGGGCGTTGTCACTTTTTTTGGCATGCGGACCATGCAGGGCGCGCTTGAGACCATCACCACCAGGGGCATGCAGCACACCGCGACGCTCAACGGCAGCCGCGGTGAGCTCCTGGAGGCCAACATCGGCGTGTACCGTTTGTTTACCTCCTTCGCCAATTTCGACGCCGATCGCATCCAGAAGGAAACCGCAACGATTCTGGGGCATGCGGACAATGCCATCAAACTGCTGAAAAGCCTGGCAGAACGCAGTGACGTGGGCGAGGAAGAACGGAAAGGCCTGCTGGCGCTGGATCAGCCCATGGCCAAATACCGTAAAAATGTGGCACAGGCCATCGACATGGCCCAGTCCGATCTGGCCAGCGGCACCGGCATGATGCAGGCTGCCGACAAGCGATTCATTGAAATCGCCGCACAAATGGACGGCATTCTTGCAGACCAGAAAAGAAAGGGTGAAGAGGCCGCAGTCTCCGCTTCCGCCAGCGCCTCGCGCACCGTCACATTGTCCATGGTGATTCTGGTCGCCTCCGTGGCCGCTGCGCTGGCCATTGCGCTTACCCTGGCCAACCGCATCGTCGCCCCCATGCTGGCTGCCATCAAAACGGCCACCGCCGTGGCCTCGGGCAATCTGACCAACCAGATCCCCAAGGGCGGAAAGGATGAAACAGGCGATCTGCTGCGCGCCCTGGGCAGCATGCAGACCAACCTGCGCCAGTTGATTGACACCATCGCCGGCAATGCACGCCAGACGGCTTCCACGAGCACCAACATGTCCGGTGCGTTAAGCGACATCAGCCAGTCCGTGGAAGGCCAGAATGACGCTACCAGCACGGTGGCCGCGGCCATCGAGGAAATGAGTGTCAGCATCGGCAACATTCACGACAATGCCAACCATGCCCTGGAGGCCAACCAGGAATCCTCGCGCCTTGCCACGGAAGGCAGCGCCATCGTGAAAAGCGCCTTTGACGAAATGACCCGGATTTCAAGTACGGTCAAGGAAGCCGCTGCCGTGGTGGAGCGCGTCGGTCAGCAGTCCAACGACATTTCAGCCATCGTTCAGGTCATTCGCGAAGTGGCGGATCAAACCAACCTGCTGGCCCTCAATGCGGCCATCGAAGCCGCGCGTGCCGGTGAGCAGGGCCGGGGGTTTGCCGTGGTGGCGGATGAAGTGCGCAAGCTTGCGGAGAAGACCACGAGCTCCGCCCAGGAAATCGCCGACATGATCGTGGCCATCCAGCAAAGTGCGGGACAGGCCGTGGAAGACATTCGCCATGTGGTGGAACAGGTTTCAGTGACGGCAACCTATGCCGACAACGCCCGCCAGTCCATCGAGCGCATTCAAACGAGAGCGAGCGAAAGCGAGGGCTTTGCAAGGGAAATTACCGCTGCCCTGGGAGAACAAAGCAAGGCCAGTGAATTGATTGCGCAGAAGGTGGAGGGGATCACGCAGATGAGTGAAGCCAACGCCCAGGGCGTGACCCACGCCAGCCAGTCCATGGGCGAAATGGAGGAGCAATCGCGCCTGCTGCAGGCTGCAGTGACGCGATTTACCGTTTAACGCGCCTGGCGGGGTTTAATGATGATGGCCGTGTTCGCCATGAACATGGCCATGTTGCAGTTCTTCCTGGGTTGCCGGACGCACGCCCAGCACGGTGCAGGCAAAAACCAGCGTCTTGCCCACCAACGGATGGTTGCCGTCCACCACCACCTTGTCATCGGTCACATCCGTCACGGTATACAGCACCGTTTCGTCATGGGCGGCACCTTCGGGCTGGCCCTCAAACTGCATTCCCACCTTGACCTGCGGCGGGAACAGATTGCGCGGTTCAACCCGCATCAGCGATTCGTCGTATTCGCCAAACGCATCATCAGGTTCCATCGTGACCGTACAGGTAAATCCCTCTCCCTGGCCTTCCAGTGTCTCTTCCACCATCGGGAAAATGCCGTCGTAACCGCCGTGCAGATAGCTGACTGCCGGGTCGCTGGCTTCCAGCAACTTGCCCTCGTCATCCGACAGGGTATAACTCAGGGTGACCACTGAATCTTTTGCAATGACCATTTCTACTCAATCTCCTTCACCAGTTTCAACACTTCGACCACATGGTCACGGCTGTTCTGCGCCGGCACTACATGCCGCACGACACCGTCGCGATCGATGACGTAAGTCACGCGATCCACACAGGTGCGCACTTGCCCACCCATCTCTTTCTCGTGTAACACCCCATACCGTCGGCACACGTCGCCCTCAACATCCGACAGAAGGCGCGAACTGAGCCCGTTGGCCTCGCAAAAATCGGCATGACACAGGATGTCGTCTTGCGACACCCCCATCACCACGGCCCCGTGATGCGTGAAATCATCTTCATGATCGCTGAAATTGATGGCTTCACGCGTGCACTGGGGCATGCTGTCCCGCGGATAAAAAAACAGCACGACCTTTTTTTTGCCTTTGAAAGTGGACAGACGAACCATTTCCATTCCGGAATCTGGCAGCTCAAAGCCTGGCGCTTTTTGTCCAACTTTCAACATGAAGTCTCTCCAACATCCTGGGTCTGATTCTATCCCATCCCCGCAGATTGTGTTGAACCACCCTGCCGCTTGTCTTATCCCTTCTGCATTACAATCTGGGTTTGGTTGCGAGAATCTCATGAAGACATCATTACTGGGCCCCCTGAGCCCCAAGGCCTTCCTGGCACGCCACTGGCATAAAAAGCCGCTCCTGGTGCGCCAGGCCGTCCCGGACTTTCTGGGCTTTCTCACTCCTGCTGAAATCAGGAAACTCGCCACCCGTCCCGACGTCCAGGCACGGCTCGTCATTCGCGAGGGACGACGCTGGAAGTTGCATCATGGCCCGTTTCGCCCCATTGATTTCAAGACCCTGCCCGACCGCCACTGGACGGTGCTGATTCAGGAACTCAACCACTGGATTCCAGAAGCCGCAGCGCTGCTGCATGACTTCAATTTCGTTCCGCATGCGCGCCTGGACGACCTGATGGTGAGTTATGCCGTGCCCGGTGGCGGCGTGGGGCCGCATTTCGACTCCTATGATGTTTTTTTGCTCCAGGGCTTTGGCACGCGACGTTGGGGCATCGCTGAAACCGACGATCTGGAACTACTGCCCGATAGCGACCTCAAAATCCTGCGGCGTTTCAAGGCGCAGTCGCAATGGGATCTGGAAGCCGGGGACATGCTCTACCTGCCTCCGCAATGCGCTCACGATGGCGTGGCCGTGTCGGAATGCTTTACCTATTCCATCGGATTTCGGGCCCCCACGCACCAGGAATGGGTCAATGCCTTCCTCGATCATTTGCGCGACCACCTCACCGTCGCCGGACGCTATGCCGATCCTGACCTCGCGCTTCAGACCCATCCTGGCGAGTTGCCTGCAGCCCTGTTGCAGCAGGTCGGTCACATTTTGCAATCCATTCGATGGACTGATCAGGATATCCTGTCCTGCGTCGGACGTTACCTGACCGAACCCAAGCCCCACCTGTTTTTCGACCCGCCACAGTCGCCGCTGACGCGCGCGCGCTTTGTACGGCAGGCCGAGCGGTTGGGCCTGCGCCTTGATCCCCGCAGCATCATGCTGTTTCGCGGCAGCCGGCTGTTTCTCAATGGTGAGGAATACACCCTCGCCAAGGGCGCGCGCGCCCCCCTGATAACCCTGGCAGACCATCGTCTGCTGGCCCCGGGCCCAGTGCCAGAAGCCGCGGCTTCACTGCTCTACGAGGCCTATCTGGCCGGCTGGCTGGCCTGATAAAAATCGCTTGCTGCAACGCAACCGTGGGTGTAACCTCTCGGAATCTGTAAGGCCCACCGGAGGCTCGCCAGATGCCGTCTTTAACTTTCTATCGATAGGAATGCAAATGAAACTGAACCTCTTGATCGCTGCTCTGTTCGCCGTTGCCGTTGCTGCCTGCAGCAAGCCCGAAGCCCCGAAGCCCGAAGCTCCCAAGGCTGACGCCGCTGCCCCGGCCGCCGCACCGGCTGCTCCCGCTGCCGCTCCTGCTGCACCGGCCGCTCCTGCTGCCGCTCCTGCTCCTGCTGCCCCCGCCGCCGCCGACAAGAAGTAATTCGGCGCAGCGTCAAGCTGCAAAGCAAAAGCCGGCCTTTGGGTCGGCTTTTTTTAAGTTTTAAGGGGACAGACCCCGATTGGGGGTCTGTCCCCTTATCTTATTTCCAGCCAGTCCAGACCCGCACCCTGGTCCGCCACCACCACCTCGTCGGGGGCGCAACCCAACACTCGGGCCAGTGCCGCCCTCGCCAATTGTGGCGTGTTGTTTTTCTTGCTGACGTGTGCAGCCACCACGCGCTGCAGGCGGGAGTGGTCCAGGCGCGAGAGCAGTGCGGCCGACGCCTCATTGCTCAGATGGCCAAAGCGCCCGCTCACCCGCGCCTTGAGCTGGGGCGGATAGGGGCCCTGCTGGAGCATCTGGGGATCGTAATTGGTTTCCAGGAACAATGCGTCGCAGGTTTTCAGCATGGCCTCGATGTGCGGCGTCGAGCACCCCACGTCAGTAAGCACGCCCAGGCGCCGGGCTCCATTGCCCACCACAAACTGCAGGGGTTCGCGCGCATCATGCGGTACGGCAAAGGGTTCGATGGCCAGCGCTTCCAGGGCAAAGGGCACATCGCTGACAATGGCATGGAGTTGGGTATCTGCCAGTTGATCGCGCAACGCTGCAAGCGTGCCGAAACTGGCGTAGACCGGCAGGTCGTAGCGCCGTGCAAGACGGGCCACCCCTGCAATGTGGTCGGAATGCTCATGGGTGACGAGCAGCGCCGTGAGCTGCTGTGGCATCACCCCAAGGCGCTCGAGGCGCAGGGTGGTCTCGGCCAGCGAAAACCCGCAGTCCAGCAGCACGCAGGTGGCTTCACATTGAATCAGCAGCCCGTTGCCTTCACTCCCGCTGCCCAGTGATGCGAAGCGGATCACGCGTCAATGCAGCTGTTCGTAGATCAGGCTCAGCATCTTGTTGGCCGTGTCGGGATTGATCTGGTTCTCGGCCTTGTCCCGCACATCCACCTTCGATCCCTTGCCGCTGATGGTGGTGATCGTGATCCGGTAGGTCTGGGTATCCTTCGACTTGTCGTCGGATTTCCAGAACTGCAGACTGGAGAAGAAGCTCTCCTTTTTCTTGGCTTTCAGAGGTGCATCACTGTCGGTGTAACGCACATAATATACGCCGGCTGCACGGTCCCGATCTTCCACGGTAAATCCGCTGCGATCCAGAGCCAGCCCAACCCGGCGCCAGGCCCGATCAAAAGGCTCGTTGAGTGACAGGATCGTGTCGCCATCCGGTTGCTTGGCCAGGGTAGCCAGCGCATTGGACTGGGTTTTTGCTTCAACTGCGGGCTGGGCTCCCGAGGTGCTAGCCACCAGCGTGGCGGCCTGTTCGGGGGTCGTGCCAAAGCGCAGGGCCAGTTTTTTGAGGTATTCGTTTTCCATTTCAGGATCTTCCGGCCGGGTCTGCCAGCTGGTTCCGGTGTAATCCTTGCTGACCACTTCCTCCATGCCGCGGTGGGTGATGAAGATTTCCGTGGTGCCACTCACCGTCCCGCGTTCCACCCGGGTACGGAACTTGTCACGCAGTGGACTGGAGAACAGATTGTCCACCACGGTGCTAAGGATGCGCTTCAGGAAATCCTGTGGGATGCTGGCCCGATTTTCCGTCCACTCGGTTTCCATCAGGCCGATTTGCGGGTTATCCACCTTCAGTTCAAAACCGTTGCTGGTCCAGAACTCCTTCAGCACCGGCCAGACCTGCTCGGGAGTGGCCTTGACCACCAGCCAGCGCTGCGCGCCGTCATGCTCGATGTGCACCCCATCTGCCAGCTTGGGCAAAACCCCGCTTGCCCCCGCCACGACCGTGGTGGTGCCCTGTTCTTTGGAATATTGCGAGTAGGTCGTGCCCTTGGTCTTGTCACGATCGGGAATGGCAAACCGCTCGTCCGCCTGGACCGGCGTCAAGTCGGGGGGCACCTCAAGCGGCGGCGTGGCTTCGGCCTGGCTCTTGTAATCGACCTTTTTGGACTGCAGCAGATTGGTTTGCGTGGTACACCCGGTCAACATGACCAGAGTGATCAATCCCAGACCACATCCTTTGGTCCATTGGTTATAAGCGCTCATCCCGTTCCTCGTGAGGTTATGCAATGCCCGCCTGGCGCAAGGCGCGGCGGACCGTTTCATGATGCTGGGGTGACAGCGGCGTAAGCGGCAGACGCAGCGCCGGACCGATTTTCCCCATTTCTGCAAGCGCCCATTTCACCGGGATGGGGTTGGCCTCGACGAAAAGGTCGCGATGCAATCCCAACAGCGTGTCATTGACTGCGCGCGTGGCCACCACGTCCCCAGCCAGGGCCGCGCGGCACAACTGCGCCATGGCAGCCGGCGCCACGTTGGCCGTCACCGAAATGACGCCCTGCCCCCCCAGCAGCATGAAGGCGGCCGCCGTGCCGTCGTCGCCGGTATAACAGGCAAAGCCTGCCGGGGCGCGGCGGAACAGGTCCGTGGCGCGATACAGGTCTGCCGTGGCGTCCTTGATGCCCACGATATTGGGAATGGCGGCAAGGCGCAGGGTGGTATCGTTGGCGAGATCTGCCACCGTACGCCCGGGCACGTTGTAGAGGATCATCGGCAGATCCACCGCTTCGGCAATGGCCTTGAAATGCTGGTACAGCCCTTCCTGGGTAGGCTTGTTGTAATAGGGCACCACCGACAGGCTGTAATCCGCGCCCACGCTCTGGGCAAACCGGGCCAGTTCGATGGCTTCCGCGGTGGAATTGGCCCCGGTGCCGGCAATCACCGGAATACGGCCTGCGCAATACTCCACGGCCGCCCTGATCAGGGTTTCATGTTCCTCCACGTCAACCGTGGGAGACTCGCCCGTGGTGCCCACAATGGCAATGGCGGCCGTACCCGAGGCCGCATGCCAGTCCACCAGCGCCTTCAGGCGTGGAAAGTCCAGGCTGCCATCTTCCAGCATGGGGGTGACGATCGCGACCAGACTGCCTTGCAACATGACCGATTCCCTGCACATAAAGGGCCAATTCTACTACAAATTTTCCTTATCCCAGCGCAACACCGTGGGCACTTCAGGGATAATGTCGGGATGAACATTCTACTCACCGGCCCCCAGGGGCAAGTGGGGTCCGCATTGCGCCCCCTGCTGGAACCGCTGGGCCCACTCACCGCCCTGGGGCGCGACGCGCTCGACCTTGCCGATGCCGATGCCATCCGCGCGGCCGTGCAGCAGCATCGTCCGCACCTCATCATCAACGCGGCCGCCTATACCGCGGTGGATCGCGCCGAAACCGAACCCGCGCTGGCGCAGGCCATCAATGGCGTGGCCCCGGGGGTGCTGGCCGAGGAGGCCGGGCGACTGGGGGCGGCCCTGATCCACTATTCCACCGATTATGTGTTTGACGGCAGCCATGACAAACCTTACGTGGAAACCGATCCACCGCACCCGCTGGGCACCTATGGTCGCTCCAAGTGGATGGGAGAACAGACCGTCCTGGCCAGTGGCACACCAGCGTGGATCTTCAGGACCAGCTGGGTCTACAGCCTTGCCGGCGCCAACTTTCTCAAGACCATGCTGCGCCTGGGGCAGGAGCGCGACGCCCTCAATGTGGTCAACAACCAGTGGGGTGCGCCCACCTGGGCCCGCGCCATCGCCGAGGCCACCGCCACGCTGGTGCGGCAGGCCCGCGACAGCGGGGATGCCGCCGATTTCATCCGACGGCACCAGGGGGTCTACCATATGACCAACGGCGGCGCCACCACCTGGTTTGCGTTTGCCCAGGCCATTTTTGCCTTGCGCCCCGAATGCCGGGCCCGGCTCAACCCCATTCCGGCCAGCGCCTATCCCAGCCCGGTGCGCCGGCCCGCCAACAGCCGGTTGAGCAACGACAAGCTGGCACAATGCCTGCACGTGGCCCTGCCCCCCTGGCAGGACGACCTGCAGCGCTGCCTGGCAGAACTCCCCCCCACTCCTCGGTAAGGCGTTTTCCATGAAGGTCATTTCCACCGCCATTCCTGAAGTCCTGATCATCGAGCCGCGCGTATTCGGCGATGCGCGCGGTTTCTTTTTCGAGAGCTACAACGAGCGCCAGTTCTGGGAGGCCACCGGCGTGCCGGCGCGCTTTGTACAGGATAACCACTCGCGATCGATGCGCGGCGTGCTGCGCGGATTGCACTATCAAATTGGCCAGCCCCAGGGCAAACTGGTGCGCGTGGTGGCCGGCGAAGTGTTCGACGTGGCGGTGGACCTGCGCCGCGGCGCCATTACCTTCGGTCAGGTCGTGGGAGTGACGCTCTCGGCAGAAAACAAACGCATGCTGTGGATTCCGCCGGGCTTTGCGCACGGCTTCCTCACCCTCTCCGAACACGCAGAATTTTTGTACAAGACCACCGACTACTGGGCTGCCAGCGAAGAGCGCAGCATCCTGTGGAGCGACCCCACGCTCGCCATTGACTGGCCCCTTGCCGCCCTTCAGGGAGATCCGCCCGTGCTCTCGCCCAAAGACGCGGCGGGCGCGCCCTTCCTGTCCGCCGAGGTCTATCCCTGAACGCGCGCTGGATGGCAGGGCGCTACACCCTGCTCGACAGCGCGCCCGACGGCGACTCGATTCATTTCATTCCTGACGACGGTCATGCCCTGGTGCATGACGCGCCTGCGATCAAACGCCATCCTGACGGCGGCATCACCTTGCGTCTGGACGGCATGGATGCCCTGGAAACTCACTATCTGGCCAGCGGAGGTCTCGGTGTCCTGCGCCAACCGGCTCCCTGGCCGGATCGCGCATCCCTGTCCCTGCTGACCTTTCTTGGGTTTGACGAGGTGCGGCGCCACAGTGATGAGCGCATCATCGCAAGCAGGCCGCTGGCCACGCGCGGTGCCATTGCCGTGCGCCGTGTCGACAAGTACGGGCGAGCCGTGGCATTTGCCTTTCGCGGCCAGTTTCGCAAGGCGCGGGCAGGGCGCTTTGAGCTCACCCCCGAGGTGGTGCGCAGCAGCGCCAACTGGCATCAGCTGCGCCACGGCCATGCCTACCCCATCTTCTACCAGGACATGTCCCCTGCCCTCATGGCGCTATGCAGCGAGGCCGCGCGCGCGGCGCAGGCCGAGGGTCTGGGATTCTGGCCCGAAGACCGGACCCACGGCGGTTTTGCCCTGACCTCGCTGGACGCCCTCAAACACGAGGCCCTGCTGATGCCCAAGCTGTTCCGGCGCCTCGTCGATCATGTGGGGGGCAACGGCGGGCAACTGTCCTTGACCACTTTTCGCACATTTCTGGAAACCAGGGTGGGCCAGGTCTGCCTATGGCGACAATCCTGCAGCGTCTCGTTTGCCGACCTGGTGGAAATCGAGGGTGCCGCGCTTCGCCTGCTCGTGGCCCCCGAGGACATTGCCTTTGCAGAAGATTAAGGCCGCACGACCCTAACGCAAGAACAGCCAGAGGGACAATCCGCTGCCCAACACCACCACGTAGATTTTGATCCAGTGGTTTGGAATGCGCTGCAGCAGCCACCGCCCCAGGAACGAACCCGCCAGGGCGCCCACGGCAAGCGCCAGTGCCACGGGCCACACCACGCGCGCAGCGATGGCAAAGATCACGAAAGATGCAGAAGTGATCACCACCACCAGCACGTTCTTGGTGGCGATGGCAGCGCGCGGCGGCTGTCCGCTCACAGTCAATGCTGCCAGCATCAGAAATCCAATTCCCGCCGCAAAATAGCCCCCATAAACGGCAATCAGGAACTGCACCGCTACGAGCCGCCGCTGCGCGGCGCGACTGGGCCCGGCATCAGCAGCCCCTGTGGCCATCACCGGGGAGGGGCGAGCCAGGCTTCCCCATGCAAATATGGCCGTGGCAAACAGCACGAGCCAGGGAACCAGCATGGAAAAAAAGGAAGACGGGGTGACCACCAGCAACAACGAGCCCAGGCACCCGCCCAGGAGGCTCACGATCAGCAGCACCTTGAGCGAGAGCTGGCCCAACCCCATGGCCAGCGGCCGGCTGACGTGCGCCGAGCTGATCTGGTTGGGGAAAAGCCCCATGGCTGAGGTCATGCTGGCCGTGACGGGATCGATGCCCAGCAGCAGCAGGACCGGAAAGATGATGAAGGTGCCCCCACCCGCCATGAAATTCTGCGCACCAGTGTACACCCCCATCACCAGCACCAGGGCCAGCATCTGCCAGGTCGCGTTCATGGGCATAGTCCCGAAAGCCAGTCCAGCACACCCTGGTGCGAGCGGAATTCATCCACGGCCCGCACCGGGCAGGTCAACCCGTGGTTCAGTGCCATTTTGGCAAGTGCCGTCCCCGGGCCCAGTTCCAGCAGCGCATCGGGCTGATACTCGGCGATCATGTTGAGACAATCTTCCCACACAATGGGCGTGCAGACCTGCTCGGCCAGCGCTGCTAGCGCCGCCTCGCGCTCATGCAGCACGGTGGCACGACTGCCGCATAACAGCGGAATTTGCGGGGCGCCGCCCGGCTCCGCCTGCAACAGGGCATGCCAGGGCTGCCGTACGGATTGCAGAAGCGGGGTATGGGCCGGCACGTTCACCGCCAGCGGCGAGGCATGCACGCCGCTGCAGGCGGAAAGCCGCGTTGCCAGGGTATCGAGGTCGGCGCGCAATCCGCCCAGCAGCAGTTGCTGCCCGGCCACGCGAATGGCCACATGAACGGCAAGCCCCGAAGCGTACTGCGCCAGCAGGGTCGCATCGCAACCGCTCACCGCCATCAAGCCGGCGGAACCCCCGAGACGCGCGCTGGCTTCACTCATCAAGCGGGCCCGCGCGCCGGCGAGAAAAGCGCCGCGCCCTTCGGGCCACAGCCCGGCTGCGGTATACGCTGCGGTTTCCCCTGCCGAGTAGCCTGCCAGCAGGACAGGGTGGGGCAGTTGGGGGGCAAGCGCGCCCCAGCGCAACCATTGCAGCCCCCAGATCAGCACCTGGGCCACGGCATTGTCGTGCAATTGGCGCTCGTCAAGAGCCGCGAGTGCGGTGCCAGCCTGGGCGAATTCGGCATCAAGCGCACGGTGCAGCGCAGGAGTCCCCTCGCGCAGGATTTCATCGCGATGCGCCAGGGTTTGTAACCCTTGTCCGCTGAACAGGAAGATCAGCCTCACGATGGCTCCAGCGCCACCAACAACAATAGCGCTGCCAGAAGGTCGGCGCTGCCACCAGGACTCAGGCGACGCGCCACCATGCGCTCATGGATGCCTTTGGCCTGGGCTTCCCAATCCTCCTGGACCACCCCGCCACGCGAGAGAAAGCCCGCGGCCTCGGCCTGTGCAAAATGCAATCCTGCCATGCCACCGCGCCACACCAGGTTGGAATCCTCAAGGCACGCCATGATGGCAAAGAAGGCCGCAAGTGCGGCCCGCCGGGGCTCGCCCGTGTCCCGCAGCGCGGCGCGATAGGCAGGCAAGCCCTGTTGCGTCAGCGCGGGAAACCCCTGTGCCGCCTGCCAGCGTGCGCCGCGAATGCCGTGCCGGCGGGCTACCCAGGCACCGTGGCTTTCGTTCGCAGGCATGCCTGCGGATGCGCGCAAAATGGCCTCCCCCCAGCGCTCGCCCACGACTCCACATAGCATTCCGGCATCTGCAGCGGGACAAGCCCCCGCTGCTGCCGCCAGCAACCCCAGATTGAAAATCGCACCGCGGTGGGTGTTCACCCCATCGGTGGCGTGCAACATGCGCGCCTCGGCAGCCACACCCAACGCCTGCAGCTCGCCAAATGCGGCCCCCGCGCAACCTGCCCGGGCAACCGAGGCAAAATAACGGCGCAGGGAAAACAGGCTGCGAAAAAAAAGCGTGGGCGTCATATCGGCATGCGCCCCGTTATCCTGCAGGCTCACCAACCCCGGCTTGGGATGGAGCAGCAATTCCTGGTGCAGGGCGCGCACGGCCGCCAGGGCAATGGCAGAAGCCTTTGATGGCATTGGTGCCATTGGAGACAAGGTCATTGGGAAGGTCATTGGGAAGGTCATTGGGGACAGACCTCGAGAATGAGGTCTGTCCCCAATGACCTTCCCAATGACCTTCCCAATGACCTTGTCTCCAATGACGCTGGTCCCAACGACTTTGACTCCATCCTTGAGGGCCACCGCACGATCCGATTTGGCGATGAGCCAGCCGGGGTGCCGCCGCATGGCGCCCAGTTCGCGCCAGGCCACGGCCCACTCGCCCATGCGCATTTCGCCGTCGATATGCGGCACGGGGTGCCGGGCCTGGAGCGCTTCAAGATCGGAGAGCAGCGGATCGATGACGGCCTCGTCCTCGATTTCCAGCAGCAGGTCGAGATCGCTGTCCGGGTTGAGGCAGGGCCGGGTGGAAAAGTATTGCAGGGCGAGCGACCCATACACCCGGATGTCGGTGGCGTAGCGCAAGCCCAGGGCCTGCAGGGCCTGCAAGGTGGGCTGCCAGGCGGGCGGCGCATGCGCCATCACGGCGGTCAGGGAGAGTGGCGGCATGGCGCGCAGCACGGCATCAGGAGTGACCGTCACTCCCACCCGCTGGCGCGGCCCCAACACGGGACGGGTCACCCCCAGGCGCAATTCGCCATCCACAGGGCTGCGCGCCACCACCAGCGGCAGCCCGCTACCCACCCAGTCCTGTAAAAAAGTACGGTCCGGCGCACTGACACCGGCATCCTCCACCACGGCTTCCGGTTTGAGCCAGGCCCAGTGGTGGCGGCGCAGTGCTGGGCTAACCGTGCGCATGCAGCACCTCTTGGGCCACGGAAGCCGCAAGCTTGCGCCCCCCGCGTTCTGCCCCAAGGCGTGCCCGTTCATCTTCGCCACCCCCCTGCAGCAACGCCAGCAATTGCGCTGCCCAATCCTCCGTCTCGGTCCACAGCGCGTGAATACCACCCATGCGCCAGTAATTATCCGCACCCGGAGCAAACACGGGCGATGAGCGGGCCAATGCCGTCAGGCGCTCGTAGGGGATACGGGTGATGCGTGCCATGGCGCGCAGGTCCATCACGCGCACCTCGGCGCCGGGCAGGGCCACGATGGCGTCCGCCAGCAGCCCGAAGGCAAGAAAGCCGCCTGATACGGCCTCGCCATCAATCAGCGTCACCAGCCGGTGCCCCGCCCCACGCGCCAGGTTCACGCAGCGGGCCAGATGGGCAAAATAACCATTCAACCCCAACAGTTCCTCGCGTCGCGACAGGGCCTGTCCCTGGGTGTCTGCAATGAAGACGATGGGACGGTGATCGGTGCCATCTTCGGCCACTGCCTGCAACACGGCCGCGGAGAGAGCAAGCGCAATGCACGAATCGATTGCCGCATGCTCCGTGGTGCCGATCACATGAACCCTTCCTGCGGGGGTTTCCCCCCAACCGCACAGCACCTGTCCCACCTCGGTGACCTTGTGGCCCGAGGGAAACAGACGATCCAGCAGCGCCGTCTTGCCAATGCTCATGGTTTGCGCGCCTCCAGGCAAAGATTGAATTCTGCCGGCGACATCAGGGCCACCTCCTCGCCCAGCCCCAGCTGGTTCCACACCTGCTGTCCATCGCGGATCGACCCATCCAGTGCAGCCCGTGCCGCCAACTGGCGTTGCGCAGCCTGGAGGCCGTGCAACGAATCAGGGGACAGACCCCACCTTTCCAGGTGGGGTCTGTCCCCAAACATTTCCGCTGCGGCCGCACTCCGAAATGCGGCCATGTCATCGTCCACCAGCACCGTGGCCTCCCCCAGGGTGCGCCGGATCTTTCCGCCGGTAATGCGCCACACCAGCGCGCGGTCGCGAGAATCAAACTCTTCCACGCCCTTCACCGTCTCGATCACTTCCGGACCCGACAGGCCAAGCCGCCCTTCCTCGGAAATGATGATGGCATTGCACAAGCGGGCAACGATGCCCATGCCGCCAAAGGCGCCGCAGGTACCACCCACCAGCGCTATCACCGGAATCCCGGCGGACTGCACGGCAAACAGGGCCCGCATGATTTCCGAAATGGCAATGAGTCCGGCATTGGCCTCGTGCAGGCGCACCCCGCCCGAATCCACGCACAGCAGCACGGCTTGCGGGCGATCCCTGGCCGCACGCAGCAGGGCACCGCGGATTTTTGCGCCGTGCACTTCGCCCACGGCGCCCCCATTGAACAGACCTTCCTGGGCAATGACGACCACCGCCTGCGCGGCCAGATGCCCCTGGCCCACCACCACCCCGTCATCAAAACTGACCGGTGCATCCAGGGCTGCGAGGTGCGGACTGGTAATGCGACGGGCCGGCCCCAGCCACTCGGTGAAGGACCCCGCATCGAGCAGGCCCTGCACCCGCTGACGCGCAGTGGCCTCGCGATAGCTTTGCAGTGCGGTGGACATCATGAACCCCGCAGGCTTTGAAAGGCCTGGTCCAGACGCAGGCTGACCACGGCGGGTGTGGCCCCCGCATCGTGAATGGAAAAGCTGAGGCCGCCCACGGGATGGCGTGCCGCAAAGTCGGTCAACACTGCCTGCCACACTTCGGCAAAGCCATGTGCCGCGGTCTGCACTTCAAAGATGCAGCGTGCCGCATCGCGGCCCGGTTCCACCAGCACTTCCAGGTTGCCGGAGGACACCACCCCATGCAGGAGGACCCGCGGCAAAAGCGTGTCATCCTGAAGCGAGGGCAAATCAAGGTGCAGGGTTTCCATGGCAGTGGCCTTTCGGGGGTTGCGGATTACCAGTTGCGAAATTGTTTGGGCGGCTGATACAGGCCGCCGGAGGCGCGCACCAGATCCTTGATGGAACGCGCCGCCAGCAGATCGCGCGTGGCATCGCGCACGTCGATACCAAGATCGGACGGGCGGCGGATGACGCCGCGATCACGCAGGTTTTCCACCACGGCGCGATCGCGCGCCCGTCCCACCGGGGTGTAGCCTGCCACGCCTCGAATGGCCTGTGCGCGCTCTTCGGGAGAACGGCACAAGAGCAGGTTGGCAATGCCTTCCTCGGTCACCACGTGACTGACGTCGTCGCCGTAAATCATGATGGGAGGCAAGTCCATGCCCATGTCTTCCATGAGCTGCCAGGCATCCAGTCGTTCCACGAAAGTGGGATGATTGGGCTCGCGCCAGGTCTCCACGGTCTGCACCACAAGCTTCTGCCCGCGCACCAATGTCCCGTCTCCGCTGCGTTCCCGCCCGGCCTTAAGCCAGGCGGCACTGGCATGGCGCCGCCCACGGGCATCCGACCCCATGTTGGGCGCGCCGCCAAAACCGGTGATGCGTCCGAGTGTTGCGGTGGAACTGTTGCCCGCGAGATCCATCTGCAGGGTGGAACCGATGAACATGTCGCAGGCATACAAACCCGCAGTCTGGCAAAAGGCCCTGTTGGAGCGCATGCTGCCGTCGGCCCCGGTAAAAAACACGTCGGGACGCGCAGCCACGTAGGCTTCCATGCCCACTTCCGAGCCAAAGGAATGAACCCGTTCCACGAAGCCTGCTTCAATGGCGGGAATCAGGGTGGGATGCGGATTGAGCGCCCAGTGGCGCGCCACCTTGCCCTTCAGTCCCAGGCTTTCGCCATAGGTGGGCAGCAACAGCTCGATGGCGGCGGTATCAAACCCGATGCCGTGATTGAGCCGCTCCACGCCGTATTCCGCATAGATGCCCTTGATGGCCATCATGGCCATCAGCACCTGGATTTCCGTGAT
Organism: Pseudomonadota bacterium; assembly: GCA_021805725.1. Next base: position 3,949 of record JAJZEH010000076.1, on the reverse strand, counting down.
GTGGCGGGGGTCGCGGGTAAAAAGGGGTTCGATGTGGTTAGGGGTGGGGGCCACCACGAAAAAATCCACCCAACCTGCAGGAATGTCCACGCGCGGCAGGCACGCCATGCGTTCGTTGACCTGGGCGATGACGATTCCGCTCTTGAACGCAGTGGCCTCCACGATGACCGGGGTGTCCTCGGTATTGGGCCCCAGATAGAGGTTGCCTTCGGCATCTGCCGCCTGTGCGGCGATCAGGCAAACCTGTGGCGTCAGATCGATGAAATAACGGCCGAACAGTTCCAGGTAGGTGTGGATGGCACCGATCTCGATGCTGCGCGACTGGACCAGTCGCGCCAGCCGATGGGCCTGGGGACCTGCAAAGGAAAAATCGAGGCGTCGCGCGATGCCCCTTTCAAAGAGCTCCATGTGCGATGGCAGGGCCAGCACCGACTGCACCAGATGCAGATCGTGCACGCGCTGGGGAGAACAGGCGGCCAGCGACTCCGACAGAAAGTCTGCCTGCTTCTGGTTGTTGCCTTCAAGGCACACCCTGTCGCCGGGCTCCAGCAGGGCCTCCAGCAGGGACACCACGTTGCCCGGTGCAACCTCCTTGTCGCGCGCAAAGGGCATGCCGCGCAGCAGACGGACCTGGCGGCGTTGTGCTTCATGGTTCCAGACGCGACGGGGTTGGGATGCGTTCATGGTGTCTTAAATCTTCGGGCCCAGCGCCCAATCAGGAAAGGCCGTGACGATGCCCGGAAACAACGAAAGCAGGAACACTGACAGGATCATCAGCAACACAAAGGGCAGCACACCCCACACCACCGCCTTGAGCGGAATGTCCGGGGCCACGTTGCGGATCACGAAAATGTTGAGCCCCACCGGCGGATGGATGAGCCCCATTTCCATGACGATGGTCATCAACACGCCAAACCAGATCAGGTCAAACCCTGCCGCCTTGAGCGGGGGCAGGATGATGGGTGCGGTCATGAGAATGATGGATACCGGCGGGAGGAAAAACCCCAGTACCACCACAAAAAGCAGGATGGCCGCCAGCAGCAGCCATTTGGATAGCGTCAGCGAGACGATCCATTCAGCCGCCAGTTGGCTGATCTGCAGATAACTCATCACATAGGAATACAGCAGCGACATGCCGATGATGAACATCAGCATGGTGGATTCCTTGAGGGTGGAGGCGATGATGGGAGAGAGCTGGCGCGGTCGCCACACGCCGTAGATGACGGCAATCAACATCAGCGCCAGCAAACCACCCAGTCCCGCCGTTTCGGAAGGTGTGGCAAAGCCGCCGTAGAGCGCGATCATGACCCCGGTGAGGAGTGTCACGAAAGGCAGCACGCGTGCGAGCATGCCGAATTTCTCGCGCCAGCTCAGGGCATTCTCGTCAAGATAGGCCGAGCGAACGCCGCCTGATGCATAGACCTGCACCGCGGCGCGATATTCGCGCCTGAAATTCCAGGCGGCATAGAGGGAGAACAAGGTCACCAGCAACAGCCCCGGACCCAGTGCCGCCAGAAACAGGCGCCCGAGCGAGACTTCGGCGGCCACGGAAAACAGGATCATGGTGATGGAAGGGGGCAACAGGATGCCCAGGGTGCCTCCGGCCGCGATGATGCCCGCGGCAAAACCCGGGGAGTAGCCCCGCGCACGCATCTCGGGAATGCCTGCACTGCCGATGGCCGAACAGGTGGCAGGACTGGAACCTGCCATGGCGGCAAAGAGCGCGCAGGCGATGACGTTGGCAATGCCCAGCCCGCCCGGCACACGGCCCATCCAGGCGTGGATGGCGGCGTAGAGGTCCGCCCCGGCGCGCGATTTGCCGATTGCGGCACCCTTCAGGATGAACAGGGGGATGGAGAGCAGCGTAATGCTGGACATTTCCTCATACACGTTCTGGGTGACGGTATCCAGCGCCGAATGGGGCATGAAAAAGTACATGAACACCACGGCGATGGTGCCCAGTGCAAAGGCGATGGGCATGCCGGTAAACATCAACAACAGGGTGCCCACCCCGTAGAGGATCCCCGTCAGTTCGTGGCTCACAGCGTCACCTGCACGCGGGCGGGAGGACCGGCGAGCACCTGGATCAGGAGTTGCAGGGTCAAGAGCGTCATCCCCACCGACATCAGCCCGTAGGGAATCCACAAGGGCGGGGCCCATGTGGAGGAAGTGGTCATGCCCTCGACCCAGGCCTCATGCAACAGGGTCCAGGATTTCCATCCGATCAAGGCACAAAACAGCAGCGAGGTGGCATCACACAGCCAAATTCGCCAGCGGTTGAGCCCTGCGGAAAGCAACCCCGCTACGGCCTCGATGCCGATATGCCCGCGTTGGGCCTGCACAGCCGCGCCACAAGTGAAAATGGAGCCCACCAGCAGAAACATGGAAATCTCGTCCTGCCAGTCCGTGGGCGTGTTGAAGAAGTAACGCATCACCACCCCGGCGGTCAGCACCAGACAGGCTACGATGACCGCCACCATGGACAGCGCCACCACGAGGCGGTTGACGAAGCCCAGGGCCACGGCCGCAAAGCGCAACGGTCCCCGGGGGGGCGGATCCTTCATCAACCCAAGGGCGATGGAGGGCGCCCCGGGCAGATCCCCGCCATGACTCACAACGATTTTTCCACGGCTTTCATGAGCGCGGCACAGGACGCATTGCGTGCGGCAAAGTCCTTCCAGGCCGTGCGCCGTGCAATGTCCTGCCAGCGCCTGACCGTGTCCTGCGTCAGGTCATAGGCCTTGCCGCCAGCCTTGACGTACACCTTGGCCACCTGATTGTCATCCACCTTGCACGCATCCAGGGCAAACTTCTCCATCTCGGCGCCCAGCGTCATGACGAGATTTTGTTCGTCACGCCCCAGGCGTTCGTAAACGTCGCGCGAAATCATCAGGGGCTCGAACATGAACCAGTAGGCCTGCCCGCGCCCGGTGGTCAGCTGCTTGGCCACCTCTTCCAGGCGGAACGAGATCAGGCTGGTGCTGGAGGTCATGGCAGCATCGAGCGCTCCGGTTTGCATGGCGGCGTAGATTTCGTTGGAAGGAAGGTTGAGCACGGCTGCTCCTGCCTCCTTCAACACCATGTCCATTTCGCGGCCGCCGCCGCGCACCTTCATTCCCCTGGCATCTTCAGGCTCGATGAGGGCCTTGTTGCGACTGGCCACCCCACCCGCCTGCCAGATCCAGCTCACCAGCAGCACGCCCTTGTCGGCAAGGATGTTGTAGAGCATCTTGCCGGCTTCGGAATTGCGAAAGGCGGTACCCTTCTCGTAGTTGGTGATGATGCCGGGCATGAGGCCGATATTGGTTTCGGGAACTTCACCACCGGCATAGTTGAGCGGAACCAGCGACATGTCCAGCGCACCCTTGCGCAGCGCATTGAACTGGGCATTGGTCTTCATCAGGGAAGAGTTGGGATAGACCACGCCGGTAAGGCTGCCATTGCTGCGCTTGGCAAGCTCCTGGGCAAAACGGCGACAGAGGCGATCACGAAAATCGCCTTCGGTAAGCGTGCCTCCGGGGAATTGGTGGGAAATGCGCAGTTCGGTTGCGGCAGCAGCCCAGGGGGACATCCCCAGTGCACCGGCGACGGGTAATGCTGACAGGCCCTGCAGGATGCGACGACGATTATTATTCATGGTGGATCCTCCTCTTGCATGCAAGATAGCTTCGGCTGTATTCTTTGTCAAACTTCTTGTATACAGGAATTGACCATCATCAAGACCACTCCTGCATCACCCTCAACGCACGGCAACGCGCTGCGTGTACCGGCATCGCAGGCGGCGGTGCGCCTGTCCGGACCTTTGATGGAAACCATCGAAGACGAGATCGTCACCCGGCAATTGCCGCCGGGCACGCGCCTGGATGAAGTGGAACTGGCCCAGCGCTTTGCGGTGTCACGCACCCCCATACGCGAGGCCCTGATCCAGCTGGCCTCGGCAGGCCTCGTT
>JAJZEH010000106.1 GCA_021805725.1 Pseudomonadota bacterium | reverse complement strand
CGCATAGCTTTGAATTGGGTCTGCACAGCATGACCACTTATGCACACGGCATTAACCAAAACACAAGTGCCCCCCAAAACTCAGATTACAGCTCCCCGGTCAGTACCTACCGTGACGTGGGTCTGGACGCCCAGTACCAGTATGTGCTGGATCCGCACTATTTTGCTGCCCATGGCCGCATCACCCACGAAAGCATGAACAACAACCTGTCCGGTCCTAACTACGCCGGTGCAACACCAACCAACGCAACGGATACCCTCACGGAAACCTATGCGGACGTCACCTACATTTACAAGGCCAAATACGGCGCCCTGTTGCAGTACCAAGGCGCCTCGGGTAGCTCAGATGTCGGCCTGTACGGTATGACCCCCGGAGGCAGTCCCGACTGGCAAGCCTGGACACCTCATGTGTTTTGGGCTCCGGTTCAGAATGTCCGGATCGGGTACATGTACACTTTCTACACCAAAATGGGCGGCGTAACCGGAAACCAGTTGACTTTCAATGGGGCAAGCGTATCGCCGCATGACTTCAACACCTCCATGGTTTACGCAACTCTCATTTACTAAGGGGAACGAATATGAAACACGCAATTAAAATTCTGACCCTTTCCGCTGTCGCACTGACGCTGGGGGCCTGTTCCACCGGACTTGATCGCAGCCGTAGCCTGGGTAACCCGCAGGTTTCTGGCCACGTTCTGGCTCAACAGGTCTGCTCGATTTGCCACGGCGATGTGGGTGACAATGTAAATGGCAATTCCGTCAACCCGACGTTCCCCATCCTGGCAGGCCAGCAAGTTGTTTATCTGGAAGCCGAGATGCAGGAGTTCCATGAGCACACCCGCAAGGACGATGCTGCCCAGGCCTTTATGTGGGGCATTGCGCGTGACTTCACGCCGGAGCAGATCAAGCAACTGGCCGAGTTCTATTCGCAACAGAAGCCCTTGCCCAACCCTGCTGCAGCTGATGCCGATCCAGCAATGGTTGCTGCCGGTCAGAAGCTGTTCAACGAAGGAAATCTGGAAAAGGCCGTTCCACCCTGCATGGCTTGCCATGGCGCCAATGCTGAAGGCAACGGCCCCATTCCACGCCTGGCAGGGCAACACGCCGACTATCTGTACAAGCAGTTGATGGTTTTCAACAACGATGCGGAACGAGAAGCAGAGCACGAAAAGAACCCGTCGATGCATGAAGAGATCGAGCGTGCCCATGGTGTCGCCATGGAGGGCATCGCCCATGGCCTGACGGATGAACAGAAGCACGACGTCGCGCTGTATCTGCAATCGCTTAAATAACCATCCTGATGCAGCGAGGCGCAAGCTTCGCAGCGTCCCTGAAACGCCCTGCTCCGTGCAGGGCGTTTTTTTATGCCAATCCTTGAAAGCACAACACTGGCGTGTATTCCTCCCCGCGCCGCTGGAGTAAGATCGCAGAAACAACACAGTTGGAGGGCGTCATGTCACCATTCATGGATGCCATGGAAAAAACGGTGTCGGAAATCACGGCCCCTGGCAAAGGCATTCTCGCTGCAGACGAAAGCACGGGAACGATCGAAAAACGCCTCAAGTCCGTCGGTGTGGCCTCCACCGAAGAGACCCGGCGCGACTACCGGGAACTGTTGTTTTCCACCCCTGAGCTGGGTGCCCACATCAGTGGGGTCATCCTTTTTGATGAAACCCTGCGACAACGGACGACAGCAGGTGTCCCCCTCACCCAGCTGTTGACCGCACAGGGTATCGTCCCCGGCATCAAGGTGGATCAGGGTACAGTGGCTTTGCCAGGTTTTCCCGGTGAAAAAATAACGCAAGGACTGGATGGCCTGGGTCAGCGGTTGAGTGAATACAAACAACTGGGTGCGCGCTTTGCCAAATGGCGTGCAGTGATCAGCATCGGTGCCGGTATCCCCACCCCCGCAGCAGTCTCGGCGAATGCGCATGCCCTGGCGCGTTACGCGGCCCTCTGTCAGGAGCAGGGCCTGGTCCCCATCGTCGAGCCCGAGATCCTGATGGATGGCGACCACACGCTCGCCAGCAGCGCCTCCATCACCGAAGAAGTCCTACACACCGTGTTTCATGCCCTGCACCAACAGCGCGTGGTACTGGAATGCATGCTGCTCAAGCCCAGCATGGTCATTCCGGGTGCGTCGTGCCAGGATCAGGCCACACCCCAGGCGGTCGCCCGGGCTACCCTCGCCTGCCTGCGCCGCACCGTGCCGGCTGCGGTTCCCGGGATCAATTTTCTGTCGGGTGGCCAGAGCGACGCCATGGCCACGGTCCATCTCAACGCCATGAATAGCGGTGCGGAAAAGCAACCCTGGGTCTTGAGTTTTTCGTATGGCCGCGCCCTTCAGGCGCCCGTGCTCCAGGCCTGGCGCGGAGAATTCCGCAATAAAGTCCGGGCACAACAGGCCCTGCATCATCGTGCCCGTTTGAACGGCAGTGCCTGCCTGGGCCAGTACACCCCCGACATGGAATAGGAGAGACCCCATGCCCTTTGCTTTGATCCGATTGCTGGCCTGCATCCTTACCCTGGGACTGCTGCCTGCCCCCGCGGCATACTCCGCCGACACCCACCCCATTGAGGAGGTATACACCCAGGCCATCGCAAGCCCCCTGCGCACCGACGAGGACCGGCAGGCCGATGCCCGGCGCCAACCGATGGCATTCCTTCGGTTTACGGGAGTAAAGCCCGGCATGACCGTCCTGGATGTGGATACAGGGGGTGGCTATGCCACCCAGTTGCTTGCCCTGGTTGTGGGCAGTAGCGGCACGGTATGGGCGCAGGCGGACAAGCTTCGCCCCGGGTTTGCAAAGCGTATGGCCGAGCACCCACAGGCCAATATCATTGCGGCGGCCCTGCCCTATGACGACCCCATTCCGCAGGGGGCCAGCGCTCTGGACCTGATTACCATCATCATGAACTATCACGATATCGCCTTCTTGCCAGTGGACCGCGCCAGGATGAACCGCCTTTTATTCGAAGCGCTGAAACCGGGGGGGCATCTGGTGTTGATTGATCACGCGGCCAATCCCGGAAGTGGCACAACGGTCACAAAAACCCTGCATCGCATCGAGGAACGCGTCGTGCTGGAAGAATTTCAGCAAGCGGGGTTCAAACTGGAAGCCGAAAGCCCTGATTTTCGAAACCCGGCAGACCCTCGAGAGCAACCTTTCTTCAAGCTGGACATACCCACGGACAAATTTGGTCTACGGTTCGTCAAGCCCTGAACCTGGCATTGCCCATGAAAAAAATCATCTGGAGCATCCTCATTGCGGCCATGGTTCTGGGCAGTGTCACCGCCGCCTATTTTTACTGGAGGCATGCACAGGTCAAGCCCGTGGTGGCACTGCAGGCACCCCCACCGCCGCCCCCACCAACACCGGCCCCTCCAAAACCCGAACTGCAACAGGTTGTTGAAGCCCCCTCCACACCACAGGCCGCACTGCCGCCATGGGACCAGAGTGATCGT
>JAJZEH010000118.1 GCA_021805725.1 Pseudomonadota bacterium | reverse complement strand
ACCAGTCCCGCCAGAAACGCCACCGGGGTTGGCGTAGGCGCGCTCCACACCGTCACGGGCCACTGGACCATCTGCTGCAGGGCAGAGGCGCAGACGGCAAACAGTTGATGCGCTGCCACGAGGCTCCAGCCCAGGCCCGGAATGGCCCCCAACAGCGCCAGCGGCACTACGCCCAGGCTGACGACAGGAATGGCAAAAGCATTGGCGAGTGGCGAGAGCAGCGACACCTGTCCGAACAACAGCAGCAGGAGCGGCACCAGCGCCCAGGTGGCCGACCACTGGGTATGGATGGCGGCCTTGAGCGCCCCTACCCGACCTACGCTGTGCGCACCGGCATACATCAGCGCCGCCACGGCGCCAAAGGACAACCAGAAGCCCACGGCAAGCGGTGCCCAGGGGTCTATCGCCACAGCCGTGGCCAGCGCCAGCAACAACACCGGCGAAGCGGCGAGCGGCACGTCACGAAAGCGCGACAGGGTAACCACGCCGATCATGTAGAGCGTGCGTTGCGTGGGCACCGAAAACCCGGACAGCAGGGCGTAGGCGAACGCGCCCAGAAACCCCGCCACCCAACGCACCCGCACCGAAGGCCAGAGCCATCCCGCCAGTTTCGCCACAAGGCCTGCCAGCATGGTGATATGCAATCCGGAGATGCTGATGAGGTGCCCCACTCCGGTTCTCCAGAACAATTGCCAGTCGTCCTGGCGAATCAGCGATTGGTCTCCCACCACCAGGGCCACCATCACACCGCTCCAGCGGCGCTCCCCCAACACGGATTGCATGCGGCTGCGCACCTCGTCGCGTGCCGATTCGATGAAGAGGCCCGGGGCCTGCCACCACGGTACGGGGCTATCGGCCAGACGCCGGTTGTCCCCGCCTGGTTGCACCGAACCGCTGGCGCGGATGCCCTGCGCCAGGGACCAGGCTTCCATGTCAAAGCCGCCCGGATTGATCATGCCGTGGGGACGCTTGAGACGCACGCGCAATTGCCAGCGCTCGCCGGGATGGAGGGAGGGGAGGAAGGGGACAGACCCCGATTTGGGGTCTGTCCCCAAAAGCTTTTCACCCACGAACCACCCAAGCGACAAACGGTGCGGCACCACCGCCTCCGCGGGCTGGTGCGCCGTGATGGCAAAGGTGAAACGCACGCCGTTGGGCACGGCCTCTGGTAACTCGGTGATGCGCCCTTCCAGGGTGAGATCGCGCCCTTCCCAGGCGTGGGGCAGCGTGTCAGACAATCGCCACTGGGCGCGCAGGCTGGTGGTGGCATAGCCCAGGAGAGTGGCACTGAACAGCACCAGGGTGAGGCGTAGCGCGGAAGGCAACGGCCGCCGCTTCAGCGCCCACCACAGCCCCCCCTGCAACAGCAGGATCCAGGCCAGGAGCGGGCCCCAGGGAAGCAGGACGGGGCTGCACTGGAGGAGAAGGACCCCGGCCACGAAGCCGGAGAGAACAATGCGCACGCATCGCAGAATGCCCCAGCGAAGGGCTCAGCGCGTGCGGAAAAACAGCGTGGTTTCAGTAAGCTTGCAGCGCCCCATCCACCAGGCGATAGCGGGTATCCGCGCGCGCGGCAAGGTCGAGGTCGTGGGTTACCATCACGAGGCCCGCTCCGGCTTCGCGGTTGAGGCGCACCATCAAGTCGAAAACCTGGATGGCCGTATGGCGGTCCAGGTTGCCGGTGGGCTCATCCGCCAGCAGCAGGGCCGGACGGGCCACCAGGGCACGGGCCACGGCAGCGCGCTGGCGCTCGCCGCCGGAGAGTTCGGCGGGCCGGTGATGCAGACGATGGCCCAATCCCACCGCATCGAGCAAGGCCTTGGCCGGGGCTTCGGCAGCGTCAGCGGAATGACGGCCAATCCACAGCGGCATCGCCACATTCTCCAGCGCGGAAAATTCCGGCAGCAGATGGTGAAACTGATACACAAACCCCAGCTTGCGATTGCGCAACTGCCCCACCTGCTGCTCCGGCAGGCGCGCCAGGTCTTCACCCTGCAACAGGACCTGACCGGCACTGGGGCGATCGAGCCCGCCGAGGAGGTGCAACAGCGTGCTCTTGCCGCTACCCGAAGCCCCCACGATGGCCACATGCTCACCCGGGCGCACGGCAAGGTCCACGGCCGACAGGACGGGCACGCTGCGATCGCCCTGCTGGAAAGACTTGGCGAGCCCCCGGCACTGCAGAAGGAACGCGTCACTCATAGCGCAAGGCCTCGGCAGGTTGGATGCGCGAGGCGCGGTAACTGGGGTAGAGCGTGGCGAGCAGGGTCAGCACCAGCGAGGTGAGTCCGATGACGATCACGTCGCCCCATTGCAACTGGGAGGGCAGCTCGGAAATGAAATAGACCTGGGGTGCAAGAAAGTGGATGCCGAACACGTTTTCGATAAAGGGCACGATGACGTGGATATTCAATGCCGTCACCACCCCCAGAGCCACGCCCGTGACGGTGCCGATGAGGCCGATAAGCGCACCCTGGATCACGAAGATCTGCATGATGCTGCCCGGTGATGCCCCCAGGGTGCGCAGAATGGCAATATCCGCCTGCTTGTCCGTCACCGCCATGACAAGGGTGGAGACGATGTTGAAGGCGGCCACGGCCACGATCAGGAGCAGGATGATGAACATCACGTTCTTTTCGATGGCCACGGCACGGAACAGGTTGGCATGCTCGCGGGTCCAGTCGCTGACCCAGGCTTCAAAGCTGAGGGTCGAACCCAATTGATGCGCCACGGCCGGCGCATCCATCAGATCCTTGATCTTGAGGCGCACGCCGGTGACCCGATCGCCCAGGCGGAACAGCACCTGGGCATCGTTCATGTGGATCAGGGCAAGGCCGCTGTCGTATTCGTACATGCCCACCTGAAAAATGCCCACCACCTTGAACTGCTTGAGGCGTGGCAACAGGCCCGCCGGCGTGATCTGCCCCTGGGGCGTGATCACGACCACCCGGTCCCCCAGTGAGGCATTGAGGGCGCGCGCCAGGTCGGCGCCCAGCACGATGCCAAACTCGCCGGCCTTGAGATCTTCCAGGTGCCCGGCCTTCATGTGCGCGCCGATGTCCGCCACCTTCCGTTCTTCGTCGGGCAGAATGCCGCGAATCAGCGATCCCTGCACATGGTCGTCGAAGGACAGCATGCCCTGGCCCATCACGTAGGGTGCGGCACCGACGACTTCGGGGTTTCTGGAAGTTTCAGCGACGACGGCGGGCCAGTTGGCCAGCGACTGCTCCACACCAAACACCTGTACATGGGAAGCAACGCCCAGAATCCGTTCGCGCATTTCCTTCTGGAACCCGTTCATCACGGACAGGACGATGATGAGGGCGGCAACCCCCAACCCGATACCTGCCATGGAAATGAGCGAGATGAAGGAAATGAAATGGTTGCGTCGCTTGGCGCGGGTATAGCGCAAGCCGACAGTCACTTCAAAACGGGGCATGAAGCAGCGCTCCCGGCGTTATTCGCGACGCAACTGCGGAAACAGGATCACGTCGCGGATGCTGGGGCTGTCGG
>JAJZEH010000059.1 GCA_021805725.1 Pseudomonadota bacterium | reverse complement strand
ATGCGGTCACGAATTTTTCGTTTATCCAGTTCAGTGTGTGATTCGCCGGCGCCGCGGCCGCCGGTGCCGCTGCGTTGCCGCCCCTGCGGCCCGGCGAGCTTGGCCATTTCGCGCAGGCGCGGAGCCATGTAGCCCAGCCGGGCAATTTCAACCTGCGCCCTGGCAGCGCGTGAACGCGCATTGCGGTGGAATATGCCGAGAATGACCATGGTGCGGTCCATCACGTCGCAGCCTACTTCGTTTTCCAGGTTACGCGCCTGGGACGGCGAAATTTCGTGATCCACGAACACCATTTCAATAGGGTTGTTGCCGGAGTCGGGCACTTCTGACCCGGCGATGAAATCGCGTATTTCCACACGCTTTCCCGGTCCCAGATAAGCCGATGTTTCAAAGGCGGTGCGTTTCTGCGTAAAGGTATGGACCACCTTGTATCCCAGCGTTTTTGCCAGGTCGCGCAATTCGGACAATGATGCTTCAAACTCGACGTCGCTCACGCTGGGCAACTGCACCGCCGCGACCACGGCGTGCGCGATCTTGCCTTTGACTTCTGTTTGCATGGGGAGAGCGCTTTTCCTGATTAGGCCAGTTGGAATTGTACGCGTGCGTGGGACATCTTTCCTTTAAAGCGATTTTACGGTTGATTTTTCAAAAGCGCCGGCTCTGTAATCGCGCAACGTCTGCTGAATCTCATCTGCCGTATTCATGACAAAGGGGCCGTACTGGGCAATGGGCTCATTCAGCGGTTTGCCTGCCACGATGATGAGCCGAGCGTCTTCAACGGCTTCAACGAAAATTGATGCGGCGCCATCGTTTGTCATAATGGCCATATGCTGGTCCGGTACCTTCGTGCCCAGGATGCTGACATTGCCACGATAGGTGTAGGTAAAGGCATTATGGCCTGGGAGGATGGGTTGCTCGAAGCTGCTACCGGCAGGCAAATGCACGTCAAGAAATAGTGGTTCCGTAGCCTGGCGTTGAACCGCGCCGGAGACACCATGGCTGGCACCCGCGATGATGCGAACCCGTACTCCGCTATCCAGGGTGAGTTCTGGAATGGCCTCACTGGGAATGTCGCGGTAGCTGGGTGAAATCATCTTGTCGTGCGAGGGCAGGTTGACCCATAGCTGAAACCCCTCCATCAGGCCTGCTTCCTGCTCGGGCAGTTCAGAATGGATCAATCCGCTTCCTGCAGTCATCCATTGCGCACCCCCCGGCCCCAGCAGGCCTTCATTGCCAGCGCTGTCGTTATGACGCATCCGCCCGGCAATCATATAGGTCACGGTTTCAAATCCCCGGTGGGGGTGGTTAGGAAACCCCCCAATATAGTCGTCAGGGTTGTCGTTGCGAAAGGCGTCCAGCATTAAAAACGGGTCCAGTCGACGCTGCAGGTTTTGCGTCAGGACGCGGGTGAGCCTAACCCCTGCACCATCAGAGGTCTGAATTCCCCTGACGAGTTGTTCCACGGATCTATAGGTTCTGTCTGTAGCAGTGGTTGGGATGGTCATTGTTTTGCGGAAGCTGATATGAAAAGAGCATTCTACTGCGGCAGTTGGTTTTTTTCTCAGGTACCTGTATGGCCGTGACGCGCTGGTATGGGGTACTCTTCATTTTCAAACAACATATTCAGGAGGCGCCATTCCATGTCTGATTTGAATGACCCCAGGGTTTTTTTCGCGGCAGAACGCACTTTGCTGGCATGGAATCGCACCAGCTTGACCCTGATGGCCTTTGGTTTTGTGATTGAACGGTTTGGGCTGTTTCTAAGATTATTGACGCCCCAACGCGTTGATCCACTGCAGCATGGCGTTTCCTATTGGATCGGAATCGCGTTCATCCTGCTGGGGGCGCTCTCATCAGCGTCAGCGATAGTTCAGTATCGAAAAGTACTCAGGGCATTGAAACCCATCGAAATTCCAAAAGGCTATGCCGCGTCGATGGGGGTTTTGGTGAATTTTGCCGTGGCAGGCCTGGGTCTTGTCCTGACGATTTATCTCTTCAGTGGGCCGGGTTTGTGAAGAATGGGGTCAGCAGAACCGGCTGCTGCCCCGGGTGTCCTGAGGTTTAGAACTTGCGAAATACCGTCACAGCGTATGAGTCTTCGTTGGCACGTGGGATGCTGACGTTGTCGCCAACATGCAGTCTGTCCCATCCCAAGGCAACGGAATATTTTTCATTCAACCGGTGTTCGAAGCCGGCACCGAAAGTCATGCCTCCGTGGTTGGCTTTGATACCACTGGCATCTTTGGTGTTGGCGGTGGCATAGCCCAGACGGCCATAGGCTTCAAGACCTTCAACCAGGGGAAGATATCCAACTCCTGCTGCCGAGTAAGCTGTAGTGCGTTCACCCGTCGCATTAATAGCGCCCGTGTCTTCATAGGCCACTTCAGCCGCAAAATATTCGCCATACCGATGACCGAGAGTCACGGCGGCCCCTATACTTGAGACACCTTGTGTTAGTTTGCTTGCAGAAATGCCGATATAGTTTTCCAGCTCTGCAGAACCATGCTCCTCATCATGTGCTAGAGCAGGCAGGGCAGAAATACACAGAACTGTGACAGCGACAAATTTTTTCATTTATATGCCAGCCTTGTAAAGTTGATCAGTGACATCGCATTCAAATCATTGTGCAATCAGCGGGCGCTCCTCTGCGCAGCCGCTCCTTATACATGCTTTAAAAACATTTGTCAGCAGGGCGTCTGGAACCCTGGTTGCCCCAGGATACAAGCTGAAATAGAAATTCACTCCGGGATACGATAGATTGATGCTTTCTAAAGGGAGGTTGTCATGGAACTGAAAAGACGAGTAGCTCCGTATTTTGTCGGTTTAGCCATGCTCGGTGGCCTGGCTGGTGCCGCGTATGCACAGGAAGAAGAGATCATCCTGTTTGAAACCATCCGCCCCACGCTTTACATGAATGGCGGAATCGGGTCGGATGAGCAGTCATACATGCGCAGGATAGGAAAGGATTTCAGCTTGCGCCTCAACTTTGCAGAACGAAAGGACAATGAATTCGTGGCTGATGTGAAGCTTTTGATTGAAGACGAGCATGGCCCCGTATTCATGTTGCCCGCTGCAGGCCCCATGACCAACATCATGTTGCCGGATGGGAAATATCGCATCGCGGCCTCTTACAGAGGGGTAACGGAAGTTCACACGGTCACGATCAAGGGAAAGAATGGTGCAGACGTTCTGTTTCACTGGAAGGGTGATCCTCGGAAGTAGTCGCCGAAACTTGTCAGCATGACTTGTGTTTTACAGATGGCTTTTTCAAATGCGCAGGCCATGGAAAGCGAGGGGCTGGGAAAGGCTCTCAATGGTCCAATGGGTTGGGGCGAATCTGTATTTTGAAAACCATGGGCGATGCTTCCTTTCTGTCCTCGCCATGGAAATTGGCCCGCGATCCTGAAGTCGTCCATAGGCCGCGCCCCTTCCATCCCGCACCAGGATCGTCGATTCGCCCATCCACATTCTTGGTGAAAAATGGCATGGGGTAGGGCACATGAAGGTTGACCAAC
>JAJZEH010000092.1 GCA_021805725.1 Pseudomonadota bacterium | reverse complement strand
TTTTCCCGAATCTTTCCGAGCAGCATTTCAACCTGTGAGGAGAGGCAGTCCAGGCCCTGCTTTTCAGAAAAATCCACCTGGCCACAATGGCTGAAATAGGGGTTGATCAACCAGGGGTCGATGCCAATCAGTTTGGCAAAATCGGCTGCAACGCGGTCATAAGCGGCAAAGTGCCTTGACTTTCGCCGCGTGCTCCAACCCGCATACAAGGGCGGCACGACGGGCTGGGACAAGCCTTTCAATAACTCGGGGACGCCACCGGAGAGGTCGTTGTTGAGCAGGATGGCGCAGGGGTCAAACCCCTTCAGTGAAAGTCGGTTGCCAGAACGGGACACGGGCTCCAGGGTCAGGATCTCACCGGATGGCAGCGTCACCGGTGTGGCTTCCGTGATTTCGGGGAGCAGGCTGCCAATGCGTACGGAAAAGCCGGCGCGTTGCAAAATGGATTTGAGGGATGCCACATTCTGCAAATAAAACAGGTTGCGGGTATGGTTTTCCGGGATCAACAGGAACTGACGGGTGTCAGGGCAGATTTTCTCGACCGCCGTCATGGCAGCCTGGATGCAAAGCGGCTCGAACTCCGGGCGCAAATTGTTAAACCCTCCAGGAAAGAGGTTGGTGTCCACGGGGGCGAGCTTGAACCCCGAGTTGCGAAGGTCCACTGAGGTGTAAAACGGGGCGGAATGGTCCTGCCATTGTTGACGAAACCAATGCTCGATGCCGGGCATGGCGTCCAGGATATGGTGCTCTAAGGCCTGTAGGGGGCCTGTCAGCGCGGTGGTCAGATTGGGAACCATGGTTGTCCTGTGAGGTGAGTGCCCTGATTCTAGCAGCAGGGCCGCGTTGCTAATCGGTGCAAAATAGTACTATAATAGTCTTGTATTGTATAACCCATTGGCCAATCAATGATTTTTTATAGAGCCCTTGCCTGACCGTGATCAGGATAGGGAAAATGACCGATTACGGCACCCTGATCATGACCTATCTGGCGCGTGATCCGGAAATGCTGCATGCCGCCCATGAAATCGCGCATGCTGTGGGGGTAACCTTGCCCACGGCCAACAAGGTGTTGAAAACCCTGGCGCGCGGTGGGCTGCTGGAATCGAATCACACCGCGGCATCAAAGGGGGGTATGTACTGTCCCGCATGCCCGAAGACATCACCATGGCCGACATCATCGGGGCGCTGGAAGGGCCGGTTGGGTTGACCGACTGCGGTACGGCCCAGCAGCCCGGAAATTGCCAGCGCCAGCCTTCCTGTTCCGTCAAAACCAACTGGCAACGCATCAGCAAGGCGGTCCATGATGCCCTGGCCAACGTGACGCTGGCAGAGCTGACCGTGCCGTCCCACCCTGTTCACATTACGCGCCACCCGGTGCAACCCATGGTGCAATCATGACCAACACAACATCCACACTCGAAGAAATCATCAGCCAGGAGTATCAGCACGGGTTTGAAACGGCGGTCGAGGCGGATGCCATTCCGCGCGGCCTGTCGGAAGAAACCGTCCGGGTGATTTCAGCCAAAAAGAACGAGCCTGAATTCTTGCTGGAGTGGCGACTTGCCGCTTATCGGCGCTGGCTGGAAATGACGCCGCCGGAGTGGGCTAGCGTCCATCACCCTGCCATCGACTATCAGGACATCATTTATTACTCGGCGCCAAAATCTCAAAAAGATGGCCCCAAGAGCCTGGATGAAGTAGATCCCGAGCTGCTCAAAACCTACGAGAAACTGGGTATTCCCCTGCATGAGCGGGCGATTCTCGCGGGCGTGGCCGTGGATGCCGTATTCGACAGCGTTTCCGTGGCGACGACCTTCAAGGACAAGCTGGCGGAAAAGGGCATCATCTTCTGCTCGTTTTCCGAGGCTGTGCAGCATCATCCCGAGCTGGTGCGGCAGTACCTGGGGTCCGTCGTGCCCGTACAGGACAATTTTTATGCAGCGCTCAATTCCGCCGTATTCAGCGACGGTTCGTTTGTCTACATTCCGCCGGGCGTGCGTTGTCCCATGGAGTTGTCTACTTACTTTCGCATCAATGCCAAAAATACCGGGCAATTCGAACGTACGCTGATCATTGCCGACCGGGATGCCTACGTCAGTTACCTCGAGGGCTGCACTGCTCCCATGCGCGACGAGAATCAGCTGCATGCTGCCGTGGTGGAGCTCGTGGCCCTAGTGCAAAACTGGTACCCGGGAGACAAGGAAGGCCGCGGGGGCATCTACAATTTCGTGACCAAACGCGGCGATTGCCGTGGCGCCCATTCCAAGATTTCCTGGACCCAGGTGGAAACCGGTTCGGCCATCACCTGGAAGTATCCCAGCGTGATCCTGCGCGGGGATCACTCGGTGGGAGAATTCTACTCCGTTGCGCTGACCAACCACCGGCAACAGGCGGATACCGGCACCAAGATGATCCACATGGGCAAAAATACCCGCAGCACCATCATCTCCAAGGGGATTTCGGCCGGGCACGGCCATCAGGCCTATCGGGGACTGGTGCGCATTGCGCGTGCCGCGACGGGGGCCCGCAATTACACCCAATGCGACTCCCTGCTGCTGGGAGACAAATGCGCAGCACACACCTTTCCATACATCGAGGTGAAAAACGCCTCGGCCAAGGTGGAACACGAAGCCTCCACTTCGCGCATCGGAGAAGACCAGCTGTTTTTCTGTCGCCAGCGTGGGCTGTCTGCCGAGGATGCCGTTTCCATGATCGTGAATGGATTCTGCAAGGAAGTGTTCAAGGAGTTGCCCATGGAGTTTGCCGTGGAAGCCCAAAAGCTTCTGGGCGTCAGTCTGGAAGGCAGTGTCGGCTAGAGTTAAAAATCAGGAATTCATCATGCTCATCATTAAAGATCTTCACGCGTCAGTAGGCGACAAGCCCATCCTCAAGGGCATCAATCTCGAAGTCAAGGCGGGTGAAGTCCACGCCATCATGGGGCCCAACGGTTCTGGCAAAAGCACCCTGTCCAATGTGCTGGCAGGACGCGAAAACGCCACAGTGACTTCCGGTTCCGTGCTTTATCAGGACAGGGATCACAGTGACTTCCGGTTCCGTGCTTTATCAGGACAGGGATCTGCTTGCGCTGGATGTGGAAGAACGTGCCCGGGAGGGTGTTTTTCTGGCGTTTCAATACCCCGTCGAGATCCCCGGTGTGGGCAACGTGTATCTGCTGAAGGCGGCATTGAATGCCCAGCGCAAACATCGGGGCTTGCCGGAACTGGATGCCATGGATTTTCTGGCGCTGGTCAAGGACAAGATGAAGCTGATGGAAATGAATGAAACCATGCTGTATCGCTCCGTGAATGAGGGGTTTTCAGGCGGGGAAAAGAAGCGCAACGAGATTTTGCAAATGGCGGTGCTGGAACCCCGGCTCGCCATCCTCGACGAAACCGATTCCGGACTGGATATCGATGCGCTCAAGATCGTGGCGAATGGCGTCAACAGCCTGCGAGCGCCAGACCGATCCATGATTATGGTGACGCACTACCAGCGCCTGCTGGACTACATCAAGCCGGATTATGTGCATGTCCTGGCAGAGGGTCGGATCGTTCGTTCCGGTGGGCCGGAACTGGCCCATGAACTGGAAAAACACGGCTACGCATGGATTGGCGATGAACCAGCGGGCGCAGAGGTGAAGCACGGATCATGAGCGCGGTCATTCAACACTATCAATCCGAATTTGAGCGGGCAGAACCCCTGCTGCCCTGGCGGGACGCCAAGGGCTGGCAGGCCTGGCGGCAATCTGCCTGGTCGCGTTTTGCCGAACAGGGGTTTCCACGCCAAGGGCTGGCAGGCCTGGCGGCAATCTGCCTGGTCGCGTTTTGCCGAACAGGGGTTTCCCTCCACGCGTCATGAAGAATGGAAGTACACCAGCGTGGCCGCACTGGAAAAGCTGTTGCTGTCCTGTGCTCCGGCAACCCCCGCACCCCTGGACTGGGCGTCACTGAAAGACAAGGCCGTGTTGCCCGAGGCGCGTGGGCGCCTGGTGTTTGTGGATGGCGTGTTCCAGCCGACCCTCTCCCGGGTGGATGGACTGCCTGCGGGGTTGCGCATGGGGGCCCTTTCCGGACGGTCGACGCAGGACAGCCTCAAGCTGCAAGGGTTGCTGGAGCAGGGGCAGCGGCGGACGCCCTTTACTGCCCTGAACGCTGCTTTCGTGGCGGAGGGGGCCTGGGTGGCGGCCGAGGCCGGAGTCCGGATGGAAGAGCCGCTTCTGGTATTGTATGTGGCGACCGAGGGCCAGCGTGCCATGCATCTCGCCAACGCCTATGAGGCCGCGGAGGGCAGTGCATTTTCCGTGGTGGAGCAATATCTGGGCATGACGGACGAGCCTTATCTGGTCAACGGGGTGACGAGTGCAACCCTGGATGAAGGCGCAAAAATATCCCATATCAAGATTCAACAGGAAGGCGCCCGCTCGTATCACATCGCCGCGTTGCAGGCGGTGCAAAAACGCAGCAGCCAGTTCAATTCGCATTCCTTCGCGCTGTCCGGTGCCTTGGGGCGCAACGATATTGAGGCCATTTTGGCAGAACCTGACGCCGCCGTATCCATGAGGGGGCTGTACCGGGTTTCCAGACGCGAACTCCAGGACTTTCACACCACCATTCGCCATGACAGCCCGGATTGCACCAGCGACGAATGCTTCAAGGGGGTTCTGAATGAATCCGGTCGTGCGGTGTTCAATGGCAAGATCCGGGTTGCTCCGGACGCGCAGCACACCCTGTCGCAACAGTCCAACCATAATCTGCTGCTGTCGGACCAGGCTGAGGTGGATACCAAGCCGCAGCTGGAAATTTTTGCCGATGACGTCAAATGCAGCCACGGTGCCACAGTGGGCCAGCTGGATGAGGAACAGTGGTTTTATCTGCGCTCGCGCGGTTTGGCTGCGGAACATGCCCGCGCGCTGCTGATTGAAGCCTTTGCCCTGGACATCCTGACGGGCATCGATCTGCCTGTCCTGCGCGACGCCCTGGAGTCCCTGCTGCGGAAGACGGCCCATGTTTGATGTCGCGGCATTGCGCAGCCAGTTTCCCATCCTGCAGCGTGAAGTGCACGGCCGCCCCCTGGTCTATCTGGACAACGCGGCGACCAGCCAGAAACCGCGCTCGGTGATCGAGGCGGAGCGCCACTATTACGAAGCGCTGAATGCCAACATTCACCGCGGGGTCCATGCCTGCACGGGCGCCCGCTGGTCTATCTGGACAACGCGGCGACCAGCCAGAAACCGCGCTCGGTGATCGAGGCGGAGCGCCACTATTACGAAGCGCTGAATGCCAATATTCACCGCGGCGTCCATGCGCTGAGCCAGGAAGCCACGGATGCCTTCGAGGCCGCACGCGACAAGGTGCGTGACTTTTTGAAGGCCCGCCGACGCGAGGAGATCATCTTCACCCGGGGCGCCACGGAGGCCATCAATCTCGTCGCCCACAGTTGGGGCCGTTCCCAGCTCAAGCCGGGCGATGAGATCCTGGTCAGCGAAATGGAACATCACGCCAACATCGTGCCCTGGCAGCTGTTGTGTGAAGCCACAGGTGCCGTGCTGAAAGTCATTCCCATCGACGAGCGCGGGGCGCTGGTGCCAGGCGCCGTGGAATCCATGATCAATGTGCGCACCAGACTGGTTGGGATCACCCAGCGCGCACCAGACTGGTTGGGATCACCCAGGTCTCCAATGCGCTCGGCACCGTCAACCCTGTGGCCGGGATCATTCGTCTGGCGCACGCGGTGGGTGCCGTGGTGCTGGTGGATGGGGCGCAAGCGGTGCCGCATCTGGCGGTGGACGTCACGGCCCTGGATTGCGACTTCTATGTATTTTCCGGGCACAAGCTGTATGGCCCCACCGGGATCGGCGTGCTGTATGGCAAACAGGCCCTGCTGGAAAAAATGCCCCCCTATCAGGGCGGCGGCGACATGATTTCCCAGGTTACCTTCAAGAAAACCACCTACAACGATTTGCCCTACAAGTTTGAAGCGGGCACGCCTCATATTGCCGGCGTGGTGGGATTGGGGGCAGCCATTGATTTCGTCCATTCCGTGGGATTGGAGGCCATCGCAGCTCATGAAGACCGGTTGCTGGCCTATGCCACGCAACTGGCCGAAGGGTTCGAGGGTCTCAAGATTATCGGCACGGTCCCTGGCAAGGCCAGCATTCTGTCCTTTGTTCTCAAGGGGGTTCATCCTCATGATATTGGCACCATCCTGGACAATGAAGGGGTGGCCATTCGCACGGGGCATCATTGTGCCATGCCGGTCATGGATCACTTTGTCGTGCCGGCCACCGCCAGGGCCTCGTTTGCCCTGTACAACACGACCGCGGAAGTGGATGCGCTGTTTGGCGCCCTGCGACGGGTTGAGGAGTTATTTTTGAAATGAGCGATCTGCGCGATCTCTATCAGGAAGTGATCTTTGATCACAACCGGCACCCCAGGAATTTTGGTCCACTCCCCGATGCCAACCGCCATTCCGACGGATTCAATCCGCTCTGCGGTGACCGGCTGACCCTGAATTTGCGGGTTAAGGACGGCGTCATCGAGGACGCGCGTTTTGAAGGATCGGGCTGCGCCATATCCACCGCTTCGGCATCGCTCATGACCGAAGCGCTGAAAGGCAAAACGGAGGCCGAGGCCGCGACGCTGTTTGACGGGTTTCACCATATGGTCATGGGAGAACCAACGACCGTCGATTTGGGCAAACTTGCCGTACTGGCAGGCGTGAGCGAGTTTCCTGCGCGGGTCAAATGTGCCTCCCTGGCTTGGCACACCCTGAATGCTGCACTTAAAAATGAAGCCAATCCAGTGTCCACGGAGTAATCATGTCAGTGTTTGAATGGTTGGGAAAATCCGAGCCCCCGCCTGCTGATGAGCCGGAGGGGCCAAGTGCCCGGGAAGCGCTGGAAGAATCCGTGATCGCAGCGCTCAAGACGGTTTTCGATCCGGAAATTCCGGTCAATATTTATGACCTCGGCCTGATCTATGGCATCTCCATCGATCCGGAGTCTGCCCATGTGGACATTGAGATGACGCTCACCGCACCAGGGTGCCCCGTGGCGCAAACGTTTCCAGGCGAGGTGGAACGCCGGGTCATGGAAGTACCCGGGATCAACAGTGCCAAAGTGGAACTGGTCTGGGAGCCTCCGTGGACCCGGGATCGCATGACCGAAGCGGCCATGCTGAGTCTGGGGATGCTCTGAAGGCAATTTCACGCCACTATTTCGCATCCGGGCAGTCATGACCTCCTGAATAATGGGGGGGGTTGATTGCCGGGGGTGTCATGGCGTTTGCGTTGGTCTTCAGCAGGGCCCTGGTCGGTGTTGCCGCACCGCTGGTACAAGTGGAAGTGCATCTTGCCAATGGGTTTAACCTGGTGGGGTTGCCTGATGCACAAGTGCGTGAAAGCAGGGAGCGGGTTCGGGCTGCCCTGTCCAACTGCGGATTCAAGTTTCCATCGCGCCGTATTACCGTCAATCTCGCGCCCGCCGACCTTCCCAAACAGTCCAGCCGTTTTGATTTGCCCATTGCCTTGGGCATTCTTGCGGCATCGGGCCAGATTGCAGACCAACATCTCGAAAACTACGAATTTGCAGGGGAGTTGGCGCTCAGCGGTGAATTACGCCCGGTACAGGGTGCACTACCGATGGCTGTGGCCGTGGGCAAAAACGGCAGACAGTTTGTGCTTCCAGCCTCCAGTGCTGCTGAAGGAGTGCTGGCTGGACAGACCGTAATCCTGCCCGCGCGTCACTTGCTGGAGGTTTGCCAGCATCTGAAGGGTGCCCGACAACTTCCGGTTCAGCATCCGGCAGTGGTTGTGGCGGGGCCTGAATATCCTGACATGGCCGACGTCCGGGGGCAGCAACACATCAAGCGCGCGCTTGAAATTGCAGCTGCAGGGGGCCATCACGTATTGATGGTGGGCCCGCCGGGAACCGGAAAGTCCATGCTGGCTGCGCGTTTTCCCGGAATCTGTCCACCCTTGAGCGATGATGAAGCGCTGGAGGTGGCCGCCCTGCAGGCTTCCAGTCAGGATCGCTTTTCTGTGGACCAGTGGCGTCGCCGCCCTTTTCGACATCCCCATCATTCCGTGACTGCCGCAGCCATGACTGGCGGCGGGCCACACGCCCGTCCAGGTGAAGTATCGCTGGCGCATTGCGGCACCCTGCATCTGGACGAAATGGCAGAATTTGCAAGAAGCGTCCTGGAAATGCTGCGCGAACCCATGGAAACCGGTGCCATCACCATTTCACGCGCAGCGCGCAAATTGAATTACCCTGCCCGGTTTCAACTGGTGGGTGCCATGAATCCCTGTCCATGCGGGTACCGTGGCCATCCTTCAGGGCGCTGCCAGTGTACCCCGGAGCAGGTTGCCAGATATGCGCGCCGCATTTCCGGCCCGTTGCTGGACCGCATTGATTTGCAACTGGAGGTTCCGGCGCTTTCTCCCGGCGAGTTACAGGAGGGCCCTGCAGGCGAATCCAGCAGCCAGATTCGGGTCAGGGTGATGCAGGCAGTAGATCGTCAGTTACAGCGACAGGGGCGGTGCAATGCCATGCTCGCGGGCGACGCATTGACGCGCCATGTGGCACTGGACGACGCGGTGCAGCGGTTTCTATTGCAGGCCGCACAACAATTCCAGCTGTCTGCGCGTGCGATGCATCGGGTGTTGCGGGTTGCGCGTACGGTCGCTGACATGGAAGGCCGGGATCAAGTGGACCGTACGGCCCTGGGCGAGGCCTTTTGCTATCGGGGCAGTCTGTACAACCCATGGTAATTGGTGCACTAGTCGAGCTCAGGCGCGATGTCGGACGGCTTCTTCTTCCCCAGAAACATCATTTGCAGTGCCGGAGCCACCACCAGAAGCATGATGGGTCCCAACAGCATGCCCCCCACGACGACCGTTGCAAGCGGTCGCTGGACCTGGCTGCCAATACCCGTGGACAAGGCGGCAGGCAATAGTCCGATACAGGCAGAAAGGGCTGTCATCAGCATCGGTCTCATGCGTTGTTCCGCAGCATTGAACATGGTGTTCCGCAGCATTGAACATGGCATCCAGCGGTTGCATGCCCTCTACCACCAGGTGATTGTAATAGGTGATGACGAGGATGCCGTTCATGACAGACACGCCGAAGAGCGATACAAACCCGATGGCCGCCGAAACGCTGAGATGCAGCCCGGTAACATACAGCGCGATAATGCCGCCCGCGATGGAAAACGGAATCGCTGCCATGGCGAGGAGGCTGTCGCGCATGGAGCTAAACAAGGTGTATAGCAAGACCAGGATGATGGCGATGGCAACGGGCAGAATCAATTCCAGTCGCTTTTTTGCCAGTTGCAACTCTTCAAATTCGCCTGCCCAGACCATGCGATAGCCTTCGGGCAAAGTGACCTTTCTTGCAATGCGTTCCTGGGCTTCTGCCACCGTGCTTCCCAGATCACGCCCCCGGACGCTGAACTTGACCGGGACGAAGCGCTGGTTTTTTTCGTGGTAAATATAGGAAGCCCCGGTGTCCAGTGAAATGGTGGCCAGTTCGTTCAGTGGAATATATGCAGTATCTCCGGTGGCAGTCTGGTATCCCACTTTGATGCGCCCCACCGATTCGATATCTTTTCGGTATTCCGGAGAAAGGCGTACCGTCAGGGCGAATTGCCGGTCTCCCTCATAAACCGTGGTGGCTTGGGTGCCGCCCAAAGCAGCTTGCACGACGGTGTTGACGTCCCCGGTGTTCAGTCCGTAACGGGCTGCCTTGGCACGATCAATCGTGATGTTCAGATTGGGTTGACCCATGACCCTGAAAACGCCCAGATCGGTAACCCCCTTGATTTGTGACATTTCGGCCTGTACCTGATCGGCAAGCCTTTCAAGGACACCAAGGTCAGGACCAACGATCTTGATGGAGTTGGCACCCTTGATTCCGGATAACCCTTCTTCAACGTTGTCCTGGATGTACTGGGAAAAATTAAGCTCCACCCCGGTGTATTCCCTGGAAAATTCCTGCTGGAGCTGATCAATCAGGTGTTTCTTGGTCATGCCGCTGGGCCATTCATCATACGGTTTGAGCGGGACAAAAAATTCGGCATTGTAAAAGCCGGCAGCATCGCTGCCGTTGTCAGGACGGCCATGTTGTGAAACTGCCGTGATGACTTCGGGATGGCTGATCAGGATCTGACGCATCCGATCCACCACGGGTGCTCCAGCCTCAAGGGAAATGGTTGGAGGAAGGCTGGCGCGGATCCACAGGTTTCCTTCCTCCAGCGTCGGAAGAAATTCGGAGCCGATGCGGAAAAACAATATGACGGATAAGGCGAGAAATAAAACACCAATCATGACCGTGCCGCGGACATGCCCCAGCGCCCAGCGCAATACGGGGCGGTAGAATTCGCGCAGCTTTTGCACGATGAGCGTTTCTTTCTCATTGATGTGTTTGGGCAGCAACAATGAGGCCAATACCGGTGTTATGGTGAAAGTGGCCAGCAGGGCACCAGCCAGGGCATACCCATAGGTTCTTGCCATGGGCCCAAAGATCTGGCCCTCAACGCCCTGCATGGTGAAAAGTGGAATGAATGCTGCCACCGTAATGGCCGTTGAAAAAAGGATGGCGCGGTCCACCTGGATGGAACTGATGAAAATCATGCGCAGGCGATTGGTCCACCCATGACTTGTGAGGAGCTGACGATACCCACTTTGGGCCTGATCATGCAGGATCTCGGTGCGGGCATCATCCCTTTTTTGAAGGTTTCTGAAGATGTTTTCAACCAGGATGACTGCCGAGTCCACGATAATGCCAAAGTCAACGGCGCCCAAGGACAGCAGATTGGCCGACTCGCCTGCCAGGACCAGGATGATGATGCTGAAAAACAATGCGAAGGGGATGTTTGCGCTGACAATGACGGCACTGCGCAAGTCACCTAAAAACACCCACTGAATGAAAAAGACCAGAAGGCAGCCAAAAATCAGATTGTGGACCACGGTATGGGTGGTCACTGAAACCAGCGAGGTCCGATCGTAAAATGGCACAAGCTTGATTCCGGCGGGCAGGCTGCCATCGCTGTTGATTTTTTCGACCTCGGCCTTGATGCGGGCCACCACATCGTTGGTTTGCATGGTTCTGTTCATGACGACGATGGCTGCCACCACATCATTGTCATTGTCCCTTCCAGCCTTGCCCAATCTTGGAACATGGCCTACATACACGCGGGCAACATCCTTGACGCGAACAGGGATGCCATTCGGTGCACTCAGTACGATATCCTCGATATCGCCTACCTTATACCCGCGGGTCAGATCCAGGGCGCCGCCACTGTCAATCAGACCGATGCCGCGGATATTCACGGACTGCTGGCCGAAATTGATCGAACGACCGCCCACGTTGATATTTGAATTGCCAATCGCTGCAAGCAATTGGGGTACGGTGACATTGTAGGCCTCGAGTTTGTGAAGATCGGCCTCCACCTCGAATTCCTTGGTGGTGCCTCCCCAGGTATTGACCTGTACCACCCCGGGTACCGTAAGCAAACGCCGTTGTACGATCCAGTCCTGCACGGTACGCAGATTGGTCAACCCAAAATCAGCAGGCCCTGTAATCTGATAGCGATAGACTTCACCGACCAGGCTGGAGGCCTGAATCTGGGGCACGACATTATTGGGAAGACTGACGTTCTGTTGTAAATTCAATGCGGCCTGTGTGTAGGCAAAGTAATAATCAATGCCATAGTTGAACGTGACGCGTAAAAACGACAGCCCGGTGAATGAGGTTGAGCGGATGATCTCAACACCTGGCGTTGCAGCCAGGCCCACCTCCATGGGTGTCGTGTAGTACCGCTCCATTTCTTCGGCGGAAAGCCCGGGTGCCTGGGCCGTGATTTCCAGAATGACAGGCGCCGGGTTTGGATAGGCTTCGACGTTGAGTTTGTAGTAGGCAAACAAGCCGGCGCAGAGGAAAGCCAGCAGCAGGATCAGAATGATGGGGCGGCGGCTCAGCGAGAACGCCAGAATATTCTTGAGCATTTTTCAGCGGGTCTCGGTTTCGTAAGCATGACTCAGAAAAATGGCTCCTTCAGAAGCGACGATTTCCCCTGGCATCAATCCCGTTAAAATTTGATATGCGCCATCCTGTTGCAACCCCAGGGTCACGGTACGTTTGAAAAACCGGTGACGATCGGTCGTCACCCAAGCCGTCATGGTGCCGTCTCCTTCGCGCACAATGCCATCCAGTGGTACGGCTGGTGAGCGCTTCGCCTCTCCGGCCTGGATTACAAAATTTGCCAGCATGCCTGGGCGTAATTCATGTTTCGCATCCTGAACCTCCGAGCGCACCAGGACGCGATGTGTGCCAGGATCGACGGCTGCACCTATATTGGTGATTTTTCCCTGGAACAATCTGTCGGGATAGGCCATCAGCCTGACTTCCACTGATTGTCCTGCCCGCAGCATGGGAACATTGCTTTCCGGTACATTGGCCAACATCCACAGAAGCGAGATGTCTGCTACCGTAAAAGGTGCCGGGGCAGTACCCGGTTGTGTCAGGGTGCCAGGAGCAGCATTTCTGCTCACTACCCTGCCACTGATCGGACTCCGGACCAGAAGCGAGGCATCAATGTGACGGTTTGCAATGAGGGCATCGATCTGGGATTCTGATTTTCCGAAAATGCGCACGGCATCTCTTGCGGCCTTGTATGCGCCCTCGGCGCTTTGTTGGTCAGAGATTGCCTGCTGCAAGTCCTTCTGGGAGATGCCCTGCACTTCAAAGAGCTGGCGTGCACGGTCCAGGGCGCGCGTCGTCAACTCACGCACGCTCGCTGCAGAAATCAATGTGGATTCGGCCTGAAGCAGATCAGGGCTGTCCACGGCATACAAGGGCTGTCCCTTTTCGACATCGCGGCCTACATCCGAAAACACCTCGGTGATTTTTCCGGCATATGTGGGAAACACTTGAACTGATTTATCGTCGTTAAAGGCAATGCTTCCCATCGCATCCTGTTTTGGCACGAAATTCCGTTCTTCGACGACCCCCACTTTAATCAGTTTGACCTGTGTGTCAGACAAATCGATATGTTGGTCTGTAGTCGAAGCGCAATGCTTCCCATCGCATCCTGTTTTGGCACGAAATTTCGTTCTTCGACGACCCCCACTTGAATCAGTTTGACCTGTGTGTCAGACAAATCGATATGTTGGTCTGTAGTCGAAGCGCTCGAGGCGGTGTTGGTGTTGTTGACTGTGATGGCGTGCGTAGGCCAGACCCAGTACGATGCCAATGCGGCAAACAGGGTTACGGCGGACAAGAGAACCAGCTTTTGTTTGGGTGTTTTCATTGCGATTGTTCTCCCTTCTGCGTTCCGAGCATGGCTTCATCGGTGCGATGCCACCAGCCGCCACCAAGGGCCTGGTACAACGCTGCCGTATCCCCAAAACGGTTTGTCTGTATTTGTGTGAGCGTGATGGTGGACTGCTGATAGACCTGGTCGGCTGCCAGCAGGATTTGATAGCTGACCTGACCCACTTCATATTGTTTGCGCGTGATGTCCAGTGCATTTTTTGCGGCTTGCTCGGATTTGTGCGCGGTTCTGAACGCTTCCGCATCCGATTGAATGGCGTGCAGGGTGTCGGCCACGTTCTGAAACCTTCATATTGTTTGCGCGTGATGTCCAGTGCATTTTTTGCGGCTTGCTCGGATTTGTGCGCGGTTCTGAACGCTTCCGCATCCGATTGAATGGCGTGCAGGGTGTCGGCCACGTTCTGAAACGCGGCGAGTACGGTGCTTTTGTACTGGGCGGCAGCCTGAACCAGCGCATCCTTCGCCCCTTGTTCTCTGGCGCGCAGCGTGCCACCGTCGAAAATCGGCACTGCAATGTCGCCGATCAGGTTGAAAAACCCCCCTCCCGTCTGAAACATCTGGCTTGGAACGGAAGCTTCTCCCCCGAGCATGCCGGTAATGGAAAACTGCGGAAACCGATTCGCCAGAGCCACTCCGATTTGCGCGTTGGCTGCATGCACTTGCTCCTCTGCAGCCCGGACATCGGGTCGTTGCTCCACCAGTCTGGAAGGAATGGAGAGGGGCAATTCCTGCGGCAAGTGCAGCGATGACAGCTCGAAGGTTTCCGGAACGTCATCACCGGGAAGGTGGCCTGCCAGAACACGGATCAGATCGCGGGTTTGTTCCAGCTGTTGCTTCAATGGAGGCAGGGCTTGTTCTGCTTGCGAGAGTGCCAGTTCCTGTTCCGACACATCAATGCCCGTGACATAGCCAAACTTGAACTGATGGCGGACGATATCAAGCGTTTTGCGATTATCCTCGACGATGTTTTCGATGGCCGTGATCTGGGCGCGCAACGAAGCCTCCTGCAATGCTGCGGCAATGACATTGGATGCCAGCGTGATATAGGTGGCTTCGAGCTGGAGTTTTTGAAATTCGGTCTGCGCCTGGAGGGATTCCAGCGCTCTGCGGTTTCCACCAAATACGTCAGGAACGTAATTGAGCGTCACCTGCGCCGTGTGAAAGTTGTAATAGACAGGCCCGTTATAGGGCGCCGGCCCAC
>JAJZEH010000021.1 GCA_021805725.1 Pseudomonadota bacterium | reverse complement strand
GAGCGAGGTTCTGGCCCCCTGGTACTGAATCAGCAACCCGGCCAGCTGTCCCAGCGGCGCCATGGCGCGTCCCATCAGCATGGTGCTGGCAATCATGCCGCCTTGCGTCAGCATGTTCTCGTGAATCAGATACACACCGGCCACCAGCCCGGCAATGTTGACGAGCTGCTGCATGGTCTGCACGCTTTGTGTGGCCGAGAGCGACAGCACTCGTTGCTGGTTGGAGACCTTGGTCAGAAACGCGCTGGATTTTTCCCAATTGGCCTGGACATGGCTTTCAGCCCCCAGCGCCTTGATGGTTTCCATGGCCGACAAGCTTTCCACCAGGGTAGCGTTGCGCATGGCACCCGTTTTGTATGTGGTTTCAGCAAGCTCATGCATCTTGTGCTGCACGGCATATACATAAATGGCCACCAGCAGAAACCCCAGAGAGGGAATGAACACCAGAGGCCAGGCAATCCAGGCAATGGCCACATAAAACAGCAACGCAAAGGGGATGTCCACCAGGGTGGCCACGGTGGCCGAGGCAATGAAGTCGCGGACGACTTCGTACGACTTCATGGTGGCTGCAAAAGCCCCCACGGATTCGGGACGCGCCGTCATCTTGAGGCCAAGCACACGCTCCATCAGCACGGCGGAGAGTTGCAGGTCGATGCGGGCCGATGCCTGATCGATGAAATGTCCGCGCATCATGCGCAACACAAAATCCAGCGCCAGCAACAATAGCACGCTGGCTGCCAGTACCCACAAGGTATCCACCGCGTAATTGGGGACCACGCGGTCATACACATTCATGGAAAACAGCGGCAGGGCCAGCGCGAACAAGTTGATCAGCAGGGCCGCAACAAGGATGTCCCGATAGACGCGCCATTGTTGCGCAATGACACCCCAGAACCAGTGCTGGGCGCGCGGCTTGGTAATCTGTGGAATGCGCCGGTCATATTTGAAACGCGGGTGCAGTAAAATCGCAATGCTGGCATAGCGTGCGGCAAGCTCGGCACTTGGTATGAAGATGGATGACTGGCCGGTTCCAGGCAGCAACACTTCGGCCGAGTCCCCTTCTGCATTCCAGCCTAGCAGGACACAGGCCTCATTGCCCGCCAGCAGCAGAATGACGGGCAGCTGCGCCGATTCGATCTTGTTCAGCCCCTTGCGCACCACCCGGCAGTTCAACCCCGCCCTGTTAGCCGCCCGGGAAACCAGGGCTGGCGTCAAACGGCCATTTTGCAGGGGCAAGCCAGCCACGAGTGCTGCGCGCGTACTGGCCCGTCCGTGGATGCGCGCCACCTCGAGCAGACAATCCAGCAAGGGATCATGCAACAGAAGGTCTTCTCGCAGGCCGTGCTGGAGCGAGGGTCCGGCTTCGGCATGGGAGAACACAGATTTTTCGGGCGAACCGTTCATGAAATTTTTGATTATCTCACACCAGAGCCTGCTTTGCCGGCAGTCGGGGGCTGGGCGCTGTCCGGCCTGGTTTTATGCTTGCGCTTCTTCTTGTGTTTCTTTTTCGTGGCCTCAACCTTGGCTTTGGGCTTGGCTTGGGCTGCTGGCTTTGCTGTCGCTTTGGCTTCCGCCTTGGGAACGGGCACCTTGATGATTTCTGGGGCTGATGAGGTTGCCGCAGCCGCAGGTTCCAGCGGTGTCATATTGGGCACCGGCGTGTTGGCGATGGTGCTGGCATTGATAGGCTTTAATTGTTCGAGTGCGCTCTGGATCAACTCATCCTTGCGATCCTGCATGAAGGTGGAGGCTTCGGCGGGGCATGCATCGGGCCGTTCGACACCCTCCACCGGTGCGTCACCCACATCCCCGGCATCGAGGCGGGTCAGCCCCAGAGTGCTGACGAGCTTGCCCGTACCTGCCAGCATCTTGGACACGTTGATGGCGCGATCGTAGACGGCGTTGATGTACGCCCGCTTGGCCTGGAAGAGTTCGTTTTCGGAATCGAGCAGATCCAGCAAGGAACGTTGCCCCAGGTCGAACTGCTTCTTGTAGGCATAGTGCGCCTTCTCGATGGCTTTCTGACGCTGCTCGAGATAACCCAGCTGTTCGGTCATGGTCCACACACCGTGGTAGGCCATGTCCACGGCCTGGCGCACATCGCGACAGACCTTGTCGCGCTTGGAACGTGCCGCCATGAGATGTTCCATGTATTGGTCGGAACGTGCAGCATCCGAGCCGCCATTGAAAAGATTCCAGCTCATGACCACCTGGGCCACGGCATCACGGTTTTCACCCAACACGCCGCCCGCATTTTGCCCGCGCGATTGGGACAACACCAGATCGACACGCGGTTGATACTTGCCGCGTCGCTCGTCCAGATCAGATTGCGCTGCTTTGACACTCTCCACCGCCGCCAGAACCGCCGGGTTGTTTTCTATGGCTGTTGCAAGCTGGGCGACAGCCGCATTTTTAGGCACCAGTTTCACCATCTCGTCAGGACTGCCGGTAGCATCCCTGGCAGACCCTTCATTGCTGGGCTCTTCATTGACGAGCCGCAACATACGGGCATTCATATCGTGCACATTGGCGTTGTCAGTCAGCAGATTGGATTCGCTGAGTGCAAGGCGTCCCTTGACCTGCTCCAGATCCACTGCTCGCCCCACGCCCGCTTTGACCTTGAGCTGGATTTGCTCGTACACCACGCGATGCGACATGAAGTTATCTTCGGAGAGGCGGTGGAGCGCCTTGTGACGCATCAGATCGAAATAGGCCTGCGATATTTCGAGGGCCGAATTTTCCATGGCATCCGACCACTCGAAGTAGCGGCTGAGCTGCACATGATTGAGTCGGCGCACTTCATCTCGTGTGATGAAGCCATCGTAGAGCATCTGCGTGAGGGTGACGGTGGTGGTGTCACGATAAAAGCTGGAACTGATGGGCTGGAACTGCGCCAGCGGCGTGGTGAGCTGTTCGTTGCCCGCGTTGCTGGAAAGATCCACCTTGGGGAAATAGCCCCCGCGCGCCACGCTGATTTCTTTTGTGGCGGCCTTGAAATCATGCCAGTGGGACAATACGTCGGGATTATTGACCATTGCCTTCTGCGCCAGCTCTTTCAGGAGCTCGTCAGCGGCGGAAAGGGGCCCCGATAGCCCCAATCCCAGGAGGCTTAAAATCAGGAGTCGCTTCGGCATCGCTTCAAAACCAAATCATCATCCTCGCCAAATCAACCAATCTTTATTGCAGTCAATGGGTTAGATCATACATTAAAAGTTGTAGGGAAAGTCAGTACAAAATGGAGAAAATTGCAGAAAAACAACAGAAAAGCGCCGTTTTCAGGAAAAACGGCAGCATTTGAACAAAAAAATCAATGAAAAACAGCGCCAGCCGGAGCCTCTATCTCGGTGGACTGCTCTGCCGATTCAAACCATGCTGGCCAGATATGGGCTGTATCCCAACCTGCATGCAAGTACCAGCCGTGGAGAATTCCCAACCACTGCCGCAAGAGCGCGCCGCCCATGGCAAAGCGCGCTTCGCAGAAGGAGGCTTTGAACACCAGTTCAATCCCCTCCGGCAACGGCACGATATCGATGGATTGCAACAGACACTGCCGGGAGTCGCTGGACACCGTAACA
>JAJZEH010000051.1 GCA_021805725.1 Pseudomonadota bacterium | reverse complement strand
GATGCGGAAAGCCTCAACGAGGCCATCCGCTCCTACCAGCAGCGCGAACGCCGTTTTGGGCGAACCAGCGAACAATGTTGCGCGCCAGACTCCTGACGGCATCGGTGCTGTTAGTCCTGCTGGCGCTGCTGCTGTTCAGGGCGCCGGCGTCCGTCTGGCAAGGGGCTGTTCTGGTGGCGGGCCTCGTGGCCAGCTGGGAATGGGCAGGGCTGGCGCGCTTTCCTGGTGCCTCCCGACTGTTCTATGTCCTGCTCACGGGCGCCCTGGCGGGCGGCTTGTCCTGGGCCACGGCCCAGGAATCGGTTGTATGGCTCAAAGTGCTCTATGTCCTCTCGACCCTGTTCTGGATCCTGCTGGTCCCCCTCTGGTTGGCGCGACAATGGCGGGTAGAGAGCCCTGCCATGCTGGCGTTGACGGGGTGGCTGGTGATCCTGCCGACAGGCTTTGCCCTGGTGGGCCTGCGTATGGCAGGCCCCTGGACGCTCTTGATGTTCATGGCGGTGGTCTGGCTGTCGGATACGGCAGCCTATTTTGCTGGACGTGCACTGGGGCGACGCAAGCTTGCTCCGGCCATCAGCCCCGGAAAAACCTGGGAAGGCGTTGCGGGGGCCGTGTTTGCCGTGCTGCTGTACGCCGTGGTGTTGGGGCAGTGGGCGGGCGGGCTTGAGGACAGTGCCGCGGGCCAGATCATTCGGGCACTCTCAACCGGCTGGGTACCCTTGTTGCTGCTCTTGACGGCATTGGGCATCGAGGGCGACCTGTTTGAATCCTGGATCAAGCGCTGCGCTGGCGTGAAGGACAGCGGCACCCTGCTGCCCGGCCATGGCGGCATTCTGGATCGCATCGACGCCCTGACGGCCACCTTGCCGCTGGTGGCGTTGCTGCTGCTGGAGCGGTCATGATGGCACGACAGCTGCTGACCCTGCTGGGTGCCACCGGCACCATTGGCTGCAACACCCTCGAAGTGGTGGCCCTGCATCCTGAACGCTATGGTGTATTCGCACTGACGGCGCATCGCAACGTGGAGAAGCTGGCGCAACAATGCCGGCGATTTGCGCCACGGGTTGCGGTGGTGGATCACGCGGCGGACGCCGAACGCCTGCGCCTGTTGCTGGCGGTTCCCGGGGCGCCACTGGAAACCGAGATTCTGTACGGTCCCGAGGCCTTGTGCCAGGTGGCTGCTGCGCCCGAAGCGGACATCGTCATGGCGGCCATCGTCGGCGCCGCGGGCCTTGCCCCCACCCTGGCGGCAGCGCGCGCGGGCAAGCGCATCCTACTGGCCAACAAGGAAGCCCTGGTGATGTCCGGAGCGCTCCTGATGGATGCCGTGCGTGCAAGCGGTGCAGCCCTGTTGCCGGTGGACAGCGAACATAATGCGGTATTCCAGTCGTTGCCCCACCACCATTCCCGGCAACTGGCCGTTGCCGGCGTCAGCCGCATTACCCTCACCGCTTCGGGGGGGCCGTTTCTGCACCGCGCCCTCTCCGATCTGGCCCGGGTCACCCCCGAAGAGGCGTGCAAGCACCCCAACTGGGTGATGGGACGCAAGATTTCAGTGGACTCGGCCACCATGATGAACAAGGGGCTCGAGCTGATCGAGGCGTGCTGGTTGTTTGAAGCGCAACCCGAACAGGTGGACATCGTCATCCATCCGGAAAGCATCATCCATTCCATGGTGGCTTATGTGGACGGGTCGGTGATTGCACAGTTGGGTTGCCCCGACATGCGCACGCCCATCGCTTACGCACTGGCCTTTCCCGAGCGGATTGCCTCCGGGGTTCCTGCGCTGGATCTGACCGCTGTGGGCGCGCTGCATTTCCAGGCCCTCGACCTGCAGCGCTTTCCGGCCGTCTCCCTGGCCTACCGCGCCATCCGCACCGGGGGCACTGCGCCAGCAATTTTAAATGCCGCCAATGAAGTGGCCGTGGCCGCATTTCTGGAGGGGCAGATGCGTTTTGACCAGATTCCAGGGCTGATTGCCAGGGTCATGGATGCGCTGTCCCCCGAGCCGGGTGACACGCTGGCCGGGGTGCTGGAGGCCGATGCCCGTAGTCGCGCCTGTGCCGCCGCACTGATCCGGGAGCAGGCCCTGTCATGACCCTCTTCGGCAACAGCGTGCAAACGGTGCTGGCCTTTCTGGGAGCGCTGCTGCTGCTCATCCTGGTGCACGAATGGGGGCACTTCTGGGTGGCGCGTCGGGCAGGGGTCAAGGTGCTGCGCTTTTCCATCGGTTTTGGCAAACCACTGTGGCTGGCCCGGCGCGGGCCGGACCAGACCGAATGGGTGATTGGGGCCCTCCCACTGGGTGGCTATGTGCGCATGCTCGACGAGCGCGAGGGGTTCGTAGCTCCAGAAGAGCTGTCGCGCGCTTTCAACCGCCAGTCCCTGGCGTGGCGGTTTGCCATCGTCATCGCCGGGCCGCTTGCCAATTTCATTCTGGCTTTCGTGATTTACTGGGGACTTTATCTTTACGGCGTGCCCGGGCTCGTGCCCTATGTGGATGGGCCGCCGCCCGGCACCCTGGCGGCCAGCGCCGGCTTTCAGGCGGGTGAGCAGATTGTCCGGGTAAACCGCAACCCCGTGGCGACCTGGAATGAAGTGCAGTTGCTGCTGATCGACCAGGCCCTGGAGCGTGGTCGCCTTGAGATCGAAACCCGCGACAGCGCCGGGCACATTGCCGTGCGCGGGCTTGACCTGTCCGGGCTGCAGGCAGAACAGCGGGACGCCGACCTGCTCGACCAGATTGGCCTCAAGCCCTGGGATTTCCCCATCCCCCCCGAGGCCGGCCGGGTACTTGCCGATGGCCCTGCCGGAAAGGCCGGCTTGCAGGCAGGTGACCGCATCCTGGACGTTAACGGCGCGCCGTTGCCCTCCTGGCAGGCGCTGGTGAAGATCATTCGCGCCAGCGCTGGCCGCACCCTCACCCTGACCCTCGAGCGACAGGGGGTCACCCAGGTCATTACCCTCACGCCCCAGGCCGAACCCGGCGAGCAGGGTGCGCTGGTGGGCAAGATCGGCGTGTCGCCCCGGCTTTCGCCAGAGATCAATGCGCGCTTCTGGCGCACGGTGCGCGAAGGGCCGGTGACGGCATTGCAGCACGCCGCCAGCAAGACCTGGGAAGTGATCCGGCTGACGTTCAAGACCTTTGGCGCCATGGTGGTGGGTCAGGCCTCCTGGAAAAATGTGGGAGGCCCCATCCAGATTGCCGACTACGCCGGACAGTCAGCGCGCATGGGGGCCATCCCCTACCTTACCTTCATTGCGTTGATCAGCATCAGCCTCGGTGCGCTCAATCTGTTGCCAGTACCCTTATTGGACGGAGGTCATTTGATGTATTATGTTGTCGAATTGATCAAGGGAAGTCCCGTTTCCGATCGTTCGCTGGCGTTGACGCAACGGGTAGGTTTGATGCTTCTGACCGCCCTGATGGGATTTGCACTTTATAACGATATTCAACGTCTGCTAACCAACTGATCGGGTCCATGACAATACGCACGTTTCTTGCCATGTGCTGTGTGCTGTTGAGCACAGCCGCCTGGGCCCTCTCTCCCTTCACCATCCGGGACATCCGGGTTGAGGGCGCGCAGCGCATCGAAGCCGGTACGATCTTCAGCTACC
>JAJZEH010000055.1 GCA_021805725.1 Pseudomonadota bacterium | reverse complement strand
CTGGCTGGAAGACGGTTTTGCAAGTCGTGTCGAGCGCATTCTCAGTGACTACGTGATCGATCTCAGACGCCAGTTTGTGTGTCACTTTGGAGAAGAGCAAGGTGTGGTGGCCCATGCACAGCGTCTTCGTCAAAGCATTGACAGTATCGCCAGGCGCCTGGGAGGCGAGCGCAGCCATCGTTTGTCCGACATCATGGATGCCGCATTGGAAGCCCAGGCCAGAAGCGGTACGGTGGATTTACACCGGGGCTGGATCGAGGGACTCTTGCGTGAGTACTATGATCCTATGTACGCCTTTCAGCGGCAGCGCAAGGAAGCCAGGATCGTTTTTAGCGGCAACCAGCGTGAGGTGCTGGAATACCTGCAACGCCGGCGTTTCAAGGCAACTCGCTGAGCACTTCCTGCACTTTTTGTGCAATGTTGTGGAAGTTGTCGTCAAAAAATCCGAAATGTTCAAGTGCAATGCGTCCACCTGAAACCCAGTCAGCGCCCTTCTCGAATTCGGGATTGTATTGGATGGCCCTTTCGGCCAACAAACCGAGGGCAATCAAATCCCGGGTTTCTTTCAGGTGCGGCTTTTCCGCAGCATCCTGGCCATGTTGTCGGGTGATTTCCTCGTAGTCATGGTGGTGCCAGATTGCTTCGGTGATGGCATCGCCCAATCCCCATTCCTTGGCCATCAGTGAACCGATGTAGGTATGCGAAATGCCCAGATGCTCGATTTCGGTATGGGCCATGATCCTTTCCGGGGTTCTTCTGGCCAACTCCAGGACTTTTTTGTAACCGGGACGGCGCGCAATCAGCAAGAGGATGCCGCAATTCTGGAATAGCCCGAAGGTGAAGGCGTGGTCGCTGTTGATGGTTCCCAACATCCTGGCGATGTAGGCGGTCACCAGTGCTCTTTCCGCCGAGGATTCCAGAAACTCCTCTACCTCGGTGAGGTTTGCGCCCGCGGCAATGTTGCGTAGCGTCATGCCCGTCACGACGCGCGTGACGGAGGACATGCCCAGCAGGTTGATGGCCTGATGCACGGAAGAGGCTTTGGTCCGAAGTCCATACAGGGGGGAATTGATGGTTTTGATGAGGGCGGCAGAAATTCCCACATCGGCGCTGATTAGTTTCTCGATTTTCCTGTAATCGGGGTCTTCCTTTCGGGCTTCCGCATCAAGGTGCGTCAAAATGTCCGGTCTGGGCGGAATCCCGATTTCCATCAAGGCGCGTTGCAGTTCCTGATCGGCGTCCATTGGACCTCCCCTTTATTCTTTAAAATGCTGCGGTACTGTCTATTTTAGTGAAATTGATCCAAATGATCTGTAAGGAAAAGGATTACTGAAAAAAGCAGACCCAACCCGACGGATGGCCCGCTTTTCTGGGGATCGAGGGGAGGAAATTGCGCCGCAATCATGTCATGATGGGGGCCATGCCGCCCTCCGCCTGGTTTTTGTACCTGATTGAATGCATTGATGGGTCCCTCTATGCCGGAATCACCACAGATGTTGCGCGCCGGTATCAAACCCACTGTAAAGGCCTGGGAGCGCGATATACCCGTTCCCATCCGCCGGTTTGCTTGGTAGGATCACGGTTGTTCGGTTCAAAATCAGAAGCCCTGAAAGCCGAACTGGCAATAAAACGCCTGTCCAAGGACAAAAAGATCATCGCGCTTCATGCGCCAGACTTTCCAGGGAAGGCAGCGCCGACCACCAACATCACTATCACGAGGAGATATTGCATGAACAAATCCGAACTCATCGAAGCCATTGCCAAGGAAGCTGACCTCTCAAAGGCTGCTGCTGAACGGGCCTTGTCTGCTGCCATCGACACCGTAGTCAAGGCAGTCAGCAAAGGCGATTCCGTTACCTTGGTGGGATTCGGGACCTTCAAGTCTTCAAAGCGCGCTGCCCGTACCGGTCGCAATCCTCAAACCGGCAAGGAACTCAAGATTGCCGCTACGACCGTGCCGCGCTTCACCGCTGGCGCCACGTTCAAGTCTGCCGTCGCCGGCAAGAAGGCCAAGAAGAAGTAATGTCAGG
Organism: Pseudomonadota bacterium; assembly: GCA_021805725.1. Next base: position 1,641 of record JAJZEH010000055.1, on the reverse strand, counting down.
GGGATGGCCCCCAGGGGCCTTCCCCTTGTCGTACGGCCTAGAAAGGCCGGAGGGCGCCATTGATGACCCGCACCCGGTCACCGACTCTAAAGGCTGGATTGGCCCGCTGCGACAGGACGTGAGACCGGCCGTCATCCATGCGCACAGTGATTTCATGAATCTGGGTGCTTGTGGCCCGCTTTTCAATTTCATTCCCCGCATACCCACCGCCCACGGCACCAGCAATGGTGGCCAGGTCCTTGCCTGCCCCGCCACCCACCTGATGCCCCAGAATTCCTCCCACGAGGCCGCCGGCTACCACGCCCAAAGCACCGCCTTCACCCTGCTTTTCCACCAGCCGGATACCAGTAATCACGCCACAATCCGCGCAGACTGAAGGTTGAATCGGTCCCGGAGGGACTTGCGAAACGGGGCGGGACCCCGGTTGCGGCAAGGGACCTAACAGGTCTTGGGGTCGCTCAGCAATGCGCGGTCCCTCGGAGGGCGGGGGCGTCGTCATTTCGCTGTCGTTGTTGTGCTTGGGAAGGTAGCCGGTCAACGCCGCGATGCCCACTGCACTGAAAAGGATCACCGCTACAGAGGCTGCAATGACGAAGGGGTTGGTTTTTCGGGTAGGTTCTATCACGATTTGATTCTCCTTTTATATATTCACGCAATCTAGCATTCCTGAATGAATATTCACGGCAGGGGCATGCAGTTACCTTTCTGCAGGATTCGCCATTGATTTTTCGCCCATCACCTGTTCCACGGTATGTTTAATGTCGTCTGCCGAGGGGGATTTGAGCGTAAAGTAGAAGCTGGTTGTTCCCACTATGAAGCTGATGATCGTGATGAAGTAGGCACGATTGGTTTGTCTCTTCGCTTTTTCCTGTTCTGCCTTCAACTCCACGTACTTGTTCAACGTGGTGGTGATGGGCAGGAGAATATACTTGTCAGCAGGGTCATTCGTGTGGTCTATCAACTTGACGATACGCGTCAATGAAGGCTTTACCTCATCGGGCAGGTCGTCAAATGCCTCCTCCTTTTCAAGATCGGAAACCAGGGCCTTGAGTATTGCATAGGAGTCCGTATCGTTGGCGCCGGTATATAGCCTGTAGATGACATCACCGCTGCTCTTAGGAGAAAGGTCGAATCCCTTCCCGATATGGATGATGTCTTTGGCTGTCAACTGCACTTTGGCAGCAAGTTTCTGATTGACATTATCCTTCAGTTTTTCCATGTTCCTTCGTCTTTGGATCGTGGTCCATGAAAGAAAGATGATGCCGCAGACAATCAACAAGGGATAAATGGTTGTCATGAATAGCGTCGACCAGTCTGTCATCATTCGTATGCTCCTTGAATCCATCATGCCTTCCCGCCTTTTGGACGTGAGGTCTGTTTGCAATATGTGAAATATTCCCATATAATACACGAAACTCGGAAAATATCCACTGGGAGCTCAGAAGGCGCATGGGGCGCCAAGACTGGTAACGCCCCGTTCGGGCAATTAATTTTTAGGAGATCAACATGACGGTTACTATTCTTCGGCAGCGACTTTTTCTTTGTATGGGCTTGCTAGGAGTGATTTTCCTGTCGGCCTGCGGTGGCGGCGGGGGTGGGGGCGGCGCATCTACAGGCAACCTCAACGTACTGTTGGCGGAT
>JAJZEH010000087.1 GCA_021805725.1 Pseudomonadota bacterium | reverse complement strand
GACGGGTTCGATCAGGCCCTTGTCCTCATTCAACCGTCCGATCCAGGCCATCTTCATGCCGCCAAAATCCACCGACATCCTGCACACCAGCGGAAACAGGGAGGTTTCATCATCCATTCGCACGATGGCCTGATTGATCTCGCTGAGCGCCTTGTAGAGTTTCGTCAGGCGTTCGTTGCGGGCCTCCAGTATCATGCGTTCGATGATGTCTGCATACAATCTCCTCGAGTTTTCCTTCAGACGAAAGAATGAATAAATGGCGTAGGAAAGTAGCCAGAGTGCCGACAGGAAAAGAAGAAACCGATAATAGTTGGCGATCTTCAGGGCGTGGTCGAAAGACTGCTCATAGGTGGTGGTCAGATTTTCATCGAGCAGATGGGTTTCTCCCGAGGTGATTTTCGGGATGAGACTGTCGAGTTCTTTTTCATATTCGAGAATGTAGGTTGCATGCTGGAGGGCATGCTCCATGATCCTGCGCAATTCAGGGGGGTAGGATGCTGCCTCCAGGCGCTTGATCTCGAACGCCACTGCGTCACCACCGTCTGCGCCTGCGTGGACCATGAGTACATCCCGCAGCAAGGTCTGCAGGTCTTCTTTAAGCCCGGAGGGAGCAAGGCGAACCGCTTCCTCTATGGTTCTGGGGAAATAAGACAGCGAATTGTTAAGAATGGCATTGTGCGATTTGAATCGCTCGATCAATGCCTCCTTGCGGGTCATGGCCTGTTCCCATTGGCGAACTGCCTGCCTGATCCGTTGATCCTCCTGCTGGAAGAGTTTGTTTTTTTTCAGATCATTCCGGCGTAACTTGAGGTTGTTTTCCGCAGCGACGAGTCCATCGTAATTGTTCAGAAGCCGGTATCGGAGTTTTATGACCTGCTCGTCGATTTGTGAATCCAGGGTGGAAATTTCGTCGAGGTCCTCCAGGGTCCGCTGGTGCTGAAAAGGATCGATCACCCTTGCATTGAGGAACAGAAAAACCAGGAAGACGGTGCTTGCGAACACGATCGAAGCCTGCCTTGGGCCGAATCGTCCCGGTTTCATAAGGGTTTGCCACCATATTCACCGGTCAGGGTTTTCAGAAAAGCGACGATTTCTGAAATATCTTCGGTGGGTAAATCGACTCCCAGTTGATGTTCTCCCATGATCCTGACGACCTGTTCGAGGGTTGGTACGGAACCATCGTGCAGATAGGGGGCGGTGAGCGCGATATTGCGCAGGCCGGGCACCTTGAACACATGCATGTCCTCGAGGTTTCTGGTAATGGCATACCGACCCATGTCGGCTTCGGTGATCGGCCTGTTTTCCCTGAAATAAGGGCGCATGATGCCAAGTTTCTCGTAAAGGTTTCCGCCGATGTTGCTTCCCTGATGACAGGAAATGCAGCCGTAACCTTTGAAGAGTTGATATCCGGCAAACTCTTTGGGGGTGATCGCCTTCGTGTCTCCCCTCAGGAATTTGTCGAAACGGGAATTTGGGGTGATGAGGGAACGTTCGAATGTGGCAATGGCGTCCCTGATATTTTCCGCTGTGATTCCGTCCGGGTAAATGCTGGCGAATTTGATCGCGTAGGACGGATCCTTCTGAAGTTTGGAGATGACTTCGGTCCAGTTGGACCCCATTTCCACCGGGTTGTTGACCGGGCCGTCGACCTGCTGTTCCAGGGTTGCTGCGCGACCATTCCAGAACTGGCGGAAATTATACCCACTGTTGTAAACCGTCGGGGCATTGATGTTCCCGAGTTGACCATAAATTCCCTGTGAATATTTCTTTGCGTCGACCCCACCATGATCCAGTTGATGACAACTTGCACAGGCAATCGTGTTGTCATGGGACAGTTTGAGTTCATTGAACAGTTTTTTGCCAAGCGCGACCTTTCCCTGATCGAGGTCGGGTGGTTCGAGAGGCAGTGGGGTGATCGGTTCCCTCGAGTTTGTGAGAACCGAGTAGTGAGGGGAGGGCGGTACGGAAGGTAGTTTTGATGGCCAAAATTCCCATGCATAAAGACAAGTGAGGAGCACGGCACCAAGTACAACCTTGATCCACAGGGGAGAAGTCGGGGGTGAGATATCCATGTGTTCCATCGTTAGTCGGGAACTTCGGATAGCAAGGGTGGTTTCACCCCGCTCATCGAGGCGCGGAAGCCTGCTGGTGGTTCTGCCGGGTGTGGCGTACCAGGGCAGGGGCCAGTAATCCTGAGTTCAGAAGCCGTGCCAGACGGGTGCATAAGGCGCCAGCGGGATCGGTGTTCCGTGTCCGGCCAAAGGCAAGGGCGAGACGGGAGGAGGAGTCTGTCGTCACCCAGAACCCCGCAACCAGATAGGCGAGACCCAATCCGATGATCAACAGGCGTTTCCCTGACACGCGACCGTTCTCCCGAAACAAATTAGGCCGATTATATCAGCCCCGTCCCTGAAGCGAACTTTTTGAATTCTTTATCCAACCATTCCAAGAAAAGGTGATAATCACCATTGATTGTGGACGCTCTGTCCTGATGTTTTTGATCAGGAGGGGGATGTTACAGTAGCCGGTAGCACGGAACAATCCAACGGCTGTCACTGAACAGGAGGAATAATGAACATGAACCCGATCACGTCCTTCCTGGTTTCCGTCCTGATTCTCATGGGCCTTGTCATTGGTCGGTGGGAAAGCCCCTATCTTGCGCTGGTTTTTTTTGGCGCCGCAGTCGTCACTGCGTTGTCACTGAAGATGGCCAATACCTGGCAAAAGTTTGTCATCCTGAGGATGGGAAAGTTACAAAGCGTCAAGGGGCCGGGCCTGTTCGCCATTATTCCGATCCTGGACAATGTGGTTGCGGTGATCGACGAACGGATTCAGACCACAGCCTTCAATGCCGAGCAGGCACTCACCAGGGATACCGTCCCGGTCAATGTCGATGCGATCATTTTCTGGCATGTGCACGATGCCGAAAAAGCCGCGCTGGCCATCACCAATTATCGTGAGGCTATCGACCGGGTTGCCCAAACCTCGCTGCGCGAGATGATCGGTTCTTCGATGTTGACTGCACTGTTGTCCGACCGCAAGGAAGCCGACGAGCAATTGAAAGAAGAGATCGGCAAAAAAACTGCCTTATGGGGTATATCGGTAAGTTCGGTGGAAATTCGCGACGTGGCCATTCCAGTAGCCCTTCAGGATGCCATGTCCCGTCAGGCACAGGCGGAGCGCGAGAAGCAGGCGCGTGTGATTCTTGGATCGGCCGAAGCTGCAATAGCGGGAAAGTTTGTCGAGGCCGCAGATATTTACGCGGGACATCCCGGCGCGCTCCAACTTCGGGCCATGAATATCATTTACGAGACCACGAAGGAACGAGGAGTCACGATCCTGATCCCGAGTTCGATGGTCGACAGCCTGAATCCCTCCGCGACGGCACAGGCGCTTGCATCCGTGAGCAAGGGAACACCCGTGGGGGGCGATTCGTGAATCCGGAGGGGGAGATATGGCCAAGTGGCTTGTCATTGTCGGCATCATCTTCATCCTGGTCGGCGTAACCTGGCCTTGGCTGTCCAGACTGGGCATGGGTTCCCTTCCGGGCGACATCCATATCGAGCGTAAAGGATTCAGTTTTTACTTTCCGGTCACTACCAGCATCATCGTTTCTCTGGTCTTGTCGCTGGTTTTCTGGATCTTCAGAAAATGAATCTGGATTATGAAGAAAAATGGCCAACAGTTTTATTCAAAAGCCATTT
>JAJZEH010000121.1 GCA_021805725.1 Pseudomonadota bacterium | reverse complement strand
GATGTGGGCGCCCTGGCGTTGGGGGGGGCTTTGGGGTTGGTGGCGGTGATCGTACGACAGGAAATCGTGTTGTTCGTGATGGGGGGGGTGTTCGTACTGGAAACCCTGTCGGTGGTACTGCAGGTGGTGTCCTTCAAATTGACGGGCACGCGTATTTTTCGTATGGCGCCCATCCATCATCATTTTGAACTGAAGGGCTGGAAAGAAAACCAGGTGGTGGTGCGTTTCTGGATCATTACCACCGTATTGGTCCTGGCCGGCCTTTCCACACTCAAGATTCGCTGATCATGACGGAATCCCTTTTACACCACTCTTCGATGCCTGCGGGACGCCGGGTCCTTGTTCTGGGACTGGGCGACACGGGGTGGGCCGCCGTGCGCTGGTTGATGCGGCAAGGATATGACGTACGCGTGGCGGATACGCGCGTCCAGCCGCCCCATCGTCAGATTCTGGAAGAAACGTATCCGGGCGTGGCGTTCCTGGGCGGTCCCTGGCAGGATGGTCTGTTCCAGGCGACGGATTGGGTGGTCGTCAGTCCTGGCGTCGCGCTGGATGATCCCCTGATTCATGGGTGGCGTACGCGTGGGATGCCTTTTCTGGGCGACGTGGAGGTGGCGGCCCGGGTGTTGGCGCGACATTCCCGGCGCCCCAAAATTCTGGCGGTGACCGGAGCCAACGGGAAAAGTACGGTCGTCTCCCTGTTGGGCGATCTGGCCCGAGCCCAGGGCTTGCGCACCACAGTGGCAGGAAATATTGGCGTTCCCTTGCTGGAGGTCCTGATGACCTCGCCGTGGCCCGAAGTGCTGGTGCTGGAATTGTCCAGTTTCCAACTGGAGACCCTTGCTTCACTGGACCCGGACAGTGCCGTGGTCCTGAATGTGAGCGAGGACCACATGGATCGTTATCCGGACATGGCTACCTACGCTGCGGCGAAGGCACGCATCTATCAGGGGTGCGAACACCCGGTGGGGAATCGGGAAGATGCCTTGGTGAAGGCCATGATTTCCGCTGAAACCCCCACTTTCGGCCTGGATGCCCCTGTCAATGCGCGGGATTGGGGTGTTGTCCTGCAAAACGGGGAACGCTGGCTGGTACAGGGGAATCGCCGGGTTCTGCGTCGTTCCGAAGTGCCCTTGTGGGGGGAACACAACGTGGCCAATGTATTGGCGGCGTTGGCCATGGGGCAGGCCCTGGGCTGGGCGGAACCGGCCATGCTGAACGCCATCAGGGAATTTCGGGGGTTGCCGCACCGCGTGGAATGGGTGGCGGACGTGGCGGGGGTACGTTTCTTCGATGACTCGAAGGGCACCAACGTGGGGGCCACCGTGGCCGCCTTGAAGGGGGTGGATGCGCCAGTGGTATTGATTGCCGGCGGGGATGGCAAGGGCCAGGATTTCTCCCCCTTGCGTCCGGCAGTGGCGACTCACGCCCGAGCGGTAGTTTTGATTGGAAGGGATGGCGCGCGGATCGATGAGGCGCTCGAAGGGCTGGCCGTTCCGCGTGTCTTTGCGACCGACATGCAGGATGCCGTGGAGCGGGCCTTCGCTCTGGCGCGTCCGGGAGAGAGCGTACTGATGTCTCCGGCCTGCGCGAGTTTTGACATGTTTCACAACTACCTCCACCGCGCGGACGTTTTCTGTACGGCGGTGCATGCCCTGGCTTGGCATGGGGAGGAAAAATGGCAATGAAGCGTTTCAATATCCCGCCCGGAAATGCGGAACAGTCCGAGTTTGACCTGCCGCTCCTGTGGACCATCATGACTTTGCTGGCGTTCGGGATGGTCATGGTGTATTCGGCCTCCATCGCCAGTGCGGAAGCCGACCGTCACCTGGGGTTTCGCTCCACGTATTTCTTTTTTCGTCAGTCCCTGTACGTGGGCGTCGCCCTTCTGGCGGGGTGGGCAGCCTTTCAGGTGCCCCTGGAACGCTGGAAAAGATACGCACTCCCGCTGTTCGGGGTGGGCGCGCTGGGGTTGCTGCTGGTACTGGTTCCCGGTCTGGGCAAGGAAGTCAATGGCAGTCGGCGTTGGTTGTCCTTTCTGGGGTTTAATGTGCAGCCATCGGAATTCATGAAGTTTTTTGTGCTGGTTTATGCGGCGGATTACACGGCGCGCAAGGCCGCAGTCATGCATGACCTCAAGAAAGTCTTCCTGCCCATGTTGATCGTGATGTTCCTGGTGGGGTTGCTCCTGCTCAAGGAACCCGACTTTGGCGCCTTTGTGGTGATGATCGGGGTTGCAGGTGCGATACTTTTCCTGGGGGGATTCGACGGCAAATGGTTTGTCTTTCTGATGATCCTGCTGGCCATTGCCTTTGCCCTGCTGATCGTTCTTTCGCCCTATCGTTTCAATCGGCTGATCTGGTTCTGGAATCCCTGGGCGGATCCTTTTGGCAAGGGTTATCAGTTGACACATGCGCTGATCGCCTTTGGGCATGGAGGACTGTGGGGATTGGGGCTGGGGGCCAGCGTGGAAAAACAACTCTACCTGCCCGAGGCGCATACCGATTTCCTGATGGCGGTGATTGCCGAAGAACTGGGTTTTCTGGGGGTGCTGGTGACGTTGGGCCTGTTCTCCTTCCTGATCGCGCGAAGTTTTGCCATCGGACGTCGTGCGGCCTCGATGGAGCGTTATTTCGAAGCCTTGCTGGCGCAAGGCGTGGGGGTATGGTTCGCGCTTCAGAGTTTGGTCAACATGGGGGTCAATATGGGGCTTCTGCCCACCAAGGGGTTGACCTTGCCCCTGCTCAGTTACGGGGGCAGCGGGATCGTGGCCAATGTGGTGACGCTGGCCGTGCTCTTGCGCATCGACTACGAGACTCGTCAGAAAATGATGCGACGCGGAGGTCCCCGATGAGCCGTTGCGCATTGATCATGGCAGGCGGTACCGGGGGGCATGTTTTTCCGGCCCTGGCGCTGGCAGAACAGTTGCGGATACAGGGGTGGCGCGTGGTCTGGCTTGGCACGGCACAGGGGATGGAGGGGCAGTGGGTCGGCGCATCCGGCTTTCCTCTGGAAACCGTTGCGATGGGTGGGGTGCGAGGCAAGGGATGGGGGCGGCGCCTGTGGGCTCCTTTCATGGTGGCGCGGGCCATTTTCCAGAGCATGGGGGTCATTTTGCGTCAGCGTCCCCATGTGGTTGTCGGGTTCGGTGGTTATGTGGCCTTGCCGGGGGGGCTGGCAGCAGTCTTACTGCGCCTGCCTCTGATCATTCACGAACAGAATGCAGTGGCGGGTTTGACCAACCGACTCCTGGGACGCCTGGCCCAAAAGGTTTTCGAAGGGTTTCCGGATTCCTTCCGACAGCCGTCGGCTCATCCCTTGACGCCCTGGCTGGGTTGCCCCAAGGGAGTGGAGACGGTGGGCAATCCGGTGCGGCGTGGGATTGTCGACTTGCCTGAACCCCGTCTGCGTTTTGCGCCACGCCAGGGAAACCTGCGGTTGCTGGTGCTGGGCGGCAGTCAGGGGGCCCAGGCCCTGAACCAGTGGGTTCCGCGTGCCCTGGCCTTGATTCCCCAGGCAGTGCGTCCCACTGTGCTGCATCAGGGGGGGGCGCGCCACCAGGCCGAATTGGAAGCCAGTTACCGGGAAATGGGTGTACAGGGGGATTTGCGTCCCTTCATCGAAGATATGGCGGCGGCTTACGCCGAGTGTGATCTGGTGATTTGTCGGGCGGGTGCCCTGACTTTGGCCGAATTGACGGCCGCTGGCGTGGGGAGCGTATTGGTGCCTTATCCGGCGGCAGTGGATGATCACCAGACGGTCAATGCACGTTTTCTGGAGCGCGCGGGGGCTGCCCGTTTGTGGCCTCAGACCCAACTGGAAGCCGCCGCTCTGGCGCAATGGTTGCAGGAGCAGACCCGTCTCCTGTTGCTGGGTATGGCTGAGGCGGCTCGTCGCCTCTATCAGGGGACGGCAGTGGCGCGCTTGAGCCAGGTCTGCGAGGAGATGGCAGGATGAGGCACCGGATTCAACACGTGCATTTTGTAGGGATCGGCGGCGCAGGTATGAGCGGCATCGCCGAAGTCCTGCTCAACCTGGGGTACGAAGTGACCGGGAGCGATGCCCTCCAAAATCCGGCCACTCGTCGTCTTGCTGGACTGGGTGCGCGGGTCTGGCTGGGACATGAGGCAGGGCACATCGAGGGGGCCGATGTGGTGGTCACTTCGACCGCCGTCCTGCCGGACAATCCGGAACTGAAAGCGGCGCGGGCGGCTCAGATTCCCGTGGTGCCGCGTGCGCTCATGCTGGCCGAACTGATGCGTTTGCGCAAGGGGATTGCCGTGGCCGGGACCCATGGCAAAACCACGACCACCAGTCTGGTGGCCAGCATTTTATCCGAAGCGGGGTTGGACCCCACTTTTGTGATCGGGGGAAAGTTGAATAGTGCCGGTACCCATGCAGCATTGGGAACCGGTGAATTCATGGTGGTGGAAGCCGATGAGTCCGACGGTTCCTTTCTGCTGTTGCAACCGGTCATGGCGGTGGTCACCAATATCGACCAGGACCACATGGAAAGTTACGACCATGACTTTGGCCAGTTGCAGGCGGCTTTCCTGCAGTTCCTCGAGCATCTGCCCTTTTATGGGCTGGCCGTGCTTTGTCTGGAGGATCCTGTCGTACGCGCCCTGGTGGGACGGGTGGAGCGGCCCGTGCGGACGTATGGATTTGGTCCGGAGGCACAGATCCGGGCCGTGGATGTGCGCGCCGAGGCCGGGGGGATGCGTTTTGGGGTGGAACTGCGCCTGGCCCGGGACGGTACCCTGGAACGTCGCCTGGAAGTGACTCTGGCCTTGCCGGGGCGACATAATGTCCTGAACGCCTTGGCGGCCATTGCGGTGGCCATTGAAGTGAATGCTGCCTATCCGGCCATTGTGCGTGCACTTGCCTCCTTCAAGGGAGTGGGGCGGCGTTTTCAACGCTATGGCGATCTGCCCCTGCCGCAAGGGGGGTTCATTACCCTGGTGGACGATTATGGGCATCATCCGGCAGAAATGGCCGCCACTCTGGAGGCGGCACGGGGGGTTTTTCCAGGACGGCGACTGGTGCTGGCTTTTCAACCCCATCGTTATACCCGCACCCGTGATCGTTTTTCAGAGTTCGTGCGGGTGCTGGGGGAAGTCGAGCAGGTCGTTCTGGCCCCGGTTTATGCCGCGGGCGAGACGCCCCTTCCGGGGGTGGATTCCCTGGCCCTGGCCCAGGCTCTGGCGCAGAAGGACGTTGTGGTGGCCGAGGGGATGGACGTCATGGGGGACCGGGTGCTGGAACGGGTACGCGCCGGGGATGTAGTGATTACCATGGGCGCGGGAAATATCAGCCAACTCCCCGGACAATTATGTGAACGCCTGGGGGGAGGATCGCACACATGATGCCGGCACATCAGGTGGCCCGGGGTGAATTGCGGCAGAACGAACCCATGAACCAGCACGTCAGTTGGCGTGCCGGGGGAAGGGCCCGTCAATTCTACCGGCCCCGTCACCGTGAGGATTTTTTGGAGTTTCTGTGTGCCCGGCCAGCGCAGGAGACCCTGTTTTTGCTCGGGTTGGGCAGTAATCTGCTGGTGCGGGAAGGGGGGATCGATGCAACCGTGATCCAGATGCACGGGGCATTGAAGGAAGTGAAGTGGGAAGAAGAAGGTTGCCTGAGGATCGAGGCTGGCGTCCCTGCGCCTAAAGTGGCTCGCCTGGCGGCTCGCGCCGGATGCGGGGGCGCGGAGTTTCTGGCTGGGATACCGGGCACGATGGGGGGGGTGCTGGCCATGAATGCGGGATGCTATGGAGCCGAGATCTGGAACTACGTACACCAGGTGGAAACCGTGGATCGCCAGGGCGTGCTGCGCTGGCGAACACCCGATGACTATGACATTGGCTACCGTTCCGTGAGTCTCCGGGCGGAATGCCGGTTCGGCCCGGAAGAATGGTTTTTATCCGTGTTGTTGCGTTTCCCGGCGGGGGATTCCGAAACGGCCAGGACGCGTATCCGCTCCTTGCTGGCGCAGCGGGTGGCCGAACAACCCCTGGAGTTGCCCAATGCCGGCTCGGTATTTCGCAATCCGCCAGGGGATTACGCGGCGCGTCTCATCGAAGGTTGTGGCCTCAAGGGAAAACGTATCGGCGGGGCGGAAGTCTCCCGGAAACATGCCAATTTCATTGTCAATCGGGGGCAGGCAACGGCAGCGGATATAGAAACACTGGTGGCGGAGATACAGTCCCGGATTCTGGCAGAAAAGGGGGTGTGCCTGCATCCGGAAGTGCGCATCGTGGGAGAAAGGGCATGAAACGGGAAATGAGGAGAACGAGGTGGCTGTAAGTGGTATTTCCTGGGATAAGCGCTCGGGAGCGAAAAGCGAGTTGAGGCACTCTGGTCGGCAGGGCGTATCCCGACGGCATTCTCCATCGGAAACGCCGGGTTTTCTGGAGCGATGCTGGCGTTGGTTGGGTGCTCACTGGCGAAGTGGGGTGGCTGTGTGCCTTCTGCTGTCCCTTGTCGTGGGGGTGAAACTGAGCCTGCAGTGGGTGATTCATCGACCCTTTTTTCAGATTCAGCACACGGTGATTCATGGAAACCTGCATCAGATCGACCCGGCGTTGGTCGCCAAGGCCGCACAACGGGTTAAGGGGAATTTCTTCACGGTGGACCTGGCGGCGGCGGCAGCAGAATTGAAAACCATCCCCTGGGTGCGTGCGGTTCATTTGCACAGGATCTGGCCCAATGCCCTGGAAGTTCAGGTGGAGGAACAAATCCCCGCGGCTTATTGGGGGGATGAGGGGCTGCTCAATATTTTCGGTGAGCCCTTTGTAGCGGATTATCTAGGGGAATTACCTCATTTTGTGGGACCGCGTGAGACGGGTCCGGAAATGCTTCAGGCCTGGAACAGATTCAACCGCGATCTCAAACCGCTGGGGCGGTATGTGGAAGGTATGGCACTGAGCGAGCGGGGGGCCTGGACGTTGACGCTGGATGATGGTTCGCATTGGTTTTTGGGGCGTGAACCCGATGGCGCAGGCTGGCAACGCTTTTTGAAGGTCTGGCCCGAATTGCATCAGAATGGCGTGATCCCCGCGGGAGGCAGCGTGGATTTGCGTTATGCCAATGGCTTTGCGGTGCGCGGTCCGAGAACCGGGTCAAAAGAGGACTGAGCAATGTTGACGACACATCGTGAAAACCGTTCTCTGATCGTGGCTCTGGACGTGGGTACCTCGAAGATTGTTGCGGTGGTAGCTGAAATCAACCCGGAGGGAACGGCCTACGAAATCATTGGATTTGGACAAGTGCCTTCCAAAGGGTTGCGCCGTGGCGTGGTCGTGGATATCGAATTGGCCGTTCAATCCATTCAGCGCGTGCTGGAAGAGGCCGAATTGATGGCCAATGTCAAAATCCGGGAGGTCGTCACCGGAATTGCGGGAAGTCATGTCAGAAGCAAGAACAGTCATGGGATGGTGGCGATCCAGAACAAGGAAGTGACCCCGGGAGATGTGGAACGGGTCCTGGAAACGGCGCGGGCGGTCAATATTCCCAACGACGAACAGGTGTTGCATGTCCTGACTCAGGAATTCATCATCGACGGACAGGAAGATGTGCGCGAACCGGTGGGAATGAGTGGATTGCGGATGGAGGTGCGCGTGCACATCATCACGGGATCGGTCTCTGCCACCCAGAACATCATGCGGTGTATCCGGCGTTGTGGGCTGGAGGTGAGTGATTTGATCCTGCAGCCCCTGGCTTCTGCCCGGTCTGTGGTGACTCACGATGAAAAGGATCTGGGGGTCTGCCTGGTGGACATCGGTGGGGGGACCACGGATATCGCGGTGTTTGTCAAGGGCGCCATTCGTCACACCGCAGTGATTCCCCTGGGCGGAGACCAGATCACCAGCGACATTGCCATGGCTTTGCGCACTCCCCTGGCGGCTGCAGAGGAAATCAAGATTCAGCAGGGGTGTGCCTTGCGCCAACTGGTGGAAGGCGATCAGAAGGTGGCCGTACCCGGCGTGGGAGAACGGGGAATGCGCCAGATGGCGCGCCAGACTTTGGTGGAGGTGATCGAACCGCGGGTGGAAGAAATGTTTTCACTGGTGCTGACGGAACTGCGCACCAGTCGGCAGTTGGACCTGATTCCCTCCGGAGTGGTACTGACGGGGGGCAGTAGTGCCATGGAAGGAATGCTGGAATTGGGGGAGGAGATTTTTCATGTCCCTGTGCGGCTGGGGGTGCCTTTTTATCGCGGACCGCTGGCGGATGTCGTGCGCAAGCCCCAGTTTGCCACGGTCATGGGATTGTTGGCTTTTGGCTTTGAGGAACATCAGAAAGCGCAGGGGGGGCGATCCAGCCTTCTGACGCTGGGGTATTCCTGGGAACGAATCAAGCACTGGTTCAAAAGTTCATTTTGAGTGATCGAGTTGGGTACAATCTGTGGAGAGAGGTGAATCATGGCAAACTTTGAAATTCAGGAATGTCCGATGTCGGATGCGGTGATCAAGGTCATCGGCGTGGGGGGGTGCGGGGGAAATGCCGTGGCCCATATGGTGGAGCAGGGGGTGTCTGGAGTCGAGTTCATTGCCATGAATACTGACAGTCAGGCATTGCGACGCAGCCGTGCGACCCATCAGGTGCAACTGGGTGAAGCCCTGACCAAGGGATTGGGTGCCGGGGCGAACCCCGACGTGGGACGGCAGGCGGCCCTGGCAGACCGGGAACGGATCGCGGAAATGGTGTCCGGTGCGGACATGCTCTTCATCACGGCAGGCATGGGGGGAGGGACCGGGACCGGGGCAGCGCCCATCGTGGCTGAAATCGCTCGGGAAATGGGGATACTGACGGTCGCCGTGGTGACCAAACCTTTCGAGTTCGAGGGTCGGCGCATGAAGTCGGCGCTCGAAGGGATCGAGCAGTTGTCTCAGTATGTCGATTCGCTGATTATCATTCCCAACGAGAAATTGCTGCAGGTGCTGGGGAATGAAGTGAGCATGCTGGAAGCCTATCATGCCGCCAACGATGTCCTCCAGGGAGCCGTGGCCGGGATTGCGGAGGTGATCAATTGTCCGGGTATGGTCAATGTGGATTTTGCCGACGTGCGTACGGTCATGTCGGAAATGGGGGTGGCCATGATGGGCTCCGCCAAGGTGGGTGGCATCGACCGGGCAAATATGGCGGCTCAACAGGCCATTGCCAGCCCCCTGCTGGAAGATGTGAACCTGACCGGGGCGCGCGGCGTGCTGGTGAACATCACGGCCAGTGCCAGCATGAAACTGAAGGAGGTCCACGATGTCATGAATACGATCCGTTCCTTTACGGCGGAGGATGCGACGGTGATCTTTGGCAGCGTGGTCGATGAAACGATGGGCGATGAACTGCGGGTCACCATCGTGGCGACGGGATTGGGGGGGAGTGCGCGGCGGGCGCAGAAGCCGTTGACTGTGGTCCGGACGGGGACGGACAATGCGCCGCTGATCCTGGGGCAGGAGGGCGCCTCTGTGATCCGCACGGCCCGCAACAGTCACAACGTGGTGGAAGCCATGCGCGAAAATGGTGTGGATCTCTATGATATTCCCGCCTTTCTCCGGAAGCAGGCGGATTAGTCGGAAAGAACCGTTTATACTGGGAGCATGGGACAACAGCGCACACTCAAGTCTTCCGTCCGGACCAGCGGCGTAGGACTCCACACGGGAGTCAAGGTGGAAATAAACCTCTGCCCGGCGGGGGTGGATCAGGGGATTCGTTTCATTCGGACTGATCTGCCCGGACGCCCTGAGGTTCCCGCCCTGGCGGATTTTGTGACGGACACCCGCCTTTCCACCCTGATCGAACAGGGCGAGGCCAAGGTCAGCACCGTGGAACATCTGATGTCCGCGCTGGCTGGCTTGGGCGTGGACAATGCGCGGGTGGAGATTTCAGGGCCCGAAGTGCCCATCCTGGATGGAAGCTCGGCGCCCTTCGTCTTTTTGCTGCAATCCACCGGGTTGGTGGAGCAGCCCGCGCCGCGTCGTTACATCCGGATTCTCGAACCGGTGGAGGTGGTGCAGGGCGACAAGGTGGCCCGTTTCGAACCTTATGACGGGTTTCGTGTCACCTACGAAGGGCACTTCGATCATCCGGCCATTACCGCAACGGGGTCCTCCGTGACCGTCGACTTCACGCATACCTCCTACGTTCGGGAGGTGGCGCGGGCCCGGACTTTCGGGTTTACGCGTGAAGTGGAGTATCTGCGTCACCAGGGGCTCGCGCTGGGGGGGAGCATGGACAACGCGATCGTGATGGACGAATTTCGGGTGCTCAACGCAGATGGCCTGCGTTATGCCGATGAGTTTCTGAGGCACAAGATACTGGATGCGGTGGGAGATCTTTACCTGCTGGGGCATCCGCTGATCGGTTCGTTCACCGGTTTCAAATCGGGACACGCGTTGAATAACCTGGCAGCACGCGCCCTATGGTCGCAACGTTCGGCCTGGACCTGGGTGACCCTGGCCCCGGGACAGCCGGCACCTTCTTCCTTCATAGAACCTCTGCCGCAGATTCAGCCGTCTTTTTGAGGTCGGCCACGCTGGCGGAGGAGGGAGTGAATGGCGTTCTGCAGGGGGGAGGGCGTCAACGTCCCGGCCAGGTCTTCAAATTCCTGCAGGGTACGAACAGTGAGATTCTGCGCGCTGGATTGGGGCGGACGGGTCACGGCGGGACGCAGGGTGACTTTCAGCACGGGGGGGCGTGCGAGCCCCAGTCCGGCCCCCAGCGAGGGACCGAGTTGCCGCAGGCGCGCGGCGACTGCATTGAGGGAGGTTTCGACACGGAGTACGGCTCCGTCTTCTTCCAGACGGGTGATGTGGGCCAATTCTCTCAATTCCTGGGGAAGGCATCGCTGAAAACGGCCATTCAGTTCCCGGACCTGCTCGATCTTCGGCAGATGAGGCGCCAGACCCTCTTGTTGGCTCAAAAGATGGGACAGGGGCAGAAAAGGCATGGCGAGGTACGCACCCGATGGTAAAGAGTCATCTCAAACCCCGTCAGTTTACCCTGAATTGGTCTCACACTCTGGTAGAATCATGGTTTTATCGTCTGCCCACGCGCCATGTTGACCTCCGTCCTCAAGAAGATTTTTGGCAGTCGTAACGAACGTCTGCTCAAACAATATCGCAAGCTCGTCATGCGCATCAATGCGCTGGAGAACGACGTACAGGGATGGGAGGATGCGACCCTTCAGGGGGCGACCGAACGTTTTCGTCAGCGACTGAAGGCGGGGGAAACACTCGATGCCCTATTGCCCGAGGCTTTTGCGGTGGTGCGAGAGGCTGCGCGCCGGGTTCTGGGCATGCGCCATTTCGACGTGCAACTTCTGGGGGGGTTGGCGCTGCATTACGGAAAGATCGCGGAAATGCGTACCGGAGAGGGGAAAACCCTGGTCTCCACCCTACCTGCCTACCTCAATGCATTGACGGGGAAGGGCGTCCATGTGGTTACCGTGAATGATTACCTGGCGCGCCGCGATGCGGAATGGATGGGGCGTATTCACCGTTTTCTGGGGTTATCGGTTGGGGTCAACCTGTCCCAGATGAGTCATGACGACAAGATGGCGGCCTACGCCGCCGATATCACCTACGGGACCAACAATGAATTTGGTTTCGACTATCTGCGCGACAACATGGTGTCCCAGGTGGGTGAGCGGGTACAGCGTTCGCTCCATTTTGCCATTGTGGACGAGGTGGACTCGATCCTGATCGATGAGGCTCGTACCCCCCTGATCATTTCCGGGCAATCCGAAGACAATACCGAACTGTATCTGCGGATCGATCAGTTGATTCCGGAATTGCAACCGCAGGCCACGGAGGAAGGGGAAGGCGATTATTGGGTCGATCTCAAGGCGCACTCGGTCACCCTTTCGGAGCAGGGTCACGAGCGGGCGGAAAATCTGTTGAGCGAGGCCGGACTGTTGCCGGATGGGGCCAGTCTGTACGATCCTGCCCATATTTTGCTCATGCATCATGTATACGCAGGACTGCGTGCGCACGCGCTGTACCATCGCGATCAGCACTACGTGGTCCAGAACGGGGAAATCGTGATCGTGGACGAATTCACGGGGCGGATGATGCAGGGGCGTCGTTGGTCTGAAGGGATCCATCAGGCTATTGAAGCCAAGGAACGGGTGGATATCCAGAATGAATCCCAAACCCTGGCTTCCATCACCTTCCAGAATTATTTCCGACTCTACGAGAAGTTGGCAGGAATGACGGGGACCGCGGATACCGAGGCCTTTGAGTTCCAGCATATCTATGGTCTGGAAACCGTTCTGATTCCGCCGCACCGTGTGCTCAGACGACAGGACCGGATGGACCAGGTGTTTCGCAGTGGACGGGAGAAGCTTCAGGCCATCGTGGCGGACGTGCGGGACTGCCATCAACGTGGTCAGCCGGTTTTGGTGGGGACGACCTCCATCGAGGCATCCGAACTGGTTTCCCGTCTGTTGCAACAGGAAAAATTGCCCCACCAGGTGCTGAATGCCAAACACCACGCACGGGAGGCCGAAATCGTGGCGCAAGCGGGGCAACCGGGCATGATCACCATTGCGACCAATATGGCAGGGCGGGGAACGGATATCGTGCTGGGCGGGAACCCTGAGGAAGCCCAGCGAAGCATCGAGCAGGATCCCGACCTGACGCCGGAACAACGCCAGGAAAAACAGGCTCTGCTCATGGACGAGTGGAAAGTGCGGCATGAGCAGGTGGTGAGTTTGGGGGGGCTGCACATCATTGGAACCGAACGGCATGAGTCCCGGCGTATCGACAACCAGTTGCGGGGACGTTCGGGAAGGCAGGGAGATCCGGGGTCCAGTCGTTTCTACCTGTCTCTGGAAGATCCGCTGTTGAAGATCTTTGCCTCCGATCGGGTAGCCGCCATCATGGATCGACTGAAGATGCCCGAGGGAGAAGCCATCGAACATCCATGGGTGACCCGTGCCATTGAAAACGCCCAGCGCAAGGTGGAAGCCCGCAATTTTGATGTGCGCAAGCAGTTGCTCGAATACGATGATGTGGCCAATGACCAGCGCAAGGTCATCTACGGTCAGCGCAAGGAATTGCTGGAGGCCCAGGACATCGCCTCGACCATCCGGGCCATGCGCCAGGATGTGCTGGCCATCGAGGTGGCGCGCGCCTTGCCGCCTGATGCGCCGGAGGAAGCCTGGGATATGGAGGGATTGCAACAGGCGTTGCGGGAATTTTCCCTGGATTGTCCGATCCGGGACTGGTTGAGTTCGGAGCCTACCCTGAATGACGCGCAGGTGCTGGGCAGAGTTCAGAGCATGGCGGAAACGGCCTATCAAAACAAGATTGCGCCCATCGAGCCGGAGCTTTGGCATGGTTACGAGCGGGCAGTCATGTTGCAGGTTCTCGATTCCCATTGGCGCGAACACCTGGCCGCCCTCGATCACTTGCGTCAGGGAATACACCTGCGCGGCTACGCCCAGAAGAACCCCAAGCAGGAATACAAGCGTGAGGCTTTTGAACTGTTCGGTCTGATGCTCGATGCCATCAAGCGCGAAGTGACCCGGGCGCTCTGTCGCGTGGAAATCACCACCTCGGAAGCGGTGGCGGAGGCTACCGAGCGAGTGGTGGAAGAGGACGAACCGGGGCGGGTCAGCTATCAACATGGTGCACTGGCACTGAGCGATCCCGAAGAGATGACGGAACCGCCCGAGATGCGGGCGCTCCCTGCGGAAGCGAGAATGCGGGTGGGGCGTAATGATCCCTGTCCCTGTGGGTCAGGCAAGAAATACAAGCATTGCCACGGTAGATTGTGAGCCCTTGACAGGAGGGCATTATGCCCGTATGATTGGCAAGAAATACAAGCATTGCCACGGTAGATTGTGAGGTCGGAGAATGGGTATTGAAGTCAATGAAAACAAGGTCCTGCACCCGGTGGTGGGCGTGGGCTTGGGGGCCGTGGCGGCAGGCATTCGCAAGATAGGTCGACTGGATTTGCTGCTGGTGACGTTGAGCGAAGGAACCCGGGTAGGGGCAGTATTTACCCGTAACCGGTTTTGTGCCGCGCCCGTTCAACTCTGTCGTGAGCACCTGAGCCAGATGGCGCCACGGGCCTTGATCGTCAATACAGGATGCGCCAATGCCGGGACCGGCCAGGCAGGACGCGAAGATGCGGCTCGAACCTGTGCGGAAGTGGCTGCCCGATTGGGACTGAGTGCCCAGGCCGTCCTGCCCTTCTCGACGGGAGTCATCCTCGAACGTTTGCCCATGCAACCTCTGCTGGCGGGAATTCCCCTTGCCATCGACCAGTTGAGGGCGGACGCCTGGGAGGAGGCTGCCCGTGCGATCATGACCACGGATACCTTTCCCAAATCGGCTTCCCGTCAAATGATGCTGCAGGGACGGACGGTGACTTTGACCGGTATTTCCAAGGGGGCCGGCATGATCCGTCCCAACATGGCTACCCTGTTGGGTTTCATTGCCACGGATGCCTGCATCTCGGCGCCCTTGTTGCAGCAACTGACACGCGATGTGGCCGACCGGACCTTCAACCGCATCACGGTGGATGGAGACACGTCGACCAATGATTCCTTTCTTGTCATGGCCACGGGACAGGCGGGAAATGAGGAAATCGTCCAGGCGGGGGCGGCGTACGAACAACTGTTCGAAGCCGTGAGTGCCCTGGCGCTGGAACTTGCGCACGCGATCATCCGGGACGGGGAAGGGGCCACCAAGTTCATCACGGTGCAGGTCGAAGGTGGGCGGGATGAGGCCGAATGCTTGCAGGTGGCCTATGCCATCAGTCATTCTCCCCTGGTCAAGACGGCTTTCTTTGCCAGCGATCCCAACCTCGGACGAATTCTGGCCGCCATCGGCTATGCCGGGATCATGGATCTGGACGTCGAGGGAATCCGCTTGTACCTGGATGAAGTTCTGGTGTCTGAAGGAGGGGGACGGGCCTCCAGTTACCATGAAGAGGAAGGGCAGCGGGTCATGGCGCGCCCCGAGATCACCGTTCGGGTGGTGCTGGGGCGAGGTACGGCCACGGCACGGGTCTGGACATGTGACCTGTCCCACGAATACGTCAGTATCAACGCCGACTATCGGAGTTGACCCGTGATCCTTCCGGTGGTGGCCGGAATTCTATTGAATGGGCGAGGTGACTATCTGCTGGCACAGCGCCCGCC
>JAJZEH010000049.1 GCA_021805725.1 Pseudomonadota bacterium | reverse complement strand
TCTTTCCCGTGACGAAAGCAGGCAGGTCCAGCGACTGGCGCAG
Organism: Pseudomonadota bacterium; assembly: GCA_021805725.1. Next base: position 3,677 of record JAJZEH010000049.1, on the reverse strand, counting down.
GGCCAGGCGCAGGCGCGCAATGGCCCCGGGGTTGCCCGCCAGGTAGCGCACGTCAGACAGGGTGGTGGTGATGGTCAGGTCCTGCATGGCCACGAGCAGACACTCCTCGTGGGTGCGCACGCTGTGCCCCACCTCGAGGCCGATGTCCCACAGCAGTCCCACCAGGCGCTCCACCTTGCCGGTGGTGTCGGCATCCGGCGTTGCGGGAAGCAGCAGCAACAGGTCGATGTCGGAATAGGGGTAGAGTTCGCCGCGCCCGTAACCGCCCACGGCAGCAAGTGCGGCTTGCGAATTGAAACCGGCCTGTTCCCACAGGCCGGCCAGCACGGCGTCCACCATGCTGCTCCAGCCCGACAGCAGGCGCGCCGGGTGGGGGGATTGCAGATAGGCTTGTTTGAGCGCCTCGCGGCTACTGGTCAGCTGTTGCCTCAGGGCCCTGGAGTCCGCGGTGCTCACGGTGATGGCGGTGCGCCTTCAGAAAGGGTCAGCACTTCATAGCCGGTGTCCGTTACCAGCACCGTATGCTCCCACTGGGCAGACAGGCTATGGTCAGCAGTGACGATGGTCCAGCCGTCGGCCAGTTGGCGGATGTCGCGCTTGCCGGCATTGATCATGGGTTCGATGGTGAAAATCATGCCCGGACGCATTTTGAGGCCGGTACCCTTGCGGCCGTAATGCAGCACCTGGGGGTCTTCGTGAAAATTGCGGCCGATGCCGTGCCCGCAAAATTCCCGCACCACGCTGTAACCGGCATTTTCCGCAAAGGTCTGGATGGCATGCCCGATGTCGCCCAGATGGTGGTCGGGATGCACGGTACGAATGCCCAGCCACATGGCTTCGTAGGTGATGGCACAAAGCCGCTGCGCCTGCTTGCTGGGCTCGCCCACGCAGTACATGCGGCTGGTGTCTCCATGAAAGCCGTCCTTGATGACGGTGATGTCGATGTTGACGATGTCGCCGTTCTTCAACACCTTCGAGCCGGGTATGCCATGGCAGACCTGATGGTTGACTGAGGTGCAGATCGAGCCGGGGTAGGGGGTGTGGCCCGGCGGGCAGTAGTTCAGCGGCGCCGGGATGGTGTGCTGCACGTTGACGATGTAATCGTGGCACAGGGTGTTCAGTTCGCCGGTGGTGACGCCCACCTTGACGAAGGGCGCGATGAAATCAAGGACTTCGGAGGCCAGGCGACAGGCCACGCGCATATGCTGGATTTCTTCCGGGGTTTTGATGGAAATGGGCATGGGCTGGCTATGGGTTTGAGACTAAAGGTGGTTGAGCTTTGCTGGAATTATAGCACCCCGCCCAGGCATGCTTGTACGGGGCGGACCAAAAATGCTAGAATACGCGGCTTTATCGGGCCGGCATCCCAGGCCCAATTTTGGTGCGGTGGCAACACCGCAAACACGCACACCGGTCTGGAAAAACCAGGGTGCCTGCCATTTGGCAGGTGTTATCGACCGGTGGAGGCTCAACCCTTAAAGGAGTTCACCATGTCCGTCACTATGCGGCAAATGCTTGAAGCCGGAGTTCACTTCGGTCACCAGACCCGTTACTGGAACCCCAAGATGGCCCCCTTCATTTTCGGCCATCGCAACAAGATTCACATCATCAATCTGGAAAAGACCCTGCCGATGTATCAGGAGGCCATGAAGTTTGTGCGCCAGATTGCTGCCAACAAAGGCAACGTGCTGTTCGTGGGCACCAAGCGCCAGGCTCGCGAAATCGTGCGCGAAGAAGCGCAACGCGCCGGTGCGCCTTTCGTGGATCACCGCTGGCTGGGCGGCATGCTGACCAACTTCAAGACGGTCAAGCAGTCCATCAAGCGCCTCAACGACCTTGCCACCATGACGGCCGACGGCTCCATGGACAAGCTGACCAAGAAAGAAGCCCTCGATTACCAGCGCGAACTCGAAAAGCTTGAGCGCAGCCTGGGCGGGATCAAGGACATGAACGGCATTCCTGATGCCATGTTCGTCATCGACGTGGGCTACCAGAAAAACGCCATCGTCGAAGCGCGCAAGCTGGGTATTCCCATCATCGGCGTCGTGGATACCAATAATTCCATCGAAGGCGTCGATTACGTCATTCCGGGTAACGATGACTCGACGCGCGCCATTCGTCTGTACGCCCGCGGCGTGGCGGATGCCATCCTGGAAGGCCGGGCTCAATCCCTCACGGAAATCACCGGGTCGGAAGAGTTTGTCGAGGTGGAAGAAGACAAGGCTGCTGAATAATTTTTGAATGCTGCGGCAGGGCCGCAGCGCAAAGTGGAGTGTTGAAATGGCGGAAATTACCGCAGGAATGGTCAAGGAACTGCGCGAGCTCACAGGGCTTGGCATGATGGAATGCAAGAAGGCGTTGACGGAAGCCCAGGGCGACCTGAAGGCGGCTGAAGACCTCCTGCGCATTCGCAGCGGCGCCAAAGCCAGCAAGGCTGCTGGCCGCATTGCTGCCGAAGGCGTGGTGGCAACGTATGTCTCGGCGGATGGCAAGCTGGGTGCCTTGGTGGAAGTGAATTGCGAAACCGATTTCGTGGCCAAGAACGACGACTTTGTGTCCTTTGCCCGTCAGGCTGCCGAACAGGTGGCCCGTCAGGCGCCCGCCGACGTGGACGCGCTGGTGAAAGGCGTCCTGCCCGATGGCGGAACGCTGGAGGCCGTGCGCCAGGCATTGATTATGAAGCTTGGCGAAAACATGACGGTGCGCCGCTTCGTGCGCTTTGAAGCAGCAGGGCGCCTCGCCCAGTATCTGCACGGTGCGCGCATTGGCGTCATGGTGGATCTGGTGGGTGGCGACGACACGCTGGGACGCGACATTGCCATGCACATTGCGGCCAGCAAGCCCATTTGCGTGTCGAAGGACAACGTTCCTGCCGAGCTGTTGGCCAAGGAGCGCGAAATCTACACGGCCCAGGCTGCCGAATCGGGCAAGCCTGCGGACATCATTGCGCGCATGGTGGACGGACGCATGGTCAAGTATCTGGCTGAAGTCACCCTGCTGGGTCAACCTTTCGTCAAGGATCCCGACCAGACCGTGGAAAAGCTGCTGGCCGCCCGCGGTGCCCGCGTGAACGGCTTTAGCATGTTCATCGTTGGTGAAGGGATCGAAAAGAAGAGTGAAGACTTTGCCGCAGAAGTGGCGGCAGCCGCAGGTGCGGCGGCGGGAGCCTGAGGCTTCGTCATGAAACCAGCCTATCAGCGCATTCTCCTCAAGTTGTCGGGTGAAGCCCTGATGGGTGATGATGCCTATGGCATCAATCGCGCCACCATCGATCGCATTGTGGCCGAGGTGGCTGCGGTCACCCAGATCGGCGTGCAGGTCGGGGTGGTGATTGGCGGTGGCAACATCTTCCGCGGGGTGGCCCTGGGTGCCGAAGGCATTGATCGGGCTACGGCGGATTACATGGGCATGCTAGCCACGGTCATGAACGCGCTGGCGCTGCAGGATGCCATGCGCCGTGTGGGTGTGGTCAGCCGCGTCCAGTCGGCGCTGAATCTGGAGCAGGTGGCCGAACCCTACATTCGCGGCAAGGCCCTGCGTTACCTCGAAGAGGGCAAGGTGGTCATTTTTGCCGCCGGTACGGGCAACCCGTTCTTTACCACGGATACGGCGGCGGCCCTGCGCGGGGTGGAGATGAGTGCCGAGGTGGTGCTGAAAGGCACCAAGGTGGACGGTAT
>JAJZEH010000078.1 GCA_021805725.1 Pseudomonadota bacterium | reverse complement strand
TGAACATCACGCCGGAAACCTTTTCAAGGATGATTCATGACCTTGTGTCAAACGGACTGATTGAAATCGAGGGCAAAGACATTACCATTCCTGACATAGACCTGTTGCGGAAGTTTGGCAGCTAAAAGTGGCGCTTTTGTTGTCGTTTACATCGGCGGACAAGCTCGCTGCCATTTGATCGCGATGCTGCAAAGTATTGTGGTACGCAGTTATTTGCTTGAATAACCGAGAAGTTCCCGACGGAATCTGCTCCGTCGCCTTTTCGGGGGTAGAGTGTCAGGCATGTCTCCGGAACAAACATGTAAACCATGTCTCTGGAACACACACTAGAATTTTTGGTGGGCCGTGAAGGATTCGAACCTTCGACCAACGGATTAAGAGTCCGCTGCTCTACCAACTGAGCTAACGACCCATACGGGTATAACAAATATTGAAGAAACTGGTAGGCCGTGCGGGACTCGAACCTGCGACCAACGGATTAAAAGTCCGCTGCTCTACCAACTGAGCTAACGACCCAACGCAATTTCAAATTATAACTTTGCCCCGGCAATGGGTCAACGCTCCTGCAACCGTACCTTGGCTTTTGCAGCGGCAGGGCTGCCAGGATATTTGGCCAGCAGGATCTTCAGCGTGGCCTTGGCATTGACGGCATCGCCCAACCCGGTCCAGGCACTGGCCAGGTTCAGCAACGCATCGGGCGCCTTGGGTGATTCCGGGTGCGTCTTGTAGAGCTCCTGATTGGTCGCCCGGGCTCCCTTGTAGTCCTTCAGGGAAAGCTGGTTCATGCCTACCCAGTACAAGGCATTGACCGCTTTGGGATCCTTCGGATTGGCCTTGAGGAAGGCCTGGAACTGTTTGAGCGAGGCGGCATAGTTGCCCTTGTTGAAGGCTGCGAGCGCACTGTCGTATGAAACGGGCGCCGTCGCCTCTGCCTGTGTGGCATCGGGGGCCGCATCGGCTGCGGGTGCCTGATCCGCCGGCTTGGCAGCAGCCTCCAGCAGCTTCAAACGGGAATCGAGGTCGAGGTACAGCTCGTGGGCATGCTTGTCCACGGTATCAATCTGGTTGGCCAGCACGTCAAGCTTCCCTCGCAACTGCGCCATATCCTGGCTCAAGGTATCGAGTTTGTTGACGGTGTCCGGGTAGCTTTGCAGGATGGATTCCATCCGGGTGACGCGCTCATCCAGGGTTTGCTGCTGTTTGCTCAAGGCTTCGTGCTGGGCCTTGAGGTCAGCCAATCCCTGCCGCGCTTCGTCATCGCTAAATAGCCCGCCCTGTGCTGCGGAGGAACCCAGCAACAGAAGGAACAAGGCCCCGGGAAGCCCCGGGGCCCGGCAAAACGCTTGTTTTTTCAACAATTACTCGCCTTGGTAGACGATGTCGGTGCGACGGTTTTCAGCCCAGGCCGCTTCGTTATGGCCAGGATTGCGGGGCTTTTCCTTGCCGTAGCTGACGGTTTCCATCTGGCTGTCCTTCACGCCCTTGGCGGCCAGCACTTTGCGCACGCTGTCGGCGCGACGTTGGCCCAGGCCAAGGTTGTATTCGCGGCTGCCGCGCTCATCGCAGTTACCCTGCAGGGTGACCTTGGCGGCACCATGGCCCACCAGGAAATCGCCATGGGCATCCACCACGGGCTTGTATTGGTCCTTGACGGCATACTTGTCGAAATCGTAATAAATACCGCGCTGACCCAAGGCACCGCCCACGCCTTTGGCGGGGTAGAGGCTGGATTTGACGCTATCGCTGGCCAGGGGGGCAGCCGGGACTACCGTGGCAGCCGGAGCCGCTGTCTTTTCTGCAACCGGAGCGGAAGTGGTGGCGGGGGGAGTGGAGCTGCAGGCGGCCAAAACGCTGGTCACTGCTAGTGCAAGTATCGTTTTTTTCATGATGATCCTCTATTTTTAAACGGGGGGAAATCGAATCGTCTCCAAAGGGCGTAAACCAGCACCCGGCAGGCTAACGGTTCAACCCCAAATTCGGTTTACTGAATCGGACCCCAAACCGGCTCATAAACATCTCCGGTCTGAGTCGTCAATTTCTGCCTGACGCGTCCGTCAGTGCTAACGATAGCAAGAATTCCGCGCTCCTGCATCTCCGTTGAGTACAAAATGTACTTTCCGTTGGGTGCAAAGGTGGGCGATTCGTCCAGCGACGTATCGGTCATCACCTGGCTTTGGCCGGTGGCGAGGTCCTGCAGCATGACATGAAACTGGCCGTCACTGCGCTGCACATAGGTCATTTGCTTGCCGTCCGGACTGAGCCGCGGGGACACGGCGTAAGTGCTGCCGTAGGTCAGGCGCTGGGGCACTTCGCCGCTGTTGGTGGCCGATACCCTGTAAATTTGCGGACCACCATCACGGTCCGAGGTGAAATACATCATCTGGCCATCAGCCGAAAATACCGGTTCGGTGTCAATCCCGCTGCTCGTCATGAGCCGGCGTACCGGCCCTGTGCCATCGGCGCTGATCATGTAGATCTGCGAATGGCCATCTTTGGTCAGGACCACGGCCAGCTCACTGCCATCGGGCGTCCAGGCCGGGGCGCTGTTGCTGCCCTTGAAACTGGCCACGATCTTGCGCGCCCCCGTAGCAAGGGTCTGCACCACCACCATCGGTCGCTTCAATTCAAAGGTCACATAGGCCATGCGTTTGCCATCGGGGGACCAGCGCGGCGAAATGATGGGCTCATTGGCGGTCAGCATGGTCTGTTCGTTGAAACCATCGCTATCCGCCACCTTGAGGCTGCGCTTGTTGCCGTTTTTGGTGATGTAGGCAATCCGTGTACTGAACATGCCCTTGTCGCCGGTAAGGTTCTCGAAAATGGCATCGGCAATGTGGTGGGCCACCATCCGGTACTGTTCGTGCGTGCCCTGGAATGCCATGTTGAGGCGTGCCACCTGGGTATTCACGTCCACCAGGCGAAAATGCGCCTCCAGCCTGTGGCTCGGCAGTTCCTGCACGTTGCCCACCACCAGATAGTCGGCGTGGCGGTTGCGCCAATCGTCCCAGTGCACGTCTTCCACATCGGCCGGTGCCGGTTTGACATCCGTGGCATCCAGCACGGCAAACAGGCCGGAGCGCGTCAGATCCGCCCCCACGATGGGCGAGAGCGCCTGCTCGCCGGCACTTTCATGGGCAAAGGGCAGAATCACGATGGGAATCTGGTGGCTGCCCTGGGTGACGATCTCCAGTGTAATGTCGGCCCGTACGGGAAGCGCTGCAACAACCAGCAGGACGGCAAGAAAACGAAGCAAATTATTTTTCATGTTTCAACTGTAAGTGAGTCACCCGGAATTCCCGGCGCAATTCCGGTTCGGTCGGAAGCGGTAGCGGTTGGGAGCGCATGATACCGCGAACCACGGCCTGATCGTAGAGCGTATTGCCGCTCGACTTGACGATCTTCACCGGCATCATGACCTCGCCCGTGGGCAGGACGGTAAGGTCCACCTCCAGGATCGTGCCGCTGGGTACCCCCTCGGGGACCTCGGTATTGCCCCGGATCTTGTTGATGATGGCGAGCTTGTACCGGTCGATCAGCGCAGCCTTGGCCTCCTGGGCAGCCTTCGCGAGTTGCGCGGCCTTCTTGCGCTGCGCTTCCTGCTGGGCACGCCGGGCATCTTCCTGTTGCTGCTCCTTCACGGCCTCGGCGCGCTGCTGGCGAATTTGCTCGGCTACGGCGCGCTCCCTTTTCTGAGCCTGTTTTTGTGCCTCAAGTTCCTTCTCTTTCTTTTTCTTGAGGGCAATGTCGGCCGCACTGGGTGCGGGAGGGGTAACCGGCTGCGCGGGCGCGGGCGGTGCAGGGGGAGGCGGAGGGGCAGGTGCTGGCGCCGGCTGGGGTACGGGCGGTTTGGTGACCGTGGCTGCGGCTGGCAGTTCGGACCAGAGTTCGGCCTCCACCGGTGCCACCACCTGGTGCTGCCAGGCCACCCCAAACACCAGCACCATCACAAACAGGACATGCACCGTGATGGCCAGCGCCCAGGCCCAGGGGCTGACCCCCCGAGCGGCGGAAAGCGGCCGGTTCAACTGGACCTCGGTCGCGCCAGCAGTCCGATCCGTTTGACGTCGGCCTGCTTCAACAAATCCATCAGGCGCAGGACTTCCTCATAGCGCACGTTACGATCCGCCGCAATGACAACCGGCTGGTTGGGCTGGCTGGCCTGACTGGCCTTGAGCAGTGCCACCAGCTGGCCGCGGGCCACTGGCGTTTCGCCCTGCCCCTTCAATGGATCCACCACGCTGAGGCTGCCGTCCAGACGCAAGGTGACCTGGATGGGCTGCTGTGGCTCCGCCAAGTTCTGCCCTACCGACGGCAGGTCCACCTGTCCGGGATTGATGAGGGGGGCCGTCACCATGAAGATCACCAGCAGCACCAGCATCACGTCAATGTAGGGCACCACATTGATCTGACTCATCATGCGGCGGGGTTTGCGGAGCATGGCCTAGCGTCCGTTGGTGGGTTTGATCTGCCGTTGCAGGATATTGGAAAACTCTTCCATGAAGCTTTCAAAACGGATGGCGAGGCGGTCGATTTCGTGTGCGTAGCGGTTGTAGGCCACCACCGCCGGAATCGCAGCAAACAGCCCCATCGCAGTGGCCACCAGGGCCTCGGCAATGCCCGGTGCCACGTGGGCCAGCGTGGCCTGGCCCACGTTGGCCAGCCCCCGAAACGCATTCATGATACCCCACACCGTGCCGAACAACCCCACATAGGGACTGACCGAACCCACGGTGGCCAGAAAGGCCAGATGGGATTCCAGGGCATCCATTTCACGCTGGAACGTGGCCTTCATGGCGCGCTGCACGCCGCTCGTGACGGCAGTGGCCTCCAGCGCAACTCCCGAGCGGTGACGCAGGAATTCGCGAAACCCTGCTTCGAAAATCCGCTCCAGTGAACCCGTGTCGGCGCTGTTGGCCGCCGTGCGCTGGTAGAGCGTGTTGAGGTCGGTACCGCCCCAGAAGCTTTCTTCAAACTGGGTGGTTTCGCGACGCGCCCGACGCACGGTCATCATTTTCATGAAGATGTAGGACCACGACATCAATGAAACCACCAGCAGCAAGCCCATCACGATCTGCACCAGCACGCTGGCATGCGTGACCAATGACATCAATGAAATATCCGTAGTAACGTTCACGCATCCACTCCCAAGGCAAGGCGCATGCTGTCGGGCACGCTGACCGATTTGAAATTTTCCAGGCTCACACTGATCACTCTCACCATGGCGCGGGCCAGTTCCGTCTCGCCGCAGGTCACCCGCTGATCAAAGGCCATCAGACCATGGCGCATCTCCACCAGTTCCGCGCTGGCCTGCAAATAGTCGCCCAGTCGCGCAGGGCGCAGAAACTTGATGTCGAGCGAGCGCACCACAAACAGGATGCCCACTTCCCGCGCCACCCGGTCGTGGTCAAAACCGCGTTCACACAGCCACTCGGTACGCGCCCGTTCCATGTAACGCAGGTAATTGGCGTGGTACACCACCCCGCCCGAATCCGTATCCTCGTGATAAATGCGCAGGTGTACCGTGGTTTTGTTGGGTTTCATGGCAAGGCCTACAATAACGGCGCGCTGCCCGCCGCCGCGGACAACCCAAAATGCTGATAGGCAAGTGCCGTGGCCACACGGCCGCGCGTGGTGCGCTGCAGGTAGCCCTGCTGGATCAGATAGGGCTCCAGCACGTCCTCGATGGTGTCGCGTTCCTCTCCAATGGCTGCGGCGAGATTGTCCACGCCCACCGGCCCGCCGGCAAACTTTTCGATGACCGTCAGCAGCAGTTTGCGATCCATCAGGTCCAGCCCCATGGCGTCCACGTCCAGCATGTGCAGGCCGGCATCGGCCACGCTGCGGGTGACTTCACCCGAAGCCTTGACCTCGGCATAGTCGCGCACCCGGCGCAACAGGCGGTTGGCAATGCGCGGCGTGCCGCGCGAACGGCGCGCGATTTCCGTGGTGCCACTGGCGTCAATGACCATTTCAAGCAGTCGGGCGGAACGCGCCACGATGTGGGCCAGCTCGTCCACCGTATAAAACTCAAGGCGCGCCACAATGCCAAAACGGTCGCGCAGGGGATTGGTCAGCATGCCCGCCCGCGTGGTGGCTCCGATCAGCGTAAACGGCGGCAGGTCGAGCTTGACGGAACGCGCCCCGGGGCCCTCGCCGATCATGATGTCAATCTGGTAATCCTCCAGCGCCGGGTACAGTATTTCTTCCACCACCGGATTGAGGCGATGAATCTCGTCGATGAACAGCACGTCATTGGGTTCGAGGTTGGTGAGAATGGCGGCAAGATCACCGGCACGCTCCAGCACCGGTCCTGAAGTCTGGCGCAGGTTGACCCCCATCTCGCGGGCGATGATGTGCGCGAGCGTCGTCTTGCCCAGCCCGGGAGGGCCAAACAGCAGGGCGTGGTCGAGCGGCTCCTTGCGGCGTCTTGCGGCCTCGATGAAGATTTCCAGCTGGGCGCGGATTTTTTCCTGTCCCACATAGTCGTCCAGCTGGCGCGGCCGGAGCGCGCGTTCCAGGATTTCTTCCTGGGGCGAAGCTGGTGCGGCAGCCATCAGTCGGTCGGTTTCGATCATGTCATTCCATGCGGGACAACAGCTTCAGGGCCTGTCGGATGCCTTCTTCCAGGGACAATGCCGCTGGCAATTGCTTGATGGCCCAGGTGGTTTCGCGGTCATTATAGCCAAGGCCAGCCAGCGCATGGCTGATCTCGTTGGTGCCGGAGGTGCCCACCCCTGCGACAGGGGCAACCCCCGTCGGTGGCGCCAGCTTCTCCTTGAGTTCCAGCAGCAGGCGCTCGGCGGTTTTTTTGCCCACCCCCGGAATCCGGGTCAGGCGCGCACTGTCCTGGCGCGTTACGGCATCCGCCAGATCGTTCACCGAGAGGCCCGATAATACGGAGAGGGCAAGGCGCGGCCCCACGCCGCTGATCTTCAGCAACTGGCGAAACAGCGTACGCTCGGATTCGGTGAGGAAGCCAAACAGCAGATGGGCATCTTCGCGCACCACAAGATGGGTAAACAGCGTCACCGGCTGCCCCGGTGCCGGCAAATCGTAGAAGGTGCTCATGGGCACGTCCACCTCATAGCCCACGCCCTGCACCTCCAGCAGGATCTGGGGTGGATTTTTTTGCAGCAGCAGGCCAGACAGGCGACCAATCATCGCAACACCAGGCGACCACGCCGCATTTTCAGGCCGGACAGCGGGCGCGCCGCAGGCTGCCGCCCCTCGTGCGCGTGGCGAATGGCGCAGGCCAGCGCATCGGCAGGGTCGGGCGGGGGCGCTTCGGCAAGCTGCAACAAGCGCATCACCATGGTTTGCACCTGCTCCTTGCGTGCATGGCCGTGGCCCACCACGGCCTGCTTGATCTGCAGCGCCGTATATTCCGCCACCGGCAACCCCTGCGCCACGGCTGCAGCAATGACAGCGCCGCGCGCTTGTCCCAGCAACAGGGTGGATTGCGGATTGACGTTCACGAATACGATCTCCACGGCGATGGCGTCGGGCTGATGCGCGTCGATGACTTCGGTCATGCCGTCGAACAGCACCTTCAGGCGCTCCGGCAACGGGGCCTGCTGGGGACTGCGGATGGAACCGCTCGCCACATAGCGCAGCCCCGGCCCCGCTGCTGCCGTGTCAATCACGCCAAACCCCGTGATCCTTAGCCCCGGATCAATCCCCAAGATGCGGATGAGCGTCTCCTTTCAGCCGGGTTATTCAGAGAACACGGCGGTGGTGTACACCGCCTGAACGTCGTCCAGGTTTTCAAGTGCATCCAGCAACTTTTGCATGCGCGCCGCATCGTCTCCTGAAAATTCGGTTTCGTTCTGCGGCTTCATGGTGACTTCGCCAAACTCCGCCTTGAAACCTGCCTTTTCCAGCTCCGCCTTGATGGTCGAAAACTCGTAGGGTGGCGTCACCACCTCGATGCTGCCGTCCTCGTGGCTCACCACGTCATCCGCTCCCGCTTCCAGGGCCGCCTCCATCAGGCGATCTTCATCCGTGCCGGGGGGGAAAACCATCTGGCCGCAATGGGTAAACAGAAAGGCCACCGACCCGTCCGTGCCGAGATTGCCGCCAAATTTGCTGAAGGCATGGCGTACGTCGGCCACGGTGCGGGTTTTGTTGTCCGTCAGGGCATCCACCATGACGGCGGCGCCATTGATGCCGTAACCCTCGTAGCGCATCTCTTCATAGTTGACGCCTTCCAGGTCGCCGCTGCCGCGTTTGATGGCACGTTCCACGGTGTCCTTGGGCATGTTCTGGTCGAAGGCCTTGTCCACGGCAAGGCGCAACCTTGGGTTGCTGCCCGCGTCGCCGCCGCCGATGCGGGCGGCCACCGTGATTTCCTTGATCAACCGGGTAAAGACCTTGCCGCGCTTGGCGTCAGCCGCAGCTTTCTTGTGCTTGATATTGGCCCACTTGGAATGTCCTGCCACAATCGTATCCTTAGGTCTGTAGGGTAGCGCGAATGAAATGCGGCCATTCTAGCATGGCCAGGTGTCCGCCCTTCACGGGGTGGTGTTACCATCCGCACTTCAGTTGCCACCCATAGAGCAACGCCAAGGAGCGAAAAGCGTGACCACAAAACCCGGTGAACGGCGCAACGAGATTCTGCAGACGCTGGCATCCATGCTGGAACAACCCCAGGCGGAAAAAACCACCACGGCCAACCTGGCGCGTCGTCTTGACCTGTCCGAGGCCGCCCTCTACAGACACTTTGCCAGCAAGGCCCAGATGTTCGAAGGCCTGATCGCATTCATCGAAGAGACCCTGTTCAGCCGCATCAACCGCATCCTCGCCGAAAAACCCCTGGGGCTGGATCAGGTGGAATCGACGATGGCCCTGATGCTGGCCTTTGCCGATAAAAATCCGGGCATGACCCGGGTGCTGATCGGAGACGCCCTGATCCACGAAAACGAGCGTTTGCAGGCGCGCATCAATCAGGTCCACGACCGCCTGGAAGCCACGCTGCGCCAGAGCCTGCGCATTGCGGCAAGCGGTGCCGAAGTGCCCCCCAACACGCCTACCAGCGCCTACGCCAATGCCCTGCTGTGCTACGTCATCGGGCGCTGGCAACAGTTTGCCAAAAGCGGCTTCAAACGCTCGCCCCTGGCGGATTGGGAGCTGCAATGGGCCCTGCTGCGCCCATAAAAAAACCACATCGGGCGATGTGGTTTTTTAACGGGTCAGGACCAGCGACGGGTTACTTGGCCACCTGCCGCTCGCGCATCTCTTCCAGCTGCTTGCAGTCGATGCACAGGCTTGCCGTGGGGCGCGCCTGCAGGCGATTCAGTCCGATCTCGACCCCGCAGGTGTTGCAGTAGCCGTATTCGCCTGCGTCGATCTTGGCAATGGTCTCGTCGATTTTCTTGATCAGCTTGCGCTCCCGGTCACGGTTGCGCAATTCCAGCGCCATGTCCGATTCCTGGCTGGCGCGATCATTGGGATCGGCAAACACGGTGGCTTCGTCCTGCATGGTGTGTACGGTGCGATCGATGTCCTCACCCAGCTCGGACTTCCAGCCTTCCAGCAACCGGCGAAAATGATCCAGTTGCTTTTTATTCATGTACGCCTCCCCTTTTTTGGGGACGTAAGGTGCAAATTGCTTGAGGGTTGCTTCTGCCATGGCATTGAACCAAAGTGAACAATCGAGGGCCGACACGACCCACCTAAACGGCGCATTCTAACACAAGCGGCTTCTGATAGACTAACTCGTTCCATGGACCTGCCCCGCTCACTCCAGCAGATCACTTTGCGCTATTCTGCCATCTACCTGGCGCTGGTGTTCTGTACCAGCGTCCTGGGGGCAGGAGGATTATACCTGTGGCAAACCACAACGGAAGAATCCCTGCGGCTGCAGTCCATGCTGCACGAAGTGGACGCCATGCGCGGCACCCTCTACCGGCAGATGAAGGAAGTCTTCGATGCCGCCTTCCTGGATGACCCCCAGGCCCAATCCCAGTACCGCGAGTTCGGCTTGCAAATCGAGGCGGGATTAAAACGCCTGACGCAAAACGCGCGGCCGGGGGATGAGGCCAATGCGGTCAACGAACTCAAACGCTCCTACCGCGAAATCTACCTGCACACGGATCTGGTGGCCTTCGGGCCGGTGCCCTCCGACGAACACCTGTTGCAGCGGGTTCTGGACGTCGACCTGGAATCCGGCGGCATCCGCGCCTATGAGGCGGCCTTCGGCCAGATTGACCATCTCCTGGTGCAACAGCAGGACACCCTGCAGCAAAAGCTGACCTCCCTCGCCCGCTATACCCCGTTGCTGCTCGTCATCCCCATCCTGCTCGCCGTCGGCCTGTGGCTGCTCACCCAGCGCTTCCTGCGCAACCATTTTCTGCAGCCCTTGACGCAGGTGCTGCAATCTACCCGGGTGCTGGCAGCGGGCGAGTTGGCGCACCCCGTTCCGCGCCAGGGCGCGCTGGAACTCGTCACCCTCGCTGACGCCATCAACCAGATGGCCAACGATCTTGCGCAGAGCCGCAAGGCGCTGGTGAGCGCCGAGCGACAGGCAACCCTGGGCTCGCTCGTCCCCATCGTGGCCCACAACATCCGCAATCCGCTCGCCAGCATCCGCGCCACTGCCCAGGTCCTGCGCACTCCGGGTCTGTCCCCGGAAATGCGCGAGGGGCTGCAGGGCATCATGGACAGTTGTGACCGCCTGGAACGCTGGACCGAATCCCTGCTCTCCTATCTTCACCCGCTCGAGGCCCAGCGCCAGGATACGGCGCTCGCCCCTCTCATCACCGACCTGATGGCCATGACCGAACCCCTGGCGCGGCATCGCGGGGTGCGCATGGTTCTGCAGGACCCCGAGGCCAGTCTGTCTGCCCGGATTGATCCTGAACTGGTGGAGCAGGCCGTGCACGGGCTCTTGGTCAACAGCATCGAAGCCTCTCCGCCGGGCGGCACCGTCACGCTTGCCTTGGGCGCTGATGCGAGTCGCATCACGCTGACCCTCTGCGATGAGGGCCCGGGGCTTTCTTCCGCCCCAGAAGCAGGCAAGCTCACCCCTGGCCCCACCACCAAGCGCACCGGCACGGGACTGGGCATTCCTTTTGCGCTCAAGGTGTTTGAAATCCACGGCGGCGGTGTACAGTTCGCCATTCGCCCCGAAGGGGGCACACAGGCCCTGTTATGGTTGCCCATCTCATGAGTGCGACACGAATACTGATCATCGAGGATGAAGTCCTGTTTGCCCGGGCGGTGGGAAAGCGCCTGGAGCAAGCCGGTTACGCCTGTACCCTGACCACGACGCTCAGTGAAGGCGTGGCGCGCGCCGCGCAGGAATCCCCCGACCTCGTGCTGCTCGATTTGCGCCTGCCCGATGGCGACGGGCTGGAGCGGCTGGCACAACTGATGCGCGGTCGCGATGAACAGCCTGTGCCGGTGGTGGTGATGACGGCCTTTGGCGAGGTGGCCGATGCAGTGCGCGCCATGAAGCTGGGGGCTGCCGATTACCTCAAGAAACCCATCGACCTTGAGGAAATGGTCATTGCCGTGGCGGCCACCCTGCACCGCAATGGCGTGCAGCAGCAATTGTCCTGGTCGCGCGAGCGCGAGGCGCGCACCCGGGAAGGCGTGGCCCTGCTGGGCGATAGCCCGGCCATCTGCGCGCTGCGCCAGCAAATCCAGCAACTGGGCAAACTTTCCAGTGCGCAAAGCGCCGGCCCCACCGTCCTGATCCAGGGCGAAACCGGATCAGGCAAGGACGTGGTGGCGCAACTGCTACACCAGGAAAGCGCCAACCATGCGGCCCCCTTCATCCATGTGGACTGCGCTGCGTTGCCGCGCGATCTGGTCGAAGCCGAACTGTTTGGCCACGAAAAGGGCGCTTACACCAGTGCCCTGCAGGCACGCACCGGCTTGCTGGAGGCCGCGGAAAACGGCACTGTTTTCCTGGACGAGATTGGCGAACTGCCGCTTGACCTGCAGGCCAAGTTGTTGACCGTGATCGAGCGACGCCGGGTGCGTCGCGTGGGCTCGGTGCATGAAAGACCCATTCACGCCCGCTTCGTGGCGGCCAGCAATCGCGACCTGCGAGAGCAGGTGGAACGGGGAGACTTTCGTTCCGACCTGTACTTCCGCCTAAACGTCCTGACCCTGGCCCTGCCCCCTTTGCGCGAACGCGGCGAGGACATCCTGCTCCTGGCGCGCCACTATGCCCAGCAGACAGCGCAGCGTTACCGGCTGGCCACACCCCGGTTCAGCGACGACGCCCTGGATGCCCTCGCAAGCTATGCCTGGCCTGGTAACGTGCGTGAACTGAAGCATTTGACGGAACGCGCCGTGCTGCTCTCGGGAGATGCCCCGCTGACGGTTGCGGCCTTTGCCCTTCCTGCCAAACCCGAGGCGGATGCCCAGCCCGTGCCGGAGGGCTGGCGCGGAGTGACGCTGGGGGATGCGGAACGGACCCTGATCCAGCAGGCCCTGACGGAGAGTCGCGGCAACATTTCCGAGGCGGCGCGGCGCCTTGGCATTACCCGCATGACCTTGCGCTACCGCATGGAAAAGTACCGCATTCGACTGGAGAACCCTCTGCCATAGCTGGCACGATAAATGCTCTCTATCTCCAGTGAGGATCGCGCGGGTTGTTGTGGATGCCTCCTATTGTGGATTTAGTTGCCGGATTCTTAAACAGAATCCGGCTTTTTTTTGTGAAAACGGCCCCACAGGGGCCGTTTTCACAATCGTCAGTGGTGGTGCAATTAAACCAGGTCCTGGCTGAAATGCACCAACCAAGCGCTTATTGCGGTGCAGGCTGCTCGGCAGCGGCTGGTTCCAGCAAGGCCTTCATGCTCAGGCGCAGGCGTCCTTTTTCGTCGGCTTCCAGTACCTTGACCTTGACCTGCTGACCTTCCTTCAGGTGGTCTGCCACGGCATTGACCCGCTCATTGGCAATCTGCGAGATGTGCAGCAAACCATCACGGCCTGGCAGCACGCTCACGATGGCGCCGAAATCCAGCAACTTCAGCACGGTGCCTTCATAAACCTTGCCCACTTCCACGTTGGCCGTCAGTTCCTCGATGCGCTTCTTTGCCAGAGCGCCCGCTTCGGAACTGAGGCAGGCAATGTTGACGGTACCGTCATCCTGGATGTCGATGGTGGTGCCCGTTTCTTCCGTCAGGGCGCGAATCACCGCACCACCCTTGCCGATCACGTCGCGGATTTTTTCCGGATTGATCTTGATGGTGATGATGCGCGGGGCGTAGGTGGACAATTCCTGGCGCGAATCGGGCACGGCCTGCTTCATGATGCCCAGAATGTGCATGCGGGCTTCCTTGGCCTGGGCCAGGGCTACCTGCATGATCTCCCTGGTGATGCCGGTGATCTTGATGTCCATTTGAAGTGCGGTCACGCCACGATCGGTACCGGCCACCTTGAAGTCCATGTCGCCCAGGTGATCTTCGTCCCCCAGGATGTCCGTCAGCACCGCGAAGCGGTTGCCTTCCTTGATCAGGCCCATGGCCACACCTGCGGTATGGGCCTTGACTGGAACGCCGGCATCCATCAGGGCAAGCGAGCCGCCGCACACCGAAGCCATGGAGCTGGAACCGTTGGACTCGGTGATTTCCGAAACCACGCGTAGCGTGTAACCAAATTCTTCCGGGGAGGGCAAGGTGGCCACGAGGGCACGCTTGGCGAGGCGGCCATGGCCGATTTCGCGGCGCTTGGGGCTGCCCACGCGTCCGGTTTCGCCGGTGGAATAGGGCGGGAAGTTGTAATGCAGCATGAACCGGTCTTTGTACTCGCCCTGCAGCGCATCGATGATCTGCTCATCGCGTCCCGTGCCCAGCGTGGCAACCACCAGGGCCTGGGTTTCGCCGCGCGTGAAGAGCGCGGAACCGTGGGTACGCGGCAACACGCCGACACGGATGGTGATGGGGCGCACGGTGCGGGTGTCGCGTCCGTCAATGCGCGGCTCGCCATCCAGGATCTGGGTGCGCACGAGGCGCGCTTCGAGGTCGCCGAACAGGTTCTTGATGTGATTCTGAACATCGGGCGTGGCGTCTGCCGGCAGCACGGCCTCCAGCACCTTCTTGCGGATTTCGCCCACGCGCACGGTGCGTTCCTGCTTGGCACGGATGCTGTAAGCAGCCTTGAGGTCGGTCAGCGCAATCTCGTTGATGCGCGCAATCAGGGCTTCATCCTTGACGGGCGCCTGCCAGTCCCAGGCATCCTTGCCGGCTTCATCGGCCAGCGCATTGATGGCGTCGATGGCCACCTGCATTTGCTGGTGACCAAACACCACCGCACCCAGCATGACGTCTTCGGGCAGTTCGCTGGCTTCGGACTCCACCATCAGCACGGCTTCGCTGGTACCTGCCACCACCAGGTTCATCTGGGATGTAGTCAATTCGGTGGCGGTGGGATTGAGGATGTATTCGCCATCGGCATAACCCACGCGGGCAGCACCAATGGGACCATCGAAGGGAACGCCTGCCAGGGCCACGGCGGCAGAGGCGCCGATCATGGCGGGGATGTCCGAATCGATTTCATTGTTGCTGGACATCACCGTGGCGATGATCTGGATTTCGTTGTAGAAACCTTCGGGGAACAGGGGGCGCAGGGGACGGTCGATCAGGCGGGAAGTGAGGGTTTCCTTCTCGGTGGGACGACCTTCGCGCTTGAAGAAGCCGCCAGGGATGCGGCCGCCTGCATAGAAGCGTTCCTGATAGTCCACGGTCAGCGGGAAAAAGTCCTGGCCGGACTTGGCCGATTTTTGGGCCACGCAGGTCACCAGGACCACGGTGTCTTCCATGGTCACCATGACGGCGCCGTCGGCCTGGCGGGCAATTTCGCCCGTCTCGATTGTGACCTGATGGCGTCCCAGTTGAAATGTTTTACGAATCGGATTCACGCGAAAGTCCTCATTGAAGGAAAGCGTCACAAAAAAGAAAACGCGGTGCGATCATTGGGGACCACACCGCGCGGATATTCCATGGGGAAAACTTCCCCGGAGTTACTTGCGAATACCCAGGCGCCCGATCAGTTGACGATAGCCGTCAACATTCTTGCGCTTGAGGTAGTCGAGCAGGCTGCGGCGCTGGCTGACGAGCTTCAGCAGGCCGCGGCGGGAATGGTGATCCTTCACATGAATCTTGAAATGCCCGGTCAACTCGTTAATACGCCCGGTCAAAAGGGCGATCTGGACTTCGGGTGACCCGGTGTCCTTCGGGGCGCGCTGATATTCGCTCATGATCTGCGCTTTTTGGGCGGCGGTTGCTACCATGCGAT
>JAJZEH010000074.1 GCA_021805725.1 Pseudomonadota bacterium | reverse complement strand
CGAGCGCAATCGCCTGCTCCTGGCTCGCCTGTTTACCCAGCCCGCCAACGTACTCGTGCTGGACGAACCCACCAATGACCTCGACATCGAAACGCTGGACCTTCTGGAGTCGCTGCTGGCGGAGTATACCGGAACCCTGTTTCTGGTCAGCCATGATCGCGTCTTTCTCGACAATGTGGTGACGCAGGTCATCGTCCTGGACGGGCAGGGGGGTGTCACGGAAAACGCGGGAGGCTATGGCGATTGGGTGCGCTACCTGGAATCCCGCAGCAGTGCGCCCGTCGAAACGAAACCCAGGGTCGAGACTGCACCGGATGATGGGCGCTCACGGCCCCGCCCGGAAAAGATGTCATTCAAGGAAACCCGCGAGCTGGCCTCACTACCGGCTCAGATCGAAGCGCTTGAGGCGGAACAGGCGGGCATTGCCGCCCAACTGACTGATCCCGCGCTCTACAAGGGTGAACCACAACGCGTCAAGCAGTTGCAGGCGCGACACGCCGAAATCGAGCAGTCGGTGGCGGCGGCCATGGCGCGCTGGGATGTTCTGGAGCAAAAGCAGGCACGATTGAACGCCAACACGGTATAATGCACGACCCGGAGAGGTGGCAGAGTGGTCGAATGTACCTGACTCGAAATCAGGCGTACGGTTATCCGTACCGTGGGTTCGAATCCCACCCTCTCCGCCAGAGTTTATCGGCATCCTGTTGACTCCGTAAATGTAATATGAATCAACAGGATGCGTTTCATGAACTCCCTCCACAAATCCCCATCCTGACAAGCTTCCGCTCAATGGTCAGGTCAGGTCGGAGTCTTTCAGGAAAACCTGGAATCAATCGTTGTCATTGGCTGATTCGCGGGTGTTTTGAAGGATGTCTCCCGTCTTGGCATCCACTGCCACTTCATGGGTTACATGGTTGGCACGAATGTCGAAAGAATAGCGCAATCCGCTTCCACCCAACTTATGTTCCAGGCCTTCTTCCACAATGGTACCGGGGTAGGCCTTGGTTGCCAGAGCGCGTGCTTGTTCGATGCTCAGTTTAGCTTCTTTCGCATACTGGCTGCCCTCGAAGGCAGAAACTTGTGTTGCTGCCAGCAACGTCACAACGGTGGTCAAGGCAAGTATTATTTTTTGTGCGTTCATTTCATTTTTCCTGTTTAAGTAGGGGTTTGAAAAACGGATCGCTCCGCAATGGGTTTATGAATGCCCAGCATTCTGATCAGCGTGTCATCCCGTCTGATCCAGTGATGGAAGAGGGCTGATAAAAAATGAATGCCGACAAGGTACATCATGGCGTTACCCAGCCACTGATGCAGGGTTTTGAGTGGGAGCGCATAGGGCAGGGCATATGATTCGTCCAGAAATTCAGGAATTGGCCAGCCCATGAAATCAATGGATTTTCCTTTGGCCTGAGAGAACAGGATGCCCAGGAGAGGAATTCCAATCATCATCAGATAGAGCATGACGTGCGCTGCGTGTGCACTGAGCCGGGCAGGCAAGGACAGGGGTGGAAAAATCTCCGGTGCCGGCTGACGATAACGCCAATAGAGTCGCAACCATACCAGGGTTAAAACCCACAATCCGGCCTGCTTATGCCATTCAACCAGCTGGCTGATGCGCAAATCCCCTTTTGGAAAACTGTCTTTCAGTTCG
Source organism: Pseudomonadota bacterium (assembly GCA_021805725.1). Next base: position 13,610 of record JAJZEH010000074.1, on the reverse strand, counting down.
ATGGCAATCAACAGGCTGGCTATCATCAAGGCCATGAGCCAGTGAATCCAGCGCTGCCTTCCCGCATATACACGACCAGCCGACGGGATCATTCCTGATCCTCGCTCAATAGAAAGCGCACCCAAAGCTGGAAACTCAAAGCCCTTCCACGATACTCCTTGTCGGAAGTTGGATAATTTGCAGCCTTGACTGCAAGTATCGCAGCTTGATCAAGTAATGTACTTCCGCTTGACACGAGTACCCTGATGTCTGAAGCCTGCCCATCCAGATAAGTAAAGCCCACACGCGTCCTTCCAGAAAAGTGGCTGGCCCGAGCCGCCAAGGGATAGACGACGGCATCCTGAACTGCGGCGCGTACACGACTTTGAAAGCTCAGTGCAACCTCTGCAGTCACTGGTGGTGTCGGAGCAGATCTCTCCTGTTGAATCAATTTTGGAGGAGATGTGATGGCCGGCAAGGCACTTTTCTCGGGCTCCTGAGGCGCTTCCTGTTTTACCGGTTGCGGTTCAACCTGGGACGTCTTGTGGAGCAAAACGGGTTTTGGAGGGGTCGGAACAGGTGTTTTTGGCGTCGGCGGTGCTTCGACCGACTGCAGCGTGACGCGGGTCACGATAGGCGGTTGAGCTATTTCTTTGAACTGTGAGCCCACGAAAACAAGTACCACCAAAGCGCCTAATACTTCAAGGAGCAGGGCCGCTACTGCTGATCGCGGCATGGAGAGTGTCATAGCCATGCTCATCCGCCTGCTTCCTTACGCGCGGCCAGTCCAATCTGACTCACGCCCGCCTGGCGGCAGGCATCCATGACCTTGAAAATATCCTGGAATGGGGTCTCTTTTTCTGCTGCAATGGTGACCACGATTTTGCCGGGTTCCCCCTTTGTGCCGAGAAGGGCAATGAGTTGAGCGGGCAGAAGTGATACTCCGTCTACAGAGATGCCCCCTTCATCGTTCACAGTCACGAGAACTTTCGGGGTATCCATGGGCGTAGCCGTGGAACTCCTTGCCAGATTGGAGGCCACACCCGTTGAAGGAATCATGTTGAGGGTCATCATCATGAAAAACACCAGCAAGAAAAACATGATGTCGATCATCGGAATGATTTCTATACGCGCCCGCTTCACCTCAAAGTACTTCATGCGCGATATTCCACAGGGCCGGCTTTGACGCGAAGCTCGGAGATCACCCTTTTCTGCTCGGCATACGCCTCCTGATAATGCGGGTAAATCCTGTTCACCAACATCATCTTCAGCGTTTCCATCTGGTGCATGACGATCCGGACGCGGTTATTGAGACCATTGAGTGCAATCAGTCCGATCACTGCAATGGTCAGCCCGGCTGCGGTCGCAATCAGTGCTTCAGCCACACCGCCCGTGACCTTGGTCGGCGCATTACCTGGATCCCCCAGTACCTGAAACGCGTTGAACATCCCGATGATGGTTCCAAGAAGCCCCAGCAGGGGTGCCAGAGTCACGATGGTGTCCAGAATCCAGAGATAACGGTCCACCCCAGGGGCTTCGCGCATCACGGCCTCTTCCAGCTTGTCATTGATGCGATCAAAGTCGTGATCAAGGTCATGGCGGATGGCCACTTCAAGCACCTTGGCGTGAGGAAGTGATGGGTTCTTTTCCACCAGATAGCTGTAAGTATCCCCACCAAGCTTGTTAGCGCTGGTAATTTCCCTGATCAATTGACCGCCCTGGGTCAGGACTCTCCACAAGAACCAGCCGCGTTCTATGGAGACTGTAAGTGCCACCAGCAAAAGCACCGCCATCAGATATAGGATTCCGCCAGAACTTTGAACGGCAGCCTGAATGCTTTGAAAGCTCACGGTTGTTCCCCTTAGAATGCAGCGCTTAGATTAAGGCTGAAAATGCGGCCATAGAGTGTCCAGAACAGGGGGTCTCCGCTTGGTGCATTCCCCAGGGCCGAAGTGCCGGTGCGTCCATTCTGAGCGATGATGTCAGTGCGATTGAAGATGTTGTCCAGTTGGAACTGCACGGTGGCATTTTTGGTCCACCCTTGAATGGTGCCCAGTTTGTAGCCTGTCGAGAAATTGACCACGGTATAACTGCCCAGCGTCACGTTGTTGTTAAAGGCGTCCTGACCCGTGATGCGCGATCCGATTTCCTTGGCAATAAGGGAAGCATTGGCGGCTCCCTGGTTATAGAGCAGTCCCAGAGCTGATGTCACCAGAGGGGCGTTCAGGATAGGGGTAGCAGCAGCACTGGTGGTTTCGTTAAACGAAAAGTTTCCATACAAATTGAGACCTTTTCCCAGGTTGTAGGTGGCTTCACCTTCGGCCCCACGGTATTGCACCACTCCGGCATTCTGATAAATCGGCAGGGTGTTGAGCGTTCCAACTTGCTGTATAAGATTGTTGTTGGTGATGTAATACACATCTCCAGAAAGGGTCAGCTGAGGTGTTTTGAAAACCGAACCAAACTGGTAATTATTGGTTTTTTGAGGGGCGATTGCCGAGGGATTGGCGGAAGCGAGGTAGCTCAAGAGGGGCGCTACGAAACCTTCTGAAGCCTGACCATAGGCAGACCAGTGATCGTTGACATAGTAATGCACATCCAGGGACGGCAACAACGCGGTGTAGGTCCCGCTGGTGGAACCAGTGCCCACCAGGGTCTGCGTCCTGTTGAAATCATTATATTTGAAGCCAGGGGTCACGGACCAGGTGGCATTGGGACGCCACACGTACTCTATGTAGGGTTGGACCGTATTCATGGCACTCGTTTCAGCCCCACCGCTGCCCAGATATTGTCCGTTGGTCAGGTCTACGTTGTTATTCCATGACTGGTGTAATTGGCGCTCCACCCAGATGCCCATGCCAAGATCGTCATTCCCCATCGATTTAGTGGCGCGAAATACATCTCCATAAGTCGTATATTGGGTCAGACCAGTCACGCCGGGAATATTGTTGGCACCATTCACCGTTCCGTTTGGTGTGGCACCATTGGGATCCTGGCCCTGCATGGCATCATGCTCATAGGAGTTGGTATACAGTTTGTTGTCCAGCTTCCAGCTTCCCTGCCGGCTCTGGATGCCAATGTAGTCCAGATTTGAGGTGAACTTGTCGCTGTTGTAGCCAACATAGGCCTGGCTGGTGGGGTCGGTATTCAATCCGTAACGCGGGCCAAACTGGGCAATCTGGGCAGCGGTGGCACCTAATGACGCGTTTTGATAAGAATCATTTTGCATCGCCACAAACGTAATGGAAGTATTTTCGTCCAGAGGTTTAACCAGTTTTGCAAACAGGTTATTGCGCCTCATGTTGTTGTTGGTCAGCGCGCCATCCGTGGAAAAATGGTTGTAGTCGATAAAGGCGCTGGCATCACCATAATTCTGCATCACTCCGGTATCAAACTGAAACCCGCCCAGATGAGAGTTGAAACTGCCATCCTGAAGTCGAACGGTGGCTGCAGGATCTGCGAGTGGGTCCTTGGAATAAGTGGCAATGGTTCCGCCAAATGTGGCATCCCCGATCGTGCTGGCCCGGCCTGGTCCGCGGTCTACCACCAACTTTCCTGTGTCCTGGGCGCTCATGTAAGACGTGGCGTGATGCGTGAAGTCTGCCCCGTCAGCAAATGGAATTCCGTCAAAAAGCACATTGTACTGGCCATCCTGGAAGCCTCGCATGCTCAATCCGGGGTTGTCGTTTGCTCCAGGCCCGTTGGGGCTATAGGACCACACACCTGGGGCAATGGCCGCTGCCTCGATATAGTTCGACATGCCTGTGAGATTGTTTTCAATGTACTGCTGGCTAATCACCGACTGAGGTTCGGTAGCCGTGAGGGAGCCCTGTGTAGGGGCAACGTCGGGCGCCGAGCCTGTGGGCACATCGGTTCCACCACCATTTCCGGTGACCGTGCCGAGGTCATAGGCCCACAACGCGGAAGGCACAGATGCAAGAAAGATGGACCCCACCAACAATTTAGCTAGCGGCTTGACTTTGAATTTTGATTTCATTTCAACGGGTTCCTTGTGATTTTGTAACTGTTCTGTCTGTGTAAAGAGCCAACGGAGTTGCGCCTGTCCGGAATGAATGCGGGTTGCCTTGAATCGGGTGTTCGATGACTGGTTTCGATGGGCGAAAAGTACGCAACCAGACTTAACCTGAAGTGATAGATTTATGAAGCTTTTGTGAATGTGCCCAGCGGGCCCATCATGAAGAATGAATCAGGAGGGTAATAATTTGATGCGGACTGCAGAAATGAGGCCCTTTCCGTCCCGCCTGTTTGTCAGCGTGACCTGGGCATTTTCCTGCTTTGAGATTGCGCTTACAATGGCAAGCCCAATACCACTTCCTTCAGTTTCCTGGCCGCCCACGCGAAAAAAACGATCAAAAACCCGATGAAGGAGGTGATCAGGAATCCCGGGGCCGCTATCCATGATTTCAACAACGGCCTGATCCATCGTCACGGCGACGCTGACATCTACGCGGCCTTTCATGGGCGTATAGCGAATGGCGTTGTCCAGAAGGTTGTCAAAAAGGATGCCCAGATCATCCGCGTTAGCCCAGACAAAGACCGTGGTATCTTGGGCCATTCCAAGATCAATACCCCGTTTTTCGGCTATGGGAATGAAATTGCTGATACAGCTTTTGACAATTACACTTAGTTCCACCCTGGCTCTTACGGTATCTTTTGCGGCTTCGTAGCGTGCCATTTTCAACATCTGATTGATAAGGCGGGATGCACGTTGCACGCCAGATTGCATATCAGCAACCAGCATTTCAAAGTCTTCCCCTGAACGATTCCGGGACACGTTGTCAATTTGCAGCTGAAGTGCTGCCAGAGGGGAACGCAATTGGTGCGCAGCATCAAACATGAAGTTGCGTTGTGATTCAGCCGTCTGTCGAATACGCAGCAACAATCGATTCATTTCTGCAACCAGTGGAAACACCTCTGCCGGTAAACGACTGGTCGGTAACATGGTCAGGCTTGCCGCATCATTTTCAGTTAACGCATGGACCACCTCCGCTATCGGCTTCAACAGATGGCTGACCCCGAAAAATACCAAAACCCACGACAGCGGAATGAGTACTGCAATCGGCAGCATGGCGTGCAAGGCGGCATCAGTCGCAATTTCACTACGGACTTCATCTGATTGGGAAACCTGAACCGTGCGAGAGGAATAGACTATGGTGTAACTTCGCCATCTCTTTCCATCAACCTCCACATCAGAAAATCCGGTAGATTTTTCAATGGGCACTCTGACTTCAAGCCGTGATGAACGTAAGGGCAATCCCTTGGGCAGGACCTGAATGACATAATCAGCTTCTTTTTCCTCTTCGCTTTCATTGGGCGTGTCCTCTTGCAAGTCAAGCAAGTGCTGGCCTTCATACACGCTCCCTGCAAGCCTCTGCAATTGGTGATCCAGAAGTTTTTTTGCATCATCTCGCGCAAGCAGAAATGAAAGCCCCCCCGCTACCAGAGAGACGGTCGTCAGCAGTCCTATCAACCAGACAACAAGTTGCGTTCTGAGGGATGTCACGATGGATGTTTGGCTACCATCCAGCCAATACCACGGACATTCCGAATGATTTGACTATCAAATTTTCTTCTTATGGCATGAATCAGCACTTCGATGACGTTACTGTCGATTCTCTCGTTCCAGCCATACAAGTCATGTTCAATCTGGCTGCGCGAAAAGATGATTCCGGGGCGTTCTGTCAGCAAACGCAACAATGACAGCTCTTTTGAGGGCATTACAACGGTTTTCCCACGATAAGTGACGGCATGCGTCTTTGAGTCAATCGTGATTTCCCCATTGCTCGTGGTGGTGGTGGGACACACGTCATACTGGCGCAGGATCCCTTTTATCCTCGCCATTAACTCCTTGAAGCCGAATGGCTTGATAAGATAATCATCTGCACCGAATTCAAGTCCTTTCACGCGATCATCTATTTCATCCCGCGCCGTGATGATGATCAAGGCGGTTCGATTACCTTGTTCACGCATTGCCTTGAGTACATCGAATCCCGATTTGTTTGGCAGGCCAAGGTCAAGCAGGATCAAGGCGTATTGTCCCGTCTCGATCAATTCCAGTCCCTGAATGCCGTCTTGTACCCAATCAACAGTAGACCCTGAATCCTTAAGTCCTCTCGCCAGACTTTGGCCAATCATTACATCATCTTCTATCAGCAGAAAATGCATGATTCATCTTGTATGAGTTTTCCCAGCTTTACCATAACCGAAAACCGTTACAACACTGTTACGGGAAAACTCCTGCCACGGTCTCCCCCCGTTCAATTGTCAGGCTTCGCGACGATGACAGTCTTCCTTTCTGGAAGAAACCCTTGAATGGGTCATGGGCATGACCTCATCGTTTTTGATTTTGATGATGTTTCAAATGACCTTGGTCCATTCGGTGGTTGCACGTGTCCAGATCTTGATCCCTTTCAACTTTTTTTCTGCCATTGAAACATCGATAACGGGGATCACGAGTTCGGTCTCGACTGGCATCGCGTGACGCGTTGGCGAAAAAAGGGGCTACAATGTCAAGCAAATCGTATTGTATTTTCAGTATTCATCGATCGCTTAAGGTTGATCGCTCATGTGCAGTATCCCAAGAAGCTTCCGTTTCACGATGATGCTGGCGGCATCCCTGGGGCTGGTAGCCTGCGGCGGTGGAGGGGGGGGTTCGATGGTCGCAGTGGTGCCCACGGGAACGCAGGTTACAGGATCTGTGGCACAAGGTGTGCCGATGGCGGGTGCCACGGTGACCCTCAGGGATACGGCCGGGGTATCCCGGTCGACGATCACGGCAGCTGATGGCACCTATACCTTTGATGGCTCGGGTCTGACGGCCCCGGTGGTTTTGGTTGCCGTGGGTTCTGGCACCCTGGTTTCCTGCAAGGACGTCATCTTTGCATCGGCCACCACCGTCGTCAACATCACGCCATGGACCACTGCTGTCTGCGCCATGCTCTCCAGTACGGGCAAGGCCACTGGCCTTGATCCCATCCTGGATCGTGACAGGATTCAAACCCAGCTCACGCTGGTGGACAACTATACAAAGGCCTTGCTGGCCCCCACGTTGTTGACGGCCGGGTATCTGACCACGCAAGGACCCATGTCCACGCCGTTTGCCACGAAGGGCATGGGTTACGATTCCATTTACGACAGCCTCATCGTGGGTGAAACCCCGGCCCATGTCATTTTCATGGCAGACAGAAACTTGCCGGGCTGTGCGTTGGGCCAGGTGAGTGGTTGTGTGCAATTTGCCAATCCGGCAACGCAGGGGGTGGCAAGCCCCAACGGATGCGGTGCCGATATCGCGTCGGGTGTGCCCATTGCCTGCAATTCATCCCTTCCCTTGACGTCAACGCCGCCAGCCAACGCCATCTCGACGGCAAATACCTATGGCTTTGGCTGCATCGGCTGTGTGTTTTGGGGTCCCCTGGACAATTTTTCCAGCACCTCCAGCCAGACGCCGCTTTCATTGACCCACATCATTCCGGCTTCCACCAATCGTGGTAGGTAAGGGGTTGTGGCGCATGTTCCTGGTCATGGTACTGCTGATGGCCAGCATCGGCCAGGCCACCCGCATACCCGAAACCGTAGTGACCGTGAATGCCACCCAGCTGGGCGAGACCATCACCGTTGATGCAACCCTGATTGTGGCGGTGTCCCTCGAAACAGCCTGGGAGGTATTAACCGACTTTGATCATATGACCTCGATTCTGGGAAACCTCACCTCAAGCGAAGTGCTGTCGCGCCACGGAAACCTCTGGCTGATTCGGCAGAAGGGTGTGGCGAAGTATGGTTTTCTCTCTTTTCCCTTTGAATCAGAACGGGAAGTTCGCCTGGAACCGATGAAACAAATTCTGGCGCGCAACCTGTCGGGCACCCTGAAGCGCATGGATAGCGAGGCCCATCTGGTTTTCAATGAACAAGCGGTACAACTGCGCTACCATGCAGAGATTGTTCCAGACTCTTTGCTGGGACGATTCTTTGGCGCCAGTTTCGTCCACCATGAAGTGGAAGAACAACTTCAGAAAATGGCCGCAGAAATGAGGCGACGCGAAGCGCTGGCCCAATCAGCACGGCGCTAGGCGGGCGGTTCACGGTCAACAATTTTTCAGGAAGCCATTTTTCGTATGGGTATCATAAAAAGAGGTTCCAACCTGAGCCGGATTCCTGCTGGGGTATGGGTTCTGGGTTTTGTCAGCATGACGATGGACATCTCTTCGGAGATGATTCACAGCCTCTTGCCATTGTTCATGGTGTCCAGTTTGGGGGCCAGCGCCATGACGGTGGGCCTGATCGAGGGCGTGGCCGAATCCACAGCGCTGATCGTCAAGATATTCTCCGGGGTACTGAGTGATGCCATCGGCAAACGCAAGGAACTCGCCCTGTTGGGCTATGCGCTGGGTGCATTGACCAAACCGGTATTTGCCATGGCCTCCAGCGCCGGCGTGGTGCTGGCAGCGCGCGTGCTGGATCGCATTGGCAAGGGGGTGCGTGGCGCGCCGCGGGATGCCCTGGTGGCCGACATCACGCCCCCACAATTGCGCGGGGCGGCCTTCGGTTTGCGCCAATCCCTGGATACCGTGGGTGCCTTTGTCGGACCGTTGCTGGCAGCCGGGCTGATGTTGTTGTGGTCCGATGATTTTCGTGCCGTATTCTGGATTGCCGTCATCCCCGGACTGTTGGCCGTGGCGCTGCTCTTCTTCGGCCTGCATGAGCCGCCACATCCACGCGGTGAGGCGCACAGCAACCCCCTGCAACGCGCAAACCTCAAGCGTCTGGATGCCGCCTATTGGTGGGTGGTGGGCATTGGGGCGCTCTTTACCCTGGCGCGATTCAGCGAGGCATTTCTCGTCCTGCGCATCCAGCAAGGCGGGGTTCCCTTTGCTCTGGTGCCTCTGGTCATCGTGGCTATGAATCTTGTCTATGCGTTGTCAGCCTATCCCTTTGGCCATCTCTCGGATCGCATGAGTCGTAGCCGATTGCTCATGTTGGGTTTGGTGGTATTGTTTGCGGCGGATCTGACCCTGGCTCACGACGATCACTGGCGGGTGGTGTTGGGCGGCATTTTGCTGTGGGGGTTGCACATGGGCATCACCCAGGGACTGCTGGCCGCCATGGTGGCCGATACGGCGCCAGCCGACCTGCGCGGTACGGCCTATGGCTTTTTCAACCTCATCAGCGGGGTAGCCATGCTGATGGCCAGTCTCATCGCGGGTTTCCTGTGGGACAGGTTCGGGGCGGCGCAAACGTTTTATGCCGGGGCTGCATTCAGTGCGATTGCGCTGTTGGGTGTGATAGTGCATTCGCGTCGGGTTACCCCGTCGTAAGGTTGCCTGGAGGGAGAGTTTGCTCAGCAGCGCGACAGTACCGCCATGCCTTGCACCGGCTTGCAAAACTCATTGCGCAAGGCCACTTCCTGAAGCTCCAGCGCAGTCAGGTTTGCTGACTCAAGGGCCTGCCTGACGTAATCCGTGTTGTGACTGAAACGTCCGCTGGCGTCAAGGCGATAGGGTGCATGTCCCTCGACATGCGTCGAACATTCCACGGTGAAGGCAAGCCAGCCGTTGGCGCGCAACGCCCGTTTCGCAGCCCAGAGCACCTCGCTCAGGTCGCCAAAGTAAATCAGGATGTCGGCCAGGACGATGAGATCGAAAGTGTTTTGGTTTTCGCGTAAATACGAGGTCAGCTCCATTTCCACCAATTCGGTGTAGCGCGCTCGTTCGCGCGCTTTGGCCAGCATGGCGGCGGAAAGGTCCACCCCCGTGATGCGGCGTGCGTAAGGCGCCAGCACCGCAGCACACAGGCCCGTGCCGCAGCCACCGTCCAGAACGTCCAGTGCCCGGTGCGGTTCAAGATGTCTCTCCAGCAGGCTTGCGATGATCTCTGGCCCCCGGTAATCCAGGCTGCCCACAAGTTTCTCGTCAAAAGCGTCGGCCATGTCGTCAAACACGGTCGTAATGAAATCGTCAGACGCCCGTGCAGGAATCTGTTCCCGGGAGCAGGCCGCAAGATAATGCAGCGCTACGGGGTGCCCAGGCTCGGCCCGTAGCCATGCACGGTAACAGTCGGCGGCTTCAGTAAGGCGTCCCAGGCGATAGTAGGCAATACCCAACTGCTTCGGGGATTTTTCAGTAAGCGGCGGTTGCACGAAGGCCCTGCAGGACAACAGTGACGATTCCTCGTCGCGTCCGGTTTCAGCCAACAGGCGTGCCAGATTGCTCAGTGCAGGCACGAAATCGGCGGCGAGTTGCAGCGCCTGGCGGTAGGCAGACTCGGCTTCGGCAACGTTGTTCTGGCGATGCCACACCGATCCCAGGTTATTCCAGACGTTGGCGTCAGCGTCGTTGCAGTCCAACGACATCCTGAATGCGGATGCCGCATGGACCAGGTCTCCTGTCTGGGTCAGAACGTTGCCCAGGTCGTTGTAGCGCGCAGCATGCCCGGGCTGCGCCTCCAGTCCGCGCAGAATCAGTGCTATCCCGTCCTGAGACAGTCCCATTTGATGGAGCAGAATGCCCAGATGATGCTGCGCATCGAGGTGTTGTGGGTCCAGGGCCAGAATGTGACGGTATGCCGATTCTGCCTCTTCGTGTCGACCCGCCGCATGGTGCGCGAGGGCATTTTCGAAAAGACTGCGTTCGTTCAAAAGTGAAACCCTGTGCGGAAAGGACCCCATCCTACGCCAATGAGGCAGGATGTGCGGGGTTGCGTCATCATTGTCTTTTCAACTGCCAGATCTTTTCTGCATATTGCATGATCGTTCGATCGCTCGAAAAATTGCCCATGTGGGCCACGTTGAGGATAGCCTTGCGTGCCCAGGAATCACGATCGCGGTAATGCCGGTCCACGCTTTCCTGGGTGCTGATATACGATGCGTAATCAGCCAGGATGAAGTACGGATCGCCCTGATGCAGCAGGCTGTGTACCAGGGGTTGATAGCGATGATGTTCTTCCGGAGAGAAGAATCCGGATGAAATCATGTCCAGGGTTGTTTTTAGCTCGGCGTTGGCGTGGTAAAACTCCATGGGATTGTAATCGTGGCGACATTGTTCCACCTGACCGGCATCAAGGCCGAAAATGAACATGTTGTCTTCACCCACAGCTTCCAGAATTTCGATGTTGGCACCATCCAGGGTGCCGATCGTCAACGCGCCATTCATGGCAAGCTTCATGTTTCCGGTGCCCGAGGCTTCGGTTCCTGCAGTGGAGATCTGCTCGGAGAGATCTGCGGCCGGAATGATGTCGAGTGCGGTGGAAACATCGTAATTCGGAATGAACGCTACTTTGAGAAGATGATTGACGGCAGGATCGTTATTGACGATGTCGGCGACATCATTGATGAGCCGGATGATGCGTTTGGCCATGACGTACCCGGGGGCAGCCTTGCCGCCAAAAATCATGGTCCGTGGCGTGAGTTCACCCAATCCATGGCGAATCCTGTTGTAGCGTGTCACGATGTGCAGCACATTGAGCAATTGACGCTTGTATTCATGGATGCGCTTGATCTGAACGTCAAACAACGAATCCGGATCCACCGCAAGCCCAAGCCGGTCTTGAATGAGATTCGCCAGTCTTTCTTTGTTGGCAAGTTTGGCCGCCATGAACCCGCTTCGAAACCCTGCGTCCTCGGCCAGGGGGACAAGCCGGCGTAGTTGATTGAGATCGCTCACCCAGTCCTCGCCTATCCTGGAAGAAATCAGGGCGGACAAATGGGGGTTGGCCTGTTTTAACCATAGGCGAGGCGTCACACCGTTGGTGATATTGATGATCCTGCCCGGAAAGTACCGGTCAAAATCATGGAATATGGAACGTTTCATCAATTCGGTGTGGATCTGGGACACACCATTGACCTTATGGCTGCCCACGATAGCAAGATGGGCCATGCGCAAGTGGCGTTGCCCATCTTCGTTGATAATGGACATGCGCCGCAGAATGTCGCCATCGCCGGGGTTTTGATGCATGACATCTTTCAGGAAGCGTGCGTTGATTTCGTAAATAATCTGCATATGGCGCGGCAGAATCCGTTCAAACAGGCTGACCGGCCAGGTTTCCAGGGCCTCGGGCATCAGGGTGTGATTGGTGTACGAAAAAACGCGCTGAGTGATGCCCCATGCCTTATCCCACGGCACATGATGAACATCCATTAAAAGGCGCATCAGCTCGGGAATGGCCACGGAGGGGTGGGTGTCGTTGAGCTGGATGGCCACCTTGTCCGGTAGGGTGTCAAAGTCCGTGTGATATCTGCCAAAGCGGTGCAGGATGTCCTGCAGCGATGCACTGACAAAAAAGAACTGCTGTTTGAGACGCAGTTCTCGTCCCATCAGGGTGGTGTCATCCGGGTAGAGTACCTTGGAAAGGTTTTCCGATTCGTTCTTGTCCTCTACCGCCTTGATGTAGTTTCCCTCGTTGAAATAGCGCAGTTCAAAGTCACGGGTGGCCTTGGCCGTCCATAGACGCAGATTGTTGACCACGTCGTTGCCATATCCGGGAACGGGCGTGTCAAAGGCCATGGCCATCACTTCCTCGGTATCCACCCAGTGATGGCGATTGTGCCCAGCGTCGTCGTTATATTCCATGACCTTGCCAAAGAATTTTACCGGGTAGATCACCTCGGGCCTGGAAAACTCCCATGGATTGCCGTAGCGCAGCCAGTTGTCCGGATGCTCGACCTGTTCTCCATTCATGATTCTTTGATTGAACATGCCATATTCGTACCTGATGCCATAGCCATAGCCATGCAGTCCCAATGTCGCCATGGAATCAAGAAAACAGGCTGCCAGTCTTCCAAGGCCACCATTGCCCAGGGCGGCGTCTTGCTCGACTTCGCGCAGCGCATCCAGATCCAGGCCCAACTCGTCCATCAGCTTTTGACATTCGTCATAAAAGCCAAGATTGGAGAGGCTGTTGACCAGCATGCGTCCTACAAGGAATTCCAGTGAAAAATAGTAGATGCGTTTGGCGTCGTCACGATAATAACCGCGCATGGTTTCCATCCAGCGTTCGGCCAGACGATCCCTGATCATGTAAGACACCGCCTGGAACCAGTCCCGTTCGGTTGCCGTGATCGGGTCTTTGCCGACGGTGTAGGTCAGGCGGTTGGAAAGCGAATGCCGCAGCGTCGTCGCGTCGCACCCCAGCTTTTCATAATGGAACTCGATGGACTTCGGATCATTTTTCATGGTTGGGTGTGGCTCATGATGGCATTCAGAAGCTTGGCATAGGCGTCGGCAAACAGGACCACGCCTTCCGTCAGAAGTTTGCGGGTGACCTCTTCCATGGAAATGCCAAGGTCTCGCAGGCTGGATTCGGTTGCGCGCGCCTGTTCCAGGCCTTCCTCCAGCGTGGCATGCGCCACGCCATGGTCGGCAAAAGCCTGCAGCGTGGCAGGCGGAACCGTATTCACCGTGTCCGGGCCGATCAGGGCTTTCACATAGAGGATGTCGCTATAGGCCGGGTTTTTGGTACCAGTACTGGCCCACAGCAGACGTTGCGATTGCGCTCCTTTTTTTGCCAGCGCGCGCCAGCGCGCGCCATCCACCATTTGCCGGTACTGGTGGTAGGCCAGCTTGGCATTGGCGATGGCAGCCTGACCCAGCAGGTTGTGCAAGGCGGCCTGTAACGCCGGG
>JAJZEH010000057.1 GCA_021805725.1 Pseudomonadota bacterium | reverse complement strand
AACCTCCGGTGCGCGGGCCAGCATTTCGTGGATGTAGGGGCTTTTGTTGCGTTCCCCGGCTCGGGCTACCCATGCCGGAAGCCCCAAGGCAAGCGCCCCCATCAGGATGAGCGGCAACAGGGTCAGCTCGGGCGAGCGCAGGCGCTCGCGATGGCGCGCCATCAACAGGAACAGCGGCGTCAGGCCGATCAACAGGTAATGGGGAAGCTTGGTGCTGGCCAGCGTAAAGAGGCCGAACACCACGGCAAACCACAGCATCAGAAATAGCGTCAGGGCGTCGCTGCGATGGCGCAGGCTTTCACGACCAGCACGCAGCAACAGGCTGGTGTGGGGCAGCACGATCAACACCAGCACCGGAATGTAGTAGAACAGGCTGCCGCCATGGCCTTGCAGCGAGCCGGTGAGGCGCCCCAGGTTTTCGCGATAGAGGAAATAGTCCACGAAGGGCTGGCCCATCAAATGGTACTGAAGCAGATACCAGGGGCTTGCAACGGCCAGGAATACCACCCACCCCAAGGGGTTGAAAGCCGCACGCCACCAGCGCCCCAGACTGCCCTGGGTGGCATAGAAAATGAAACTGAGCAGCAACGGTACCGCGATGGCGATGGGGCCCTTGGCGAGAAAGCCCAGGGCCATCCACAAAAAAACCCGCCAGCGCGCGTGGCGGTCATCCGATGCCCACACCCGGTAAATGTCGAACCCCGCTGCCGCGATGAGCAGGCTCAACACGCCGTCCATGGCTGCCGCCTCTCCCGACACCACGACGCCCAGCGCAGTGGCGCAGAACAGGCCTGCCAGCCAACCGGTTTCACGATCGAAGTAGCGCTTTCCAAAGCGGACCAGCAACGCCACCCAGAGCAGGCAGGCCACGGCAGAGGGCAGTCGAAACACCCAGGCATGCACCCCAAACACCTGCACTAGGGGCGCCTGAAGCCAGAAGGCCAGAATCGGTTTTTCAAAGAAGGGCTGCCCGTTGAGCGTGGGCGTAATGAAGTCGCCGCTATGGGCCATCTCTACGGCCACTTCGGCGTACTCACCCTCGTCTTCGTCGAACAGGGGCAGGCGGCCCAGATTGAACAGCGTGACCATTAATGCAAAAGCCAGCAACCCGATCAACCATCGGGATGCTGGCTTACTGGCATTGGGTTGTGTGTGGAGGGCCATCAATGGAGCCTACCAAAAACCCCCTGCTTCAACCACCCATGCGTTTGCGCGATTGAAACGATTTGTCGACTTTGGCCCAAGGAGCTGCAGCATTGGTGCGGGGACGAGCGCCCACGCCTGCGGGGCGCGCCCCTCCTGCTCCCTGGGGTTTGCCATGCCGGTTGCCACCCTTTGGCGCGGGACGACTGGGGCGGAAAGGCCGCTTGGGTTCAAAGCCCTCAATGGTATGGACCTGGATGGGCTTTCCGGTAAAACGCTCAATGCGCTGCAAATGCAGGGCATCGCGCCCGCTGGCCAGGGAAATGGCAATGCCCTTGTTGCCGGCGCGACCCGTGCGGCCGATGCGGTGCACATAGTCTTCGGCCATTTTGGGCAGGTCGTAGTTGATGACGTGCGAGATGCCGGGCACGTCGATGCCGCGCGCCGCCACATCGGTGGCCACCAGCACACGAAAACGACCGCGACGCAAGCCTTCCAGGGTGCGGTTGCGTGCGCCCTGATGCATGTCGCCGTGCAGGGCTGCAGCAGCATGGCCCATGCCACTCAAGTCGCTGGCCAGAACATCGGCATCGCGCTTCGTTGCAGTAAAGATGATGGCCTGGTTGAGGTCCACGTCGGTGAGCAGATGGGCCAGCAGGCGGTTTTTGTGCGCCATGTCGTCCACATAATGCAAGCGCTGGTCGATGTTCTCGTGCGATTCCTTGATGTTGGTGGCTTCGATGCGCACGGGGTCACGCAGCAGGTCGCGCGACAAGCGCACGATTTCCTTGTCCATGGTGGCCGAGAACAGCAGGGTCTGGCGCGTGGCCGGGGTTGCGGCAGCGATGCGCTCCACGTCCTCGATGAAACCCATGTCGAGCATGCGATCGGCTTCGTCCAGCACCAGCATCTCGAGCTGCGACAGGTCGATGCGGCCATGTTCCATCTGGTCGATCAGGCGTCCGGGCGTTGCCACCAGGATGTCGTAGGGTTTGGCGAGCATGCGGTTCTGCACGGGATAGGGCATGCCGCCCAGAATCGAGACCGTACGCACCTGTTTGAGATGGCGACCATATTTCTTGGTAGCCTCGGTAATCTGGTTGGCCAGTTCGCGCGTGGGGCTTAAAACCAGCATGCGCGGGCCGCGGCCGGTGCTGGGCTGGGTAGCGATGCGGTGTAGGGCAGGCAGCATGAAGGCTGCGGTTTTTCCCGAGCCCGTGCGCGACGAGACCATGAGGTCGGCGCCCGAGAGCAAGGCGGGAATAGCCTGGGCCTGGACGGGCGTGGCAGTGACGTAGCCCGCCTCGGTCACGGCGGTGACGATGCGGGGATCCAATTGCAGCTGATCGAAGCGAAGTTCGTTTGTCATGTCTAGTGGTGTTTTCCAGTAAAAATCAATGGGCAAAAGCGCACACACGGCACAGCGTCGACCAGGAAAGGCCATCGACTGGCAGATAATGATTTCAGCGGGATGATAAGCCGCCGGCGCAATGTCACTAACCGGCGAGCAGGATATTCGACGAATCGAATCAAGAAGGTCAGAGACAACTCAAGCAATGCATGTTGCACTGCAATAGCCCGCCACTATACCTGATTATTGGAAGAGTGCAAGCTTTTTTTGGCAAGCCGCGCCACAAGGCGTATCCTCTCGGGTGCACCGCAGTCGCCCGTCGGCACGCGCGTTTTTGTTCAATCCAAGAGGGTCCATTCATGAGCAGCGCCTATCAGGACGCCATTCCCGCAACGCTGATTCCCGGTGACGGAATCGGTCCCGAAATCGTCAAATCCGTGGTCGCCGTGCTGGAGGCCGTCGGCGCCCCGCTGGCCTGGGATGTGCAGAAGGCCGGCATGGCTGCCGTGGCTGAATCCCTCGACCCGTTGCCTGAAGCCACCCTGGCCAGCATCCGGCGCACGGGTCTTGCCCTCAAGGGGCCCCTGACCACCCCCGTGGGCGGCGGGTTTCGCTCCATCAACGTGCGCCTGCGTGAAGAATTCAAACTCTACGCCAACGTCCGCCCGGCCCAGACCCTGATTCCCGGCGGGCGCTATGAGGGCGTGGACATCGTGTTGGTGCGCGAAAACCTGGAAGGGCTCTATGTGGGCTTCGATCACTACATTCCCATCGACAATGACCCCCACGGAGCCGCCATTTCCTCAGGGGTGAATACGCGCGCCGGCAGCCGGCGCATTGCCCGCTACGCCTTCGAATATGCCGTCAGGAATGGCCGCAAAAAAGTCACCATCGTGCACAAGGCCAATATTCTCAAGGCGCTCACAGGCATCTTCCTGGAAACGGCGCTGGAAGTAGGCAAGGAATACGCCGACCGCCTGACCATCGACGAGCGCATCGTGGATGCCTGCGCCATGCAACTGGTGCTCGACCCCGGCCAGTTTGACGTGATTCTGACCACCAATCTTTTTGGCGACATCCTCTCGGATGAAATTGCCGGGCTGGTAGGCGGGTTGGGTCTGGCGCCGGGCGCCAACATCGGTGAGGGCGCGGCCATTTTTGAAGCAGTGCATGGCTCGGCCCCGGACATTGCGGGCCAGGGCATTGCCAACCCCCTGGCCCTGCTCTCTGCCTCAGCCATGATGCTGGATCATATCGGTCGCCCGGAACAGGGCAAAGCAATCCGCCAGGCCATTCACGACATCCTTATCACCGATGGCATCCGCACCCGGGATCTGGGCGGCAAGGCCACCACTCAGGACGTCACCCAGGCTCTGCTGCGACGCGTTAGCGCCCGAAAATCGTAATCCCGTTGGTGCCCACCGCGGTATAACCGTAGGGCACCGCCCCCATGAAGCCATTGGGGATGGTACTGCCCTGCGGTTGGGTGATGGCGTAGAGGGTGTTGTTGCCCGCATTGGAGGCCTGGCTTGTCCAGGTGGCGCCATCGATGCTGGTGAAGACAGAGCCTGAATCCCCCACAGCCACAAACTGGGTGCCAAAGTTCAGCGCCTTGATCCCCACCGGAAAATGCGTCACCGGCACGTTGTCAATGGTGAAGTTGCTGGGCGTAGACCAGTTCATGCCGTCGATGCTGGTCTGCAACGCACCTCCGTCACCCGCAGCGACCCACAGGGGAAGGAAATACAGTGACGGGTAGCCTGGCACCGTGGAAGGCACGGAATTCATGGTACACGCTACCCCATGCAGGTTCTCGGTGGTGGTGGTCTTGATGCCCGCATTGGTCCAGCTGGTGGCCCCGTTGGGATCGGGTGTGGCAATGATGGTGCCGTTGGAGCCCACCGCAACCCATGACCAGAACGGCAAGGCACAGAAATTGAAGGTGACCCCATACAGGTCGTTGGTGGGGATGCTACTGCCCAAGGTATACGCCCAGTTCTGCCCGTCACCACTCCACAGGATTGTGGCTTTGGACCCCACCACCACATGTGCGCCCATGAGGGCCGCCCATCCGTTCTGGTTGGTCGTCACCGCATAAAAATTGACGTTGCCGAGGTTGGACGGCATGGTGGTGGCTGGGTACCACTTGGCATCCGCTGGCGTAAAGGTGGGTGGCCCCGCGTAGGCCAAACCAACCGCGGTGGGATTGACGATCGTCAGGCCGCTGAAACACAGGGTGCCGTTGTCACCCGCCACCACATAAGTGCCCCAGCCATAATCCGTGGTGCGCAATGAGCCCCCGGACGGTGGTGTGCAGGCGGGTTGCGGAGGCAAGGCCGTCCATTTCATGGAGTCAGTGCTGATGAACATATTGGGGCCCGCCCCCACCGCCAGGTAATTGCGCAAGCTGCCATTGTCCGGCCCCAGCAGGCCCGCATTGTCGCCAAAGGACACGCCATACAGCGTGGGGGCACCGGTGGGACATGCGCCGCCCGAGGCCGTGCAGGGTGCCCAGGTGCTGCCTGCAAAACGGGGCGTGGCGGGCAAGCTGTTGGATTGTGGGCCTCCAGGGCTATTGGGATCACCCACATGGCTATTGATGGCGAAGCTGTAGGGCAGCCCATTGAGGAGACTGCTCATCACAAAGGGGGAATTGGCGTTCACCTGGGCACCCACGGCATTGCCGGAAGGACCGATGGTGACGCCCAGAGTGGACTGGATCCACCAAACCCAGTAGTACAGTCCGCCATTGGGGGGGCTGCTCCAGGTCAGGGTAACCTGGCCATCGCCGGGTACCGCGCTTTGCAACACAGGGGCTGGCGCCGAGCTGCCGCCACTGCCACCGCCACCACCGCAACCCGAAATCACCAGTGCTGCCAGGGCGGCAGCTACCATTCCACTCCATTGACGCTTCAACATGACTTTCCTTGACTGTAAGTCGCGAGACAAGCGTTGCATTTTGCCTGAACCCGCACTGCTTCGTAAACTTGATGCCTTCAGCGCACCATCTGGTTGATTTCGATGATGGGCAGCAACACGGCTACCACGATGAGCGCCACCATCGCCCCCATCACCAGAATCAATGCCGGTTCGAGCAGGGTGGTGAGCAGCAGGATGCGCCGTTCCAGGGTGCTGGCCTCACCGCGTGCCGCGCGCTCCAGCATGTCCGGAAGACGCCCGGTGCTCTCGCCGGAATGGATCAGTTGCAGCAGGATGGGGGGGAAACGGCGATGCACGCCCAACGCCCGGGCCAGGCTCGACCCTTCACGTACGCGCGTGATGGCGTCCATCACGTCGCGCCGCAGCGCCGTATTGGCCAGCGCATCGGCCGCCCCCTGCAGTGCGGGCAGGATGGGCACCCCGCCCCCCACGAGAATGGAGAGCGTGCTGGCAAAGCGTTCGGTATTGTAGCCCCGCACGGACTTGCCAATGACGGGCCAGCGCAGCAGGCGCTCGTCCCATGCCAGGCGCACCCGCGGTTGGGCCAGCGTCCGGCGCGCCAGCCACGCGCCTGCCACAACCAACAGTGCCAGCGCCCAACCCCAGTGCCGGATCAGGTCGGAGAGCGTGATCATGATGCGGGTCAACAATGGCAGGGTTTGATGGTTGCTGGTGAATACGGCCACCACCTGCGGCACCACGGTGGTCATGAGAAAGATCACGATCCCCAGCGCTACCAGCGTCACGATGGCGGGATAGGCCATGGCCATCCACACTTTCTGGCGCAGCGCATCGCGCGCTTCCGCGTAATCCGCCAGGCGCTCCAGCACCCAGCCCAGCCGGCCGCTCTGCTCGCCCGCCGCTACCAGGGCCTGATAGATAGGAGGAAAATCCCGGGGATGAAACGACAATGCAGTGGCCAGCGAGCTGCCACCCAGCACTTCGGACCGTAATTCCAGCATGCGTTCGCGCACGATGGGTCGTTCCGCTTCCGAGGCTGCCGCAGCCAGGGCTTCGTCCAGGGGAATGCCCGCGTTGAGCAGGCTTGCCAACTGCCGGATCACCGTCACCCGATCGCCGCTGGACAACCGGCGCACCAGCCAGGCGCGCCCCCGGCGTGCCGCAGATTCCTTGGCAGTGGCGAGGGAGAAGGGAATCAAACCGCGCGCGCGCAGCAGGGTGCGCGCCTGGCGCAGCGAATCCGCTTCCACAATGCCAGACTCGGAGCGGCCGCCCTGGTCCAGGGCTTCAAACCGGTAGACCGGCATCGCTAGGCGTCACCCGTCACGCGCAGCAATTCCTCGAGGGTGGTGACGCCCGTAGCCAACCAGCGTTCACCGTCCTGTCGCAAGGTGCGCATGCCGTGCTGCAAGGCCCAGTCGCGCAACTGCGCTTCTGAGGCACGCTGATGGATAAGCGCGCGCAGGCCCTCGTCCACTTCCAGCAATTCGTAGACGCCGCTGCGCCCCTGATACCCGGTCTGGCTGCAAGCCGTACAACCGGCCGCCTTCGATGGCCCACCGCACACGGGGCAGCAGCGCCGCACCAGTCGCTGGCTCAACACCCCCAGCAGGGAGCTGGCCAGAAGAAAGGGTTCGATCCCCATGTCGATGAGGCGATTGACCGCACTCACTGCATCGTTGGTGTGCAGGGTGGCCAGCACCAGGTGCCCCGTAAGGCTGGCCTGCACCGCAATCTGGGCGGTGTCGGCATCGCGGATCTCGCCGATCATGATGACGTCAGGATCCTGGCGCAGGATGGCGCGCAGGGCCTTGGCAAAAGTCAGGTCGATGCGCGGGTTGACCTGGGTCTGGCCGATGCCATCCAGGTGATACTCGATGGGGTCTTCCACCGTCATGACGTTGGTGGTCTGCGTATCAAGCCGCGAGAGCGCCGCGTACAGCGTGGTGGTCTTGCCGCTACCGGTGGGCCCCGTGACGAGGATGATGCCGTGGGGACGGCGCGTGAGGCCGTCAAAACGAATGAGGGTGTCGTCGGCCATGCCCAGCCGCGCCAGATCCAGCCGACCCGCCTCCTTGTCCAGCAAGCGCAGCACGGCCCGCTCGCCATAACCCGTAGGCAGCGTGGACACCCGCACATCCACCGGGCGCCCGGCCACGCGCAGTGCGATGCGGCCATCCTGCGGCATGCGCTTTTCGGCAATGTCGAGTTGCGCCATGATCTTGATGCGGGAAATCAGTGCCGCATGCAGGGCCTTTTTGGGACGTACCACGTCACGCAACGTGCCATCCACGCGAAAGCGTACCACCGAGGCCAGCTCGGCGGGCTCGATATGGATGTCGGAGGCGCCTTCGCGCGCGGCCTGGGTGAGTAGCGCATTGATCATGCGAATGATGGGGGCATCGTCGCGCGATTCCAGCAAGTCTTCCACGGCAGGCAGATCCTGCATCAGGCGCGACAGGTCGATTTCTTCTTCGGCTTCGCCCACCACCTGCGCCGCCCCGCCTTCGTATTGCGCATAGGCACGCGCCAGGGCGGCCTGCCATTCTTCACTGTCCTGATGGCGAATGCGCAAGGGACCGTACACGCGCCCCACTTCGGCCAGCGCTTCGGCACGGGTGTCATCGCAGGTCCACACTTCGGTGGCCTGTGCATGCTGCGCCACCACCAACACCCGACCGTCACGGGCAAAGGCAAAGGGCAGCAGGCGCGCCGCCATGGTGGAAAGACCGGATTGCGAGGCGTCCATGCCCGGCCTCAAGGTTTCCTGGGCGTTGGTCCGCCCGGCAGTGGCGACGCGGTGGGTTCGACGCTGGTAGACCCCGGGGTCACGAAAGGCGCGCCGCCACCCAGCGCGGAGGGTAGCGGGGTCAGGGATTCATTGGAGAGCACGCGCACGTTGGGTTGATAGTCGTCACGCATTTCCTTCATCAGCCCATACCGATCATTGGTGAGCGCGTCGCTCTGCTCGGTGGTACGCACCACATAGGGTCGCAGAAACACCATCAGGTTGGTTTTGACCCGAGTCTTGGTTTCGTAACGGAACAGGGCGCCGATGAACGGAAGGTCGCCCAGAAACGGCGTTTTTTCCATGCTGTCGGAGTAGTTATCGGACAACAGTCCGCCTAGCGCCACCACCTGTCCGTCTTCCACCAGCACGTTGGATTCCAGGGAGCGTTTGGTATAACTGGGACCGTACACATTGTTGATCGTGGCCGCGTCCACCGCTGAAGATTCCTGGTAGATCTGCAATCGCACCAGTCCGCCTTCCGAGATCTGCGGCTTGATGCGCAGCGTCAGGCCCACATCCTTGCGATCCACAGTGGTAAAAGGATTGATGGTGCCGGTCACGCCCGTCTGGGCGTACTGACCCGCCACGAGGGGGATGTTCTCGGCGATGACGATGTTGGCTTCTTCGTTATCCAGCGTCAGCAGGTTGGGTGTGGACAGCACGTTCACCCCCGAGATGCTGCTGACCGCGCGCGCCAGCGCCGACAGCCCCATGACGCCGTTGAAGCTATGCAGCACGGCGATGTTGGTGCCTGCCGAGGGCACCACGCCGGCCGTGGCGATGTTGGCGGCAGCACCCAGGTTGAGCAGGCTGCCTGCCTGCGGGCTTAAGGCTACGATGTTGCTACCCGCTGTGCCGGCATTGAAGTTGGTGCCAGCAAAAGTCTGGGTGGCCCCTCCGCCCAGCAATCCCTGCAATTGAACGCCAAACTCATCGGCCTTGTTGCTGGACACTTCCACGATCATGGATTCCACATAGATCTGGGCCCGGCGCGCGTCCAGTCGGTCGATCACGGCGCGCAGGTTGCGATACACCTGCTCGTTGGCCGTGATGATGATGGAATTGGTGGTGGCATCCGCCTGGATCATACCCGCCGGGATGCTGCCACCCGACCCTCCTGCCGAGTAGGTGCGCGTGTTGCCGCCCGTGCCGCCGCTGCTGCCGCTTGCGGAACCGAAAGGAGAAGCCGCGCCAGAACTGCCAGAGCCGGCAGAGGAGGAACTGGAACTGCCCATGCTGCTGCCAGAGCTGCTGCTTCCGCTGCTTCCGGACGACGAAGCGCCGCCACCTGAAGCCGAGGTATTGAGCGGTTGTGTGTCACTTGAGGCATTGCTGCTGGTTTCACCCGAAACGATGCCGCGCAGGGTCTTGGCCAGCTTGACGGCCTCAGCATTTTTAAGAGGCACCACCCATATGTTGCCGGCCTGGGTGGTGGGCGTATCCAGTTTGTCAATCAGGCTTTTGATCTGGTCGGCGCGCGTGACGGTGGCGGCCTTGAGCAGGATGCTGTTGGTGCGGGGCTCGGGGATGGCCACGGTGCGAATGAGCGGATCGGCATTGGCGCCTGCACTGTCGCTCATGCGATTGATGATGGCGGCAATGTCAATGGCCAGCCCATGCTTGATGGGAATGACGTCTACGTCGCCCATCACCGGTGCATCGATGGCGGCCACGATGTGGGCAATGCGCCGCAGGTTGCCGGAGTAATCGGTGATGACGAGGGTATTGTTGGCAGGATAGGCCGTGATGGTGTTGTTGGGTGCAATCAGGGGGCGCAATACCGGCACGAGGTTGTTGGCTGATTCATACTTCAGCCTGAACACCTGCGTGATGATCTGGTCGCCCACCGGCGCACTTTCGGTGGAGCCGCCCGCGCCACTGGCATCCACGGTTACGCGCCCGCCCTGCAGCTTGGCGTCGGCTTCAGGGACCACGCGGTAAAAGCCCGGCCCTTCCACCAAGGCATAGCCCTGCAACCGCAAGGCCGCCGTCAGGGTGGCCAGGGCTTCCGTGTGGTTCAGGGGTTTGTCGCTGGTGAGGCTGATGGTGCCCTTGACCCGCGGATCCACCAGGATGTTTTTGCCTATAGCCTCGCCCACAGCCTTGATCACACCCTCGATGTCCGCATCCACGAAGTTGAGGGAGACCAACCCGGGCCTTGCCGCACCGAGCGGCACTGGCGGCGTCGGCGAGGGCCCCGGAGGAGCCGCCAGCACGGTGTGGGACACGGTCAGCCCTGCCAGCAGCGCAGCGCAAACGATCCGGGAGAACTCTTTCATAACTATTGACCCTAATAGTGCAGGCGCGTGATCGCGCCTTCCCTTTTACCTAAAATACTGAGCAACCCAATCAGTTGCGGTTCCAGTGCGTCGCTTGCGGTAGCCTGCCCATCAAAGCCCAGTCGCCCATTGGCGAGGGCCCCCTGGCCAGACAACATCAGGGGGCCGGATAGCGTTTCGAGATCCAGCTTGCCCCCCAAAGGTCCCCAGGCCAGGTGCAGCCTGTACTGGCCAAGCGGTGCCACGGGAGACAGGCGCGAACGCATCTGCTCAGCCTCTACCGTCAAAGACGCCAGGGAGCGCGGCGCGGCATTCCGGTAACTCCAGTCCAGGGGCTCCCAGCGCAACTTCAACTGCCCTTCCAGGCGCAGGGTGTTGAACGGTGCCCCCCATCCCGTCAAAACCTGGGCTGGCAAGGTCAACGCTCCCGGCGTCAGATGGCCGCCTGACCAGCCCAGTGTGCCAGAGATTGACCCACTCATGGCAGTGGCGTCCATGGCCTCCAGCGTAAAGTTAAGCCCTTTGAGGCTTGGTGCCAGGCGCCAGCTCACCCGCCCGGGGAAAACCCCCAGAGCATCCGGCCCTGCCGACAGCGCCATTTCGGCCGAGCCGCGCCACAGGGTGCCGGTACTATTGGTCAGCAACAGCTTCTGGCCAGTGGTCTGCGCCACGCGCAACGCCACCCAGCTGGCTGGCACGTTCATCAGGGCCACCAGCACCAGCACCAGGACAAAGAGCAACGTCTCGAGGACGACTGGTCTGCGCACCGCTAATCTCCGCCCCGCAATACCAGACGGGCATTCACGTCACCCGGATGGAGGGTGCGCTCCACATGGCCTTCCACCACTCTCACCCGCCATTTCTGCCGGGCCTGGTCCAGCCAGTCCGCCATGCTGCTGAAGGGCGCGTCATGCCACTCCAGCATGATGCGCCCATCCGCCCGTATGGATAGTTTTTGAGCGGACAACCCCTGGTCCTGCAAGGACTGCTGCAACGCAGCCTGCAGCCCGGCGCCCACGGGCACGACCGTCGCAGTCCGACTGCGTGAAGCGGCCAGTTCTGCCGCCATGGCCTGCATGTGCGCCAGATCAGTGCGCATCTGCGGCAACTCCTGCTGCAACCTGGCGCTGTTGGTTGCAGCAGGCTGCCACAGCAGCCCATATCCTGCCAGCACCAGCAGCAAGGCCGCCAGGGCCGCCAGCACGGCGCGCTCGCGCAGGCTGCGTCCGCGCCAGAGCAGTAGCAAAACCTGTTGCGCGCCAGAAAGTTTCATCGCCCCCCCCCGTTGAGGCGCCATACCCCACGCCCCTCGTCATGCAGCATCGGACTTTTCACCGCCGCCCCGGGCTTGAAACGGAGATAGAAACTGTCGTCACGATACTCCAGCTGTTGCAACGTATCGCCCGGCTCATTGGCCAGCAGGGCAGCAAGCCGCGAGGCCAGCACTGAAAAATCGCCGGGCAACGCGCCTCCCTGTCCGGCGCGCTGGTTTTCCAGAGCGCGCTTCAGGGCCAGCGCCGGAGGGAGGTCCTGTGGCGCGTTGGGCAGCGTGTCGCGCACCAAGGCCTGCATGGCCTGGGTGATCTGGCGTTTCTGCCAGACCAGTTTGGCCCAGTAGGCGTTGACTGCCAGCAGCTGCAACAGCAGCGCCAACCCCAGCAATACCAGGGCCGACCGCCAGGGGCGCAGGTGCTCCAGCAGACCACCCAGGGGCGGCGCAAATTCAAACTGACATAAGTTGACGGCACCCCCGGCTTCGCCGGAGAGCGCCCAGGCGCGCAGCCCCCCCGAAGGATGCGCCGTGATGCCCTGGGGCAGTTGCGGCAGCGCTGGCAGACTCTCCTGCGCATTCAGCGCATTCAGCGCATTCAGGGACAAACCCCAACCCGACTGGGCCGCGCTGCGCCAGCTCAGCACCGTGCGCTCCTCCAGCCCCATATCGTTCAAGGCCGGACGCAGCATCTGGGTTTCGAGCGCCCCCTGCGGTTGCAGCAGCTGTGCCGGCACCACCCTGAGCGCGGTTCGCCCTGCCCCGGAAAACGCCTCATGCACAAAGCGCATCCAGGCGAGATCCACCACGGCCACCGTCATGACGTTGCGCGCAGCATCACGCGCACCCAGGGCAAAATGACACTGTTCCACGGGCTGGATCAGGGATTCTTCCAGGAGGTTGGGCAGGGCTTCACGCATGCGGTCGCTGGACAGCGTTTCCAGATGGGGCCAGGGCGCCTCCAGCAATAGCACGTCGGGGGATGCCATTACCAGCACCGTGTGTGCTGCAGGAGGCAATTCACCCAGGGGGGCCTGGCCCTCGCGCACAAGACGAGGCACATCACGCCCTGCCGTCAGGACAAAGGGCATATTGCCCAATGACCAACGATCCGGGCCTGATTGCGGCTTGAGCGGCAGGGCCACCCAGCAGGTTAACACCTCAGAAATTTGTCTATCCTCCTACGCTGACGCCGTCCGGCAAGCCAGGCTTCTGCCATAATACCTGCGTTGCATTACCCGGATGCGCACGCCGCGCCACCAGCGCCTGCTGCGTGACCGACACCCGGCCGTGGCGCAAGCGCGCCACCACCCAAAAATATTCCGAACTGACGCCCAGATTGCGCGAGCCGATGGTCAATCCCTGCGGTGCGCGCGTGTGCACCCGGCTTGTCAGGGTCATGTTATCCATAAAAAAGGCCTGGTTGCGCTCGGCAATCACCTGCTCGGCCGTTCCCTGGTCCACCCCCAGCACCGCGGCCAGAACAACCGCTGACGCCGTGTTGGCGTTGACCGGTGTGGGGCGGGGCAGCACCACCGTGTACTGCGCCAATTGTGCCAGGGCGTCTGGCGTGGCATCGGGAATCAGGTCCAGAAGATCGAGTGCGCTGCCAATGGGCAGTGGCGCGTCTCCTTCTGCGGTTTGGGGCACCCTGCTTTGCAGCATGCGTTTTGCCACCAACGGCGCCCCCGCCGGGTCTAGTCCGAGATTTTGCAACAACCTCGCAAAAATCGCGACGGCTTCGGTATTGATCCCGGTGGCGGTTACCCAGCCCCGGTCTCCCAGGGGATTATTCACTTCCACGAGCGAAGTGAGATTAAAGCGCGAGGTGGCATCCACGATGTCCCCAGCCAGCCAGATCTCGGAGTCGGCATCCGTAGCACCCGACACGATGCCCTGACTTTTCAGGAAATCGGACATGGGCGTTTCGGCAATGGGGATAGCCCATACCTCACCCAGATGGTCCACCGAACGGGTTTGGTAAAGGTCTTCGCGCAACACGAGGCGCGCCCAGTCCAGGGCCCCCGTGCCTACCCATCCGGCCTCATCGCGCAGGCGCTGGTTTTCCAGGGTGCGCACCCGCAGATGTTCGCGCCAGAGCAGGCCGCTCACCAGCGTGGTGGCCAGGGTCACCACCAGCATCGCCGCCAGCAAGGCCGCCCCGCGTTGTGTGTTCCGCCCCATCAGTCCTGCCCCGTCAAACAGACCTTGCGCAGGGGGGCCGGCGCATCGGGCATCACCACGGTCAGTTCAATGCCCATCAACAAGGCGTTGCCAAAGGCCCGGGGTTTCAACCATTGCTCTGCCATTTGCGCACTGCTGTCGCTCCACTCCCCGAATTCCATGAAGCCGCGCCCCGCCAACCCCGCACTACGATGGATCAAGGCCACGGGCGAAACCGCGTACAGGGTATCCAGGTCTCCGTTCTGCTGGAGGCTCTGCCAGCTTTGCAGCAATTCGGCACGGCCCTCTATGGGTGGCGATTCCAGACGTTCGATGGCGGTCCCGCGTGCGCGGTAGGTGACAAGCACCAGATGGTGCACTCCCGTGCCATCCATGCGACTGCGAATCAAATCCACGCGGTTGGTGTCGAAATGCAACGGCAGGCCTGCCACCCAGCGATCAGGCGGGCCGAGGTCGCGGCAGTCACTCTCCCACTGGGCAAACAGGGTACGCACCCCGTCGAATTGCTGGCCGCGCACTTGCAATGCTTCACGCGTGCGCACCATGGAATCGAGTGCACGCCAGGACAGCACCGACATCACCGCCATCAACAACAGCGCCACCATCACTTCCATCAGGGTAAAGCCGCGCGCGTCAGAGGACATAGGCGGGTCCATTCACCACCAGCGTCACTGCCGTGGCCAACACCTGGTCATCTGCTTCCCCCATCACACTCACTTCCACACGGCGAAACACCGGGTTGGGCGTATCGGCCACCCGCTCGACGCAGCGCAGGGCGTAGGGGCCCTGGGGACAGGCAAAACGGTACTCACCCAGATCGGGCCAGAGCCGACGCAGACGCAACTCCGCCAGGGCATTGTCAGCACTCCATTGAGCGGCAAGCCGCGGCGCCAGGTCTTCGCTGGCGCGTGTCACCACGCCCAGGGCACGCATGCCGGCAGCCAGCGCCAGCCCCGTGATGAACAAGGCCACCAGCACTTCAATCAGGGTAAACCCTCGGGAAGACATTTTCATGGGCTGTTCATGCCAACGCGATAATGACCCAGACCATCGGTCACCAGTTGCGCTTCCTGGGCTCCGCGTCGCAGCATCATGCCCTTGAAGTCATCCATTTCTTCGATGCCAATCCAGTATTGAACCATCTGGGAATCACCCGTACTGTCGCCGGCGCCAAACACCACGCGATCAAGCGGTGGATTGAATTGTCCAGGCGGCAATACGTCGTCCGGTAACGCCGTCCAACCCGTTGGGCCCGACTGAAAAAAACGCCAGCCCAACCGATCGAGCTTGAGCATCACGGGTTGCCCACTGAGTTGTGCTTCATCCCGGGCCAGATTGAGGACGGCTGCCAGGCGCTCGGCTTCGCGCCCCAAGGGGTGCTGCGTGGGGGATCGAAACGACA
>JAJZEH010000095.1 GCA_021805725.1 Pseudomonadota bacterium | reverse complement strand
GCCATCGCGGCGCGCTCTTTCTCATGGCCCTGCGCGAGGCGCTGCAACACCCGGAGGAACTGGACGCATGAACGATGCCCAACTGCGCACCCTGGTGCTGGATACCCTGCGGGGCATCGCCCCCGAAATCGAGGTCGACGCGCTGCGCGGCGACCGCCCCCTGCGCAATCAGGTGGACCTCGATTCCATGGACTGGCTCAATTTCCTGTTGGGGTTGCACGAGAAGTTGCGCGTGGACATTCCCGAGACGGACTACGCGCGGCTCGTGACGCTCGACGATGTGCTGGCCTATTTGAGTGCGGCCCTGGCCGCGCAGAAATGAATTCCACCGGCGTTATGCAGTAAAATCAGGGCATCCCAACGCGCGATGCATACTTTCGGAGACCGTTTCATGCAACCCATTCCCGTCGGAGCCCAGGGCTCGTTTTCCCTCCTCGTCACCGAAAGGCATCTGGCCAATCGTTTCAAGGACGCCATGCTGCCCGCCGTGTTCTCCACGCCGGTGATGGTCATGCTCATGGAGAATGCGGCCCTCAATGCCATCAAACCCTACCTTGACCCCAATGAAAGTGCGGTGGGCACGCGCGTGGACGTCATCCACCTTGCGGCGACGCCGGTGGGCATGACGGCCACGGCCCATGCCGAAGTCACCTTTGTGGACGGGCGGCGCATCGAGTTCAAGGTCACCGCCACCGACGGCATGGACACCATCGGCACCGCCACTCATGAGCGCATGGTGATCGACATGGTGCGCTTCAACGAAAAACTCGCCAAAAAGGCGGTGGCCGCTACCCAGCGCTAACGCGATGACGCAGGCGGCTTGCGGCACACGGGTTTTTTGCGCACGGCGCGGGTTTTTTGCACGGCGCTGCCGTAAGCCTTGCGCATCAACGACAGTTCAATCATCTGTCGGGCCACCCGGTCGTTGATGGAATCAGGCGGCACCCTGCCCTCGGCGTCCGGCGCCCCGGCGGGGACGCCGGTCAACAGTTCGATGGCCTCATCCACGTCCTTCACGGCATACACCTGAAACTGCCCGGCGCGCACCGCAGCCACCACGTCCTCGCGCAACATCAGATGCCGCACGTTGGATTCGGGCAGCAACACGCCCTGGTGTCCCGTCAATCCGCGAGCCTGGCACACGTCAAAGTAGCCCTCGATTTTTTCGTTGACCGCCCCCACGGCCTGCACCTGCCCATACTGGTTGACCGATCCCGTGACGGCCAGTCCCTGGATGACGGGGATGCCGGAGAGGGCGGAGAGCAGGGCGCACAGTTCGGCCAGCGACGCGCTGTCCCCTTCCACCCCGCCGTAGGATTGCTCGAAGACGAGGCTGGCATTGAGCGACAGGGGCGCGCTGTGGGAGTAGCGCATGGCCAGGAAGGAGGAGAGGATCAGCACCCCCTTGGAATGGATCGCGCCGCCCAGCTCCACCTCGCGCTCGATGTCGATGACGTTGCCATCGCCCAACCTCGTGGTGGCGGTAATGCGCACCGGTTGTGCAAACAGGTGGCTGCCCAGCGTGATGGCGGCCAGCCCGTTGACCTGCCCCACGTGCAGGCCCGTCGTATCGATCAGCACCGTGCCGTCCAGGATGTCCTTGCGCTGCGAGCGATGCAGTCGGTCGGCACGGTGGATTCTTGCGCTGATGGCGCCGTTCACGTCGGCCACGGCCACCACTGCGCATCCGGCCTCCTGGGCAAAATGGTCTGCCTCCACCAGGAGGTCCCGCAGGCTGCGCACATGGGTGTGCAGCATGGCGGCATCCCCAGAAAGGCGCGCGCTGTGTTCGATGAGGCGCGCCACCGCAGCCCGGTCGAAGGGGCGCAGGGCCTGCGAACGCACCATGGTGGCGATCATGCGCGCATACAACTGGCTGTTTTCCGGGCTGCGCACCACTTCTTCTTCCATGTCCGCCGCCACCTTGAACAGGTCGGCAAAATCCGGGTCGTACTGGTAGAGCAGGTAGTAGAACAGCCGCTCGCCGAACAGCACCACCTTGACGTTGAGCGGGATGGGTTGCGGCTGCAGGGAGAGCGTGTTGACCAGCCCAAAGATTTCTCCCAGGGATTCGATGCGGATTTCGCGCGACAGGAGCGCGCGCTTCAAACCCTCCCAGGCATAAGGTTGGGTGAGCAGCTTGCCCGCATCGAGGATGAGCGTGCCCCCGTTGGCATGGTGCAGCGCCCCCGGCTTGATCAGGCTGAAATTGGTGACCAGCGTGCCCATGTGCGCCACGTGTTCGATGCGCCCCAGCAGGTTCTGGTAGGTGGGATGGTTTTCAAAGACCACGGGCAATCCGCTCGCCGCGCTGTAGTCGTCCAGCAGGTTGACCTGGTAGCGTTCCAGCGGCGACTCGGTGGCATCCGCCTCACCCCACTCGCCCGCGTTTTCGATGATGTCGCCCAGGGCCTCGTCGAGAAAGGTGATCACGCCGGGCAGGTCGGCGTATTGGGTGCGCAGTTCGTCGATCAGATGACCCACGGAGAGCGCGATGGTATCCCGGTTGAAGTCGCGCAGCTTGGCGTGACGCTCGCGCCGCCAGCGCGGAAACTGGTGCAGGACTTTTTGCAGCTGGTCTTCGATTTGCTCGATGAGGGTCCGGATCCGTTCCTTTTCTTCCTCGGAAAGCTTGTCGAATTCATCGGGCTCGACCAGCTTGTCGTCCTTCAGTGGGGCGAGGGTAAAGCCTGCCGGTGTCTGGATGAGTGCAATCCCCTGCGCGCGCGCGCCCTGGCTGAAGGCTTCGAGCGCCTGCTCCTGGCGCTGCTTGAATTCCCCGTTCAGGGCCTCGACGCGATTGTGGTACTCCTCGCTTTCGAAGGCGGCCGGGACGACGCTGCGCAGTTCCGCCACGAAGTCGCGCATGTGCCGCTGGAATTGCGTGCCGCGCCCGGTGGGCAAGCTGAGGGCCCGGGGTTTGTGGGGTTGCTTGAAATTGTTGACGTAGCACCAGTCGGGCGGAGGGGGTTCTGCGGCGGCCTTGGCCTGAAGCTCTTTCATGGCCAGCGAATAGCGGCCCACGCCAGCCGGGCCCATCAGAAAGACGTTGTAGCCGTCGTTACGGATGGCCACGCCAAATCGCAGCGCCTCCACGGCGCGATGTTGCCCGAAGATTTCGGCCAGGTCCTCCAGTTCGGCGGTGGTTTCAAAGGCAAGCAGCGCAGGGTCACACGGCTTGTACAGTTGCGCGGGGTCCAGCGGGGGCAGGGTGTGGCGTGATTTTTTCATGGGCACTGGTCAGGTTATGCCGGGTAGGAGGATTTATCAAGGACGGATCCGGCTTGGGTCTTTTTCCGGATTGGCCTATAATTTCAAAGCTTATGCAATTCAGATTCATTACAAAGCTTGTTTTCTTACTGCTTTTACAGCCTCCAACAACGCTGGTCTGCCTGCCCGCCCCGAACTCGACCGCGGCTAGAAGGCAGCGTCGGCGGCCTCGACATTACGACAAGGAGTGAGCACAATGCGCCTTTTAAAATTCCTGATGGCTGGCATCCTCATGCTGGCTGCAACGACCATGGTTGAAGCAGCACAACCCGTGGTGGTGCTGATCGCCACTGGTGGCACCATTGCCATGAAGATCGACCCCGTCAAAAACGCACCGGTTCCGGCCATCTCGGGGGATGACCTGCTCGCCACCGTGCCGGGGGTCAGCAAGTACGCCCGCGTGGAAGTGAACAATGTGTCCAATGTGCCATCCGATTATATGGACCCGGTGCGCTGGGTGCAGCTGACCAAGGCGGTGCAGGACGCTCTGGCGCGCCCTGAAGTGGTGGGCGTCATCGTCTCGCACGGTACCGACACCCTGGAGGAAACCGCCTACTGGCTGGACCTTACCGTCAAGTCGGACAAGCCGGTGGTATTGATCGGCGCGCAGCGCAACGCCTCGGAGTCGGATTTCGACGGCCCGCATAACCTCCTCAATGCCGTGCGCATCGCGGTGGATCCTGCGGCTCGCGGCAAGGGCGTAATGCTTGCCATGAACGGCCAGATCAATGCGGCGCGTGAAGTCACCAAAACCCACACTTCCAGCGTGGAGACCTTCAAGTCTGGCGACTACGGCTTCATCGGCGTGGTGGACAATGACCGCGTGGTGTTTGCGCGCTCCCCCCTGCGTCGGCAGTTTGTGCCGGTGAAGGCGGAGAGCATGCCGGATGTTGAAATTGTCGCCATGTATGGCGGGGCTGATGGCCGCCTGCTGCGCGCAGCGGTGGACAGTGGGGCCAGGGGCATCGTGGTGCAGGCGCTGGGTTGGGGCAACATGAACATCCCCATGTTTGGCGCCGTCAAATATGCGCTATCGAAAAACATTCCCGTGGTGATTGCCAGCCGCGTGCCCAACGGGCGCGTGTTGCCCAATTACGGCTTTGAAGGCGGCGGTAAAACCCTGGTGGATGCCGGTGCCGTGATGGCCGATGATCTCTCCCCCCAGAAAGCGCGCATTCTGCTGATGCTGTTGCTGCAAGACGGCGTAAGCGGCCAGCGCGATCTACAAGCGGCTTTCAGCCACTGATTTTTTCCAGGCGCCCACGGATCGCGGGGACAAAAAACAGGGCCAGCTTGCGCTGGCCCTGGTGCTTCAGTTCATGCGGGTTTGTGTCCTGCCCTGATTGCTTTGCAGTTGCAGCAAGTGGGCACGCACGTTCTGCTGCGCCTTCATGAAGGCAGCCTGGTAGCCGTCCAGCTTGGCCTGGGTGGCCTTGGCGGCGCGCGTATTGCCGGCTGCAAGGTCCAGGTTGAGTTGGGCATGCGCCGAGCGGATCAGCGAAGCCTGCAGGGCCACTTCGTCCACGCTGGCACGCAGGGTGCTGGCAAGGCTGGCTTGCAGGGCACTCTGGTGGGCCACGGCCGGCGGCACATCCAGTGCTGCCAGGACCAGGGGGGTTGCCGGCGATGCAGGTTGTACTGCGGCGGCGGCAAACAGGGGGGATAATGAAGCCGCCAGTAGCAGGGCGGTGCGCTTGAGATGCAGAGCTTGTGTAGTCAGTTTCATTGCAAATTCTCCTTAAATTAAAGTGGTGTCGTACTCGGTGATTCAAAAATCAGGTGCTTCAGGATTCTCGTCAGGCTGGCCATCACGCCAGGGTTAATCGGTTATACTTATCAAATCAATTAGTTGGAGGTTGCTTTGCCGGGCCGGTTGCGCTCCCTCAAACCCGACCTCAGGACCGATTATACTTGACTTATGGGAAAAAATCCCATATTATCTCCCCATGGATGAAAAAAAATCACGTCTAGACCCTGATCAGGTGCTCCAGCAGGCCCTTGTGGTCATGCAGCCCTTGGTGTTGTGGCTGCTGCGCTCGGGGGTGCGCCATCCGGAATTTTCGGTGGCCATCAAGCAGACCTTTCTGGAGCAGGCGGCTGCAGAGTTGGAGCGCCTGAACGCCAAGCAGACGGATTCCGCCATCAGCATGCTCTCCGGCCTGCACCGCAAGGACGTGAAAGCCATGGTCACGGCGCTGGCACAGGCGCCCAAAAAGACTTCCGAAATCACCCGTGATTCGCTGGGTCGGCCCACCGTACCCTCCCAGGTCATGACGCGCTGGCTGGCCAGTGGCTGGCCGGATGAATTGCCCATGTCCGGTTCCGCCAAATCTTTCGAGATCCTCTCGCGCCAGGTCTCGAGCGACGTGCATCCGCGCGCGGTGCTCAACGAACTGGTTCGTCTGGGCATGGCCGAGCAGGAGGGCGACTTCATCCGCCTGTGCCGCAACGCCTTTGTGCCCGACCAGCAGATGACGGAAGCGGGCAATCTCCTGGCAGGTAGCACGGCGGACCATCTGGCCGCCGGCGTGCATAACCTCTCGGGGCCGGGCAACAAGAAATTCCTTGAGCAGAGCGTGTTTGCCGATGGGCTCTCCACTGATTCGGTGCAGCAGCTGGAGTACCTGGCCGGTGCCTTGTGGATGCAGGTACTCAATGCCATGGTGCGCGCTGCGCTGCCGTTGAGTGAAAAGGACGAGCCGGCGGGCGGCGATCAGCGCATCCGCGTGGGGATGTTCTGTTATTCCGAACCCGCAGAGCCCCGCGTGCCCCAGGTTCCCAAAAAGAAGCCGCGCAAACCGCGTAGTGTTTCAGGTAAATGAATCGTTGAATTCATATGAAAGGTCCAACCGAATGATAAAAATCCTGTCTGCGCGCAACACCAGAAAATTTCTGACAGCCCTCTGCTTGCTGGGAGGCGGCACCTTGCTTTCATCCTGCGGGGGCGGGGGTGCGGCCCTGATGCTCTCCGGCGTGGGCTCGGGTGGCACCGGGTTGGTGCAGGGCCTGGTTCTGGGTTTTGGCAGTGTGTTCATTGACGGCAAGGAATACGCCACGACCACAGCCACCATCGAACAGGACGACAG
Organism: Pseudomonadota bacterium; assembly: GCA_021805725.1. The sequence continues at coordinate 9,083 of JAJZEH010000095.1, read as the reverse complement.
CCAGGGCATTCCGCAAAATGCCTTGCTCAAACTGGGCCAGCGCGTGCAGGCCAGCATTGACAGCACGGGCACTTCAGTCATCACGGCCACCATCATCCCCAGCCTGTCCGGTCCAGTTACCCTGGCCGCCACGCAGGACGCGACGGGCGACTGGTGGGCAGAGGTCTGCGGCCAGTGGATTCGCATCGTATCCAACGCCACGCATACGCCGCTGGGTGTCACGACCGTGCTTGCCGGCGCCAACAATGCCGGTTCGACCCTGACGCCGCAGCTTGCCCTGGGTAACGAAGTGGAAGTCCATGGCGCCTGGTCCTGGGATGTCGCCCAAAATGCCTATGTGCTGGTGGCCTCGCGCGTGGAAGTGCTGTCCGCCACGCCATTGTCCAGCAACATCCTGATGGGGGGCGTGGTGGGTGCCATGCCCGCGTCCAATCAGGTCATGCTCAATGCTGCCGCCGGTGGCACCGTGCTGCAGGGCACCCTGCCGACGGGCATCAAGGTCGGGCAGAGCGTCTCCGCCTGGATCAATCGGGCCACCTGGAATACCTGGGGAGGCGGCTACGCGCCGCTTCAGGCCGCCACCATCAGTTCCGCCAGCCTTGCGGCCACAGCTGGTACCACCAGCCAGAAGGCGCAGTTGAGCGGACTCATCAGCAACTACAGTGCGTCCACCAATACGGCCACGGTGCAGGGCACGGTGGTTACCCTGCCGGCGGGTACCCGGGTGGGCGATGGCGACTACGTCAAGCTTTCCGGGCAAATCAGCGCCGGGACGCTGTCGCAGACCACGGTGGATGAAGAGAACGCCGTGGCCTCAGTGGTCACGCCGCAAACCATTCAGGTGCTGGGCACCACCAACGGCGTCAACTGGAGTGCCGGGGGCGTGATCTCCTTCATCCTGCAGGGCACCTCGGTGACGGCGCAGCCCGGCACCTATCCATCCTGCACCGGCTTGGGCTCGCTCAACACGGTGTCCGTCACCGTGACGGGGTCGGTGCCGGCTCCGGGCCAGCCCGTGGCAGCAAACCTCGTCACCTGTACTGCCGTGACGGCGCCTCCCAGTGGGTCGGTTTCGGATTTCCACGGCACCATCCTGTCCGCAGGCGGCAATACCCTGACGCTGCGCAACGAGGACAAGGTGCTTACGGTCAACTGGTCGTCCACCACTTATGTGGACCCTGCCCTGGGCGGTGTCGGATCCGCCTGGGTGGGGCAGAGTGTGGAGGTGATGGGGACGCTCAGCGACAGCACCATGACGGCTACGGTGATCCGCCTGAATACGGGCGGCACCAACGACTAACGCCCAACCCCCTGGGTGTTTTTCTTGTCCCCTCTGTGAGAGGGGACTTTTTTATTGGGGAAGCGGGCTCAGCGGGTCAGGTACAGCAGCCCGAACAGCAGGGGCTGGTGCACCATGTAAACCAGGAGGCTGTGCCGCCCCAGAAACTGCCCGGCGCGTTGCAGTGCCAGCGTGTGCGCCGGGGACGCTGCGGTGCGGCTGGCCGCGGGGCCTGCGAGCCGGGGAAACCGCTGTTCGGCCCAGACCCCAAGCCACAGCAGGCCCAGCCACGGGATGAGCGGGGCGTAATCCTCGGTTTGCGGTTTTTGCGCGGCAAGCCCCACCCAGTTGAACCAGCGCGGGTTCATGGCGTCCCACCCCATCGTCCAGCCCAGCACGAAAATGGCAAGCCCCGCGCTGCCCAGAAACGTGGTGTGGCGCAGCAGGGGACGGGTCAGGAGGGTGGCCACCACAAAGAAATGCAGCACCCCGAAATAGATCCAGCGCGGGCCAAACAGAACGGCCGTGGCGGCGCTCACCAGGAGCGCGCAGCCCGAGAGTTGCAGCAGCCGGGTGAGCGCGCCGCGCTGTGAACCCGTGCGGGACAGGCCAAGGCTTACCCCTGCCAGAAAGACGAAGCTGCCCACGATGAAACTGCGCCAGAGGATCCAGCGGGGATCCTCCAGCATCCTGAATTGGGCATAACCAAAGTAGGTGAGGTCATAGCAGCCGTGATACGCCACCATCATCAGGACGGCAGCCCCGCGCAGCAGGTCAATGCGAGGATGGCGGTGCAATTTTTGCGGTGGGACGAGGGGCGAGCGTCAGGGTTTCGCGCACCCCGTTGCGCTCCAGGATGACGGATTGGGCATTTACTTCGGTCAATCGAATGCCCGGCGCGATTTCGCTGCCGATCTTGTGCGCGCGTGCGGGCCCGCCGTTGACCGAGAGTACGGCCACACTGTCCTCGGGCGGAGCCACGATGACGCCCCGCAACAGCACCGGGCCGCTACCGGCCCCGGCTCCGGTAAAAAGGCCGCGCCAGGCTGCGCTGTCAGGCTCAGTGCTGCTGGAAAGCGGGGCCACGGGCGCGGGTAATGGCGTGGGGGCAAAAAGGCGCATGGACCACAGTCCGGTCAGGCTGGCCAGCAGCAAGAGAGCCCCCCAGCGGGCCGCTTGGGGCAACAGGAGCGTGGATTGGTGAAAGCGCAAGGTGGCCATGATGCCGCTACGATACTGAATTTTTTCAGGAACCTCCAGCGTCAGGTGGAAAATGAAACATAGTTCCGGTAGCATCTGGCCATCATGAATGCTTTCAAACCCCGTTCCAGCCAGGCCCCGCAACAGGGGTTCACCCTGATCGAAATCATGGTGGTGATGGTCATCATCGGCATTCTGGCCGCGTTGGTGATTCCACGCGTCATGAACCGGCCCGATGAGGCCCGCCGCATTGCGGCACGGCAGGATGTGGCCACCATTGTGCAGGCCCTGAAGCTCTACCGCCTGGACAACGGACGCTACCCCACCACGGAACAGGGTTTGGCGGCCCTCATCACCCAACCCGTTTCCGAGCCCGCCCCCACCAACTGGAAGGCATGCCTCGACACCCTGCCCAAGGATCCCTGGGGCAAGCCCTATCAATACGCTAATCCCGGCCAGCACGGCGAAATCGACGTCTGGAGCATGGGTGCCGACGGACAACCCGGCGGCGAAGGCAATGACGCGGACATCGGCAACTGGAGTCCCTGACGCCGGCTTCACCCTGATCGAATTGATGGTGGTGCTGTTGATTGTGGGCATTGCCCTGAGCGTGGTGACGCTGTCGTTTCGGCCCCCCTCGCAGCAATCGCTGGGGAGGGAGGCCGAGCGCCTTGCTGCGGTGCTCAATCTTGCCAGGGACGAGGCCCGCCTTACGGGACAACCCGTGCTGTTGAAACTGGACCGGCAGGGCTGGCGTTTTTTTGAAGCCGGTTCGGAGGGCTGGGTGGCGGTCCCCGACGACCAGTTGCCCGCCGGGCAATTCAACCCCCCGCTCGATCGCGCGGTCTTTGGGTTCGGCGCAGAGGCAAACCCCTCCGAAATGATCCAGTACTGGATTGGCGTTGAGGAGATCGACGACTTCAAGGGACTGCGCCTGCAGCGCGGTTCGGAAGAGGTGCTGCTGGTCACCGACGGCCTCGGCCACTACGGCGTTGCACGGGCCAAACCATGAAAACGCCATTCCGCGGTTTTACCCTGATCGAAGTGCTGGTGGCCCTGTTCATTACGGGGCTGGCACTGGCTGCTGGCATGCGCGCCCTGGGAGTGGTCACCCGGGCCAGTGAAGACCTGGCGCCGCGTCTTGCCGCCCAATGGAGTGCCGACAATGCCCTGGCGGAGTTGCGCTTGCGCAGGTTTTGGCCGGATATCGGCGAGCATCGCTTCGATTGTCCCCAGGGGCCCTACGCCTTGCGTTGCGTCGAGCGGGTGGCCGAAACACCCAACCCGGTTTTCCGGCGGGTGGAAGTGAGCGTGATGGGCGAGGAAGACGATCAGGTGTTGGCCTCGGCGGTGACGCTGGTGGTGAACGGGCCCGCCTATGTCCTCTAAATCGCGCGGTTTCACCCTGATCGAGGTGATGGTGGCATTGCTGTTGATGGCCGTGATGTCGGTGCTGTCCTGGCGCGCGCTGGATGCCATGGTGCGCACGCGCGAGGCCCTGCAGGTGCGCGGCGAGCAATTCGACGGGGTCCGCACCCTGTTTTCCCAGTGGGAGAGCGATTGCCGCGACCTCGGTTCGCCCGATCGCTGGGTGGCGGGCTTGCCGCTGCACTTCGACACCAACCGGGTGGACCTGATTCGCAGTCGTATCGACGGCACAGGGGTGCACCACCTGGTGCTTGTCACCTACCGTGCCCGCGGGACCGCGATTGAACGACTGGAATCCCCGCCCATCGCGGGCCGCGCCGAATTGCTGCAAAGCTGGCAAACCCTGGAGGAGAACGGGGATCTCGATACCCTGTATGCAGTCTCGCCCGTGGTGCTGATGAATCGCAGCGAGGGGCTGGCGGGGCGCGGCTTCATGGAGGCGGGGGACTGGACTGGCAACAGCGCGCAAATGGCAGCGCAGTGGATAAAGCCCAAGGCCTTCGGCAACGCCTTGCTGATGGGTGTTGAACTGACCGTGGGCCTGCCCGATGCTGCGGCGCCGCTGCGCAAAATCTGCCTTACGGGGCAGGACTGATGAAAATGGACAAACAGCGCGGAGCGGCCCTGCTGGCGGCGATGCTGGTGGTGACCCTGGCCACGACCCTGGTGAGCGGCTTGCTCTGGCGTGAACATTTGCGGGTGCGCACCCTGGAAAACCAGCGGTTGCGAGATGAGGCCCAGTGGATTGGCACAGGGGCCCTGGACTGGGCTCGCCTCGTGTTGCGCGAAGACCTGTATCAAACCCATGCGGTGGACCATCTGGGGGAGGTGTGGGCCATCCCCATTGCGGAGACCCCCCTGTCCGATTTCCTGAAAAGCCGGGGCATGGGGGCCCTTTCGGGCGATGGGGATTCCGAAATCTGGCTTTCGGGCAGCATTGTGGACGCCACTTCGCGCTTTAACCTTACCTCGCTTGTGGACGTGAGCAATCCCCTGGGAGACCGGGGCTGGGTTGGCGCCACGGGGATCAATGCCGAGGCCGTCGCGATTTTTGCGAGGTTGCTGCAAAATCTTGGGCTGGATCCGGCCGGGGCTCCGCTGGTGGCGAAGAGCCTGCTGCAAAGCCGCGTGCCACAGACGGCCGTAGGGGACGCGCCGCTGCCCTGGCGTGGCGCGCAGGATCTGCTGGACCTGATTCCCGACGCCACGCCGGAGGCCCTGGCGCAACTGGCGCAGTACACGGTGGTGCTGCCGCGCCCCACGGCGGTCAATGCCAATACGGCTCCGGCCGTGGTCCTGGCAGCCGTGTTGGGGGTGGCGCAGGGCACCGCCGAGCAGGTGATTGCGGATCGCAATCAGGCGTTCTACGCGGATTACACCAGCCTGATGAGCCGCGTGCGGACCCGCGCCCCCCAGGGATTGACGATCAGCGGGCGCAACCTGGGGGTGAGTTCGGAATATTTTTGGGTGGTGGAGCGCCTGCGACATGGTCGGGTGACGGTGACGCAACAGGCGCTGGTGGCGCGGCGTGCGCATCCTGGTAACGCAACGCAGGTATTATGGCAGAGGCCCGGATTGCCGGACGGCGTCAGCGTAGGAGGATAGACAAATTTCAGAGGCGTTAACCTGCTGGGTGGCCTTGCCGCTCAGGCCGCAAACGGGCCCCGATCGCTGGTCGCTGGGTTCCATGCCCTTTGTCCTGACGGCAGGGCGCGGCGTGCCCCGTCTCGTGCGCGAGGGCCTGGCGCCGGTGTCCGAACTGCCCCCTGCCGCGCAAACCGTTCTGGTGATGGCGGCCCCCGACGTGTTGCTGCTGGAAGCTCCCTGGCCCCATCTGGAAACCCTGTCCAGGGAGCGGGTGCGCGAAGCCCTGCCCAATCTGCTGGAAGAGTCACTGATTCAATCCGTGGAGCAATGCCATTTTGCCCTGGGTGCGCGCGATGCCACGCGCAACGTCATGACGGTGGCCGTGGTGGACTTGGCCTGGATGCGTTTCGTGCATGAGGCGTTTTCCGGGGCGGGTCGATCCGCGCCCAGGATTGTGCCGGCGCAACTGCTGCAATCGCAGGCGTCGCTCGAGACCCTGCCCATGCGTCCGGCGTTGAATGATGCGGGGCTGGAGGAGCGCACCGTGCTGAGCTGGCGTGGCGCCGCCCAGTCGGGTTGGGGTCTGTCCCTGAATGCGCAGGAGGGCCCGCCGGCGTTGCCGCAACTGCCGCCGGGCACCACGGCACATCCTTCCGGGGGGCTGCGTGCCTGGGCGCTTTCCGGAGAGGCCGAGGGCGCCGTCAACTTGTGCCAGTTTGAGTTTGCTCCCCCCCTGGGCGGCGTGCTGGAACGCTTGTCCCCCTGGCGTTCGGCGCTGGTACTGCTGGGTCTTGCCCTGCTGCTGCAGTTGGTGGCGCTCAACGCCTATTGGGCAAAACTGGCCTGGCAAAAGCACCAGATTACCCAGTCCATGCAGGCCCTGGTGCGCGACACGCTGCCCAACGCCCCGCAGGATCTCTCGCCCGCGCTGACATTGAAGCGCGCCCTGGAAAACCAGCGCGCACTCCAGGGGGGGGCGTTGCCGGGTGATTTTTCGGTGCTGGCCTCACGGCTCTCCACGGTGCTGGCCCGCGAACCGGGCGATACGCTGCAGCAGCTGGATTATCGCGATGACAGCCTGTATCTGCGTTTCAAGCCCGGTGCGGTGGTCAAAAGCCCGATGCTGCATGACGAAGGCCGAGGACTGTGGCGCTTGAGCGGGGGCGGGCGATGAAACTTTCCGACGTGCAACAGGCCTTACTACCGCTCTGGCGCGAACGCACCCTGCGGGAACGCGCCGTGCTGGCGGTCCTGGCCGCCTTGTTGCTGGCGCTGATGGGATATGGGTTGCTGTGGCAGCCTGCCGCGGAGAATATCGTTCGATTGCAGCAGGAATTGCCACAGATGCGCTCCGAACTGGCGCGCATGCAGGCCATGGCGGCAGAGCTGGCTGCCTCAAAGAGCCGCACCGCGGTTGCCGTGCCCGTGGGCGCCGAGCTGCAGGCCGCGTTACAGCAATCCTTGCAGGACATGGGGCTGTCCGGTCAAAAGCTGGCCACCCGCCCCGACGGGCGCATCACGCTTGAGTGGCATGACGCGCCATTTAGTAGAATGGCGGACTGGTTGGACCTGGCCCGGCGGAAATGGCGGGTAAGGCTGGTGGAGGGCCACATGGAACGCACGCTCCATCCGGGCGACGTGAATGCCCATCTGGTGCTTCGGGGCGGGGACTAGGCAGTGCGCATCGCCTTTGTCCTGATGGTCTTGCTGGTGGCCCTGCTGAACGTGCCGGCCAGCTGGGTGGCGCTGCGCGTGGCGCAGGCTACCGACCAGAAGCTATTGTTGACCAACAGCACGGGCACCCTGTGGCGCGGATCGGCCGAAATGGTCTTGTCGGGCGGGCCGGACGCCCTGGGTATTTTCCCCGGCAGGGTGCGCTGGCGCCTATCCCCAGGGGTGGCGGGGCTCGATTTTACCCTGGAGGCGGTGGACGCCAGTGCCATGTCCGGGGCAATCTCTGGCACACTGGGCTGGTCGGGCGGCCGGTTGGTACCGGGTTCACTGATGTTGCCAGCCCAGGTCCTGACGGGATGGGGTGCGCCGTTCAACACCCTGCGCCTGGAGGGCCAGTTGAAGCTGCGCTGGGAAACCTTCGAATGGCGTTATCGGGAAACCGCACCGCGCTCCTTGGCGACCTTGACGGTTGAGGCCGAGCAGTTGCGCTCGCGCCTCTCTCCCGTGGCGCCGCTGGGTCAATACAGGCTGCAACTTGCCTTGGGCCCCTTGGGCGGCAAGCTGGACCTCGAAACGCTGTCCGGACCCCTGATGCTTTCAGGCCAGGGCTCCATCGTCAACGGTCGAATGGGCTTTGACGGGCAGGCCACTGCAAGCGACGCACTGGAACCCCAGTTGATCGGGCTGCTCAGTATTTTAGGTAAAAGAGAAGGCGGGATTACACGCCTGCATTATTAGGGTTGATGCTTATGAAAGAACGCTCCCGGATTGTCTGCGCTGCGCTGCTGGCAGGGCTGTCCGTGTCTTACACCGTGCTGGCGGCCCCTGCGGGGCCCCCTCCGGTGCTGCCCGAGCCGCTTGGCGCTGCAAGCCCTGGACTGGTGTCCCTCAACTTCGTGGATGCGGACATCGAAGGCGTGATCAAGGCGGTGGGGGAGGCCATCGGCAAAAACATTCTGGTGGACCCGCGGGTCAAGGGCACCATCAGCCTCTCCAGCGACAAACCTCTGAACCGCACGGAAGCGCTGGCCACGCTGACGGCCGCGTTGCGACTGCAAGGCTACGCCCTGGTGGAAGGGCCGGGCTTTTATCGCGTGGTGCCAGAAGCCGATGCCAAGTTGCAGGGCGGGCGTGTGACGGTGGATGCCAGCGGCGCGGGCGGGGCCACCGAGAGCGCGCCGGTGGGCGACCAGATCGTGACGCAGGTGTTTCGGCTGAAATATGAATCCGCCAACAACCTCGTGCCGGTATTGCGCCCCCTGATTGCGCCCAACAACACCATCACCGCCTATCCCGCCAACAATACCCTCGTCATTACCGATTACTCCGGCAACCTGCGCCGTATTGCCCACATCGTGGCAGCCATCGATGCGCCGGTGGCGGGCGACGTGGACGTCATCCCCATCAAGTACGGGCTGGCCATCGACATCGCTGCCATCATCAACCGCATGAGCGACAGCGCGGGGGCCAATGCCGATCCGCTCATCCGCACCGTTGCGATCCCCGAGCCCCGCACCAACAGCATCCTGCTCAAGGCTGCCACCGTGATTCGCGGCGATCAGATCAAGAGCCTGATTGCCAAACTGGATACGCCCACCACCCAGGCCGGCAACATCTGGGTGGTCCCTCTTAAAAATGCCGAGGCCGTCAAGCTGGCCAAAACCCTGCGTGGCATCATCTCGGGAGAAACGAGCGGCAACGCTTCTTCCGACACGCAACCGCTCAGTTCCTCGGCCTCGGCAGGAAGCGCACAGCAGTCCGGCAGCAGCGGGGGCAGCGGGGGCAGCATGGGGGGGGGCATGGGCGGGACGAGCACGCCGTCCACCAGTTCAGGCAGTTCCATGGGGTCTTCTCCATTTGGTTCCACCGGGGGCAGCAGCGGCGGCACGGGCGGCAACACGCGCACTTACTCGGC
>JAJZEH010000006.1 GCA_021805725.1 Pseudomonadota bacterium | reverse complement strand
AAACTCTGGCAGTCGCATGTGGTTCGTGAAGAATCAGACGGCACAGCCTTGCTCTACATTGATCGACACCTTGTTCACGAAGTCACCAGCCCGCAGGCGTTTGAGGGGTTGCGTCTGGCCCGCCGCGACCTGTGGCGCGTGGGCTCCATTCTTGCCACGGCCGACCACAACACCCCGACCACCAACCAGAAAGTCATCGCGGACCCTGTTTCCAGGTTGCAGGTGGATACTTTGGACGACAATTGCCGCCGCTATGGCATTACGGAATATCCCATGGGGGATCACCGCCAGGGTATTGTGCATGTGATCGGTCCGGAACAGGGCGCCACGCTGCCAGGTATGACCGTAGTCTGTGGCGATTCCCATACCAGCACCCATGGTGCGTTTGCCGCACTTGCCATGGGGATTGGCACCTCCGAGGTGGAACATGTGATGGCCACGCAGACCCTGCTTTCACGAAAGGCCAAGACCATGCAGGTCAACGTGGAAGGTGCTTTGCGTCCTGGCGTCACAGCCAAGGATGTGGCATTGGCGATCATCGGACACATCGGCACCGCAGGCGGGACGGGCCATGCCATCGAGTTTTCTGGCTCGGTCATCCGTGGCCTGTCCATGGAAGGGCGCATGACCTTGTGCAACATGGCCATCGAGGCCGGCGCACGCGCTGGCATGGTGGCCGTGGATGACACTACGCTGGATTATCTGAAAGGCCGGCCTTATGCGCCTCAAGGTTCCCAGTGGGAGACTGCGGTGGCCTATTGGCGCACGCTGCACAGCGACGAAGGCGCGCATTTTGATCAGGTGGTGACCCTGAATGCCGACTCCTTCGAGCCGCTGGTGACCTGGGGAACCTCGCCGGAAATGGTTATCGCGGTCAATGGCCGGGTGCCTGACCCGGCTCTGGAACCCGATGCCACCCGGCGAGAGGGTATGGAGCGAGCACTGCGTTACATGGACTTGCAGCCCAACATGGCCATCAGCGATATCGCCATCGACAAGGTGTTCATCGGTTCCTGCACCAACTCGCGCCTTGAAGATCTGCGCGCCGCTGCTGCCGTACTCAAGGGGCGCAAGGTGGCCCCCAGCGTCAAGTTGGCATTGGTGGTTCCGGGGTCGGGGCTGGTCAAGGCAGCAGCCGAAGCGGAAGGGCTCGACAGGATTTTTATGACGGCAGGATTCGAATGGCGCAATCCGGGCTGTTCCATGTGTCTTGGCATGAACGACGACCGCCTTTCGCCGGGAGAGCGCTGTGCCTCGACTTCCAACCGTAATTTTGAAGGACGCCAGGGCGCTGGTGGCCGGACGCACCTCGTCAGCCCGCAAATGGCTGCGGCGGCGGCGGTGGCCGGGCATTTCGTTGACGTTCGGACTTTTTTAGATTGAGGAACGCCTGACATGAAGCAGTTCACGCTCTTGAATGGGTTGGTGGTACCTATTGATCGCTCCAATGTGGACACCGACGCCATCATTCCAAAACAGTTTCTCAAGTCCATTCTGCGCACTGGATTCGGCCCCAACCTGTTCGATGCCTGGCGCTATCTGGACGAAGGGCAACCCGGGCAGGACAACGCGCGCCGCCTCATCAACCCTGACTTCGTGCTCAATCAGCAGCGCTATCAAGGCGCGCAGGTACTGCTGGCACGCGAAAACTTCGGTTGCGGCTCCAGTCGTGAGCATGCGCCCTGGGCGCTCGATGACTACGGCATTCGGGCCGTGATTGCTTCCAGCTTTGCGGACATTTTTTACAACAACTGTTTCAAGAGCGGGTTATTGCCCATCGTGCTGCCGGCAGACGTGGTGGACCAGTTATTCCATGCTGTGGCAGCCCTGCCGGGCTATCGCCTGATAGTGGATCTTGCCGCTCAAACCGTGACGACACCCGAGGGGGTGGCGCATGGTTTTGCCGTAGATGAGTTTCGCAAATACTGCCTGCTCAATGGTCTCGACGAAATTGGCCTGACCCTTCGGCATGCCGATGAAATCCGTGCTTATGAAGCACGGCGGGCACAAAGTGAACCCTGGATTTTTGGAGTTTCTGCATGAAGATTGCTGTATTGCCTGGAGATGGCATTGGCCCTGAAATTGTTGCAGAGGCCCTCAAGGTCCTTGATGTGTTTCGTAGTGAAGGCGTGTCACTTGAGACCGAAACAGGGGACATCGGCGGGGTGGCCGTAGATCGTCAGGGGGACCCCTTGCCGGCTGCTACGTTGGCCCTGTGCCAGGATGCCGAGGCCATCCTGTTTGGCTCCATTGGGGGGCCGCAGTACGACACGCTGCCGCGAGAAATGCGTCCAGAGCGAGGACTGTTGCGCTTGCGCAAGGCGCTCGATCTCTTTGCCAACCTGCGCCCCGCCCAGGTTTTTCCAGAACTTGCCGCAGCCTCCAGCCTCAAACCTGAAATCGTGGCGGGGCTCGACATCATGATCGTGCGCGAGCTCACAGGGGACATTTATTTCGGCGAGCCGCGCGGTATTACCGTGAATGCGGCAGGCGAGCGCGTAGGAACAAACACCATGGTTTACAGCGAATCCGAGATTCGCCGTGTGGCCCATTGGGGGTTTCAGGCTGCACAGCAACGCCGCCGAGAACTGTGTTCCGTAGACAAGATGAACGTACTTGAAACCACGCAGCTCTGGCGTGACGTCATGATGGAAGTTGCGCCGCAATATCCCGATGTGAAATTGACGCACATGCTGGTAGACAACGCGGCCATGCAGTTGGTGCGCAATCCGCGTCAATTTGACGTGATCGTGACAGGGAATTTGTTTGGCGACATCCTCTCCGATGAGGCTTCCATGCTCACCGGCTCGATTGGCATGCTGCCTTCGGCTTCGCTCAACGCGGCTGGACAGGGTTTGTTCGAGCCCATCCACGGAAGCGCGCCGGATATCGCAGGTCGGGGCATTGCCAATCCTTTGGCGCAGATCCTGTCTGTATCGATGATGTTCCGTTATTCGTTGAAACGACCGGAACTGGCTGATCGCGTTGATCGGGCAGTACGCAGTGTGCTGCAGCAGGGCATCCGTACCGCGGATATTGCACGTTCGGGCGAGACGGTGGCCAGCACGGCTAGAATGGGCGATGCGGTCGTTGCCGCATTGCGGGCTCAGTAATGACTGGAGTGTGACGGAATCATGTTGAAAGTGGGAATGGTGGGTTGGCGCGGTATGGTGGGCTCGGTCCTGATGCAGCGGATGATCGAGGAGCGGGACTTTGACCTCATTCACCCCGTTTTTTTCACGACTTCCCAGGCTGGAGCGGCCGGGCCGGACGTGGGCTACGGAGCCCAGCCTTTGCTGGATGCGCGCGATCTTACGGCTTTGGCTCAAATGGATATCATTATTTCCTGCCAGGGTGGAGACTATACCAGTGCGGTCTTTGATCCCCTGCGCGCCTCCGGTTGGAAGGGCTACTGGATTGATGCGGCTTCGAAGCTGCGCATGAAGGATCACGCCATCATCATTCTTGATCCGGTCAACCGGCCTGTGATCGATGCGGCGCTAGATCGCGGCATTCGTGATTTCGTTGGCGGTAATTGCACTGTCAGCCTGATGTTGATGGCGATGGGTGGATTGTTCCGCAATGGTTGGGTGGAGTGGGTGTCCGCCATGACCTACCAGGCTGCGTCGGGGGCCGGGGCCCAAAACATGCGCGAACTCCTGCAGCAGATGGGTGCGTTGCATCGCGGCGTGGAATCGCTTCTGGCAGATCCTGCCTCGGCCATACTTGACATTGACCGGACTGTGGCTGAAACCTTGCGCAACGGAACGTTGCCAACTGCCAATTTCCGTAACGTACCGCTTGCAGGAAGCCTGATTCCCTGGATTGACGTGCCCGTCGAACACGGCCAGAGCAAGGAGGAATGGAAGGGTGGGGCCGAGTGCAACAAGATTCTCGGGTTGCCACCGTTCCGCAGCCCGGGCAGCGTGCCCATTGATGGTCTTTGTGTCCGCATCAGCGCCATGCGCTGTCATGCCCAGGGGCTGACGGTCAAGCTCAAGCGCGATATCCCGTTGCAGGACATTGAGCAGGCGATTGCTTCGAGCAATGCCTGGGTCAAGGTCATTCCTAACGAACGGGAGGCTAGCGAGCGTCACCTTACTCCCGCCGCTGTTTCAGGAACTCTGAGCGTTCCCGTAGGCCGGTTGCACAAGCTTGCGATGGGTCCGGAGTACCTGGGTGCCTTTACCGTGGGCGATCAATTATTGTGGGGTGCTGCCGAGCCGTTGCGTCGCATGTTGCGCATTCTGGTGGATTGAGCGTGCAGACCCAATCAGAAGGCTGGCTGGACCAGGCGCTGCAGTTTTTGTCCCAGCTTCAGTGGCCCACACTGGAGGATGCCCAGGTCTGGAGCGAGATCCATCCCGATGCGGTCCTCTTGGGGGGCATCTTTCTAGGCTTGATCAGCCTGATCTTTGCCGTGGGCTGGTGGGTGGGTCGCAAGCCCTTGGCTGCTCAAATCCTTGATGAGCCTCAAGTGACTGCGCTGCCTGATTTGGAATTGCGTCTCGGAATTTCGCGCGAGGACTTCGCCGAAGTCGGCCTGCCCCTGCAGACGCCACCCCGATTGGGAGAGTCTGCCTCGATTTCCCTCATCATGACATCCCTGGAGGAGCTTTCCACGGAACACCTCATGGTGGTGGCGCGCTATTGCGTCTGGAAGGGTGACGCTGAAGGTGCGCGCGATGCGATCGCCCCCATCATGGCCCGAGGCGACTTGCAGCAAAAGCATGCTGCGCTGGCTTTACTGGAAGGTTGTTGACACCAATCCTCATGCGATACGCATTGGGAGTGGAATACGACGGTTCGGGGTATTACGGATGGCAGCGCCAGCCTGAATGCCTTTCCATTCAGGAGGCACTGGAATCTGCGCTGACTGGCATTGCCAGCGAGCCCATCAGTGTGATTGCGGCCGGACGCACAGACAGGGGCGTTCATGCCTGTGGCCAGGTCGTTCATTTCGATACGCAGGCCCAGCGTCCACTCACGGCCTGGGTGCGCGGCGTCAATGCGTTGCTGCCCTCCGGCATTGCCGTGCTCTGGGCGCATCCTGTTGAGCCAGAGTTTCATGCGCGCTTTTCCGCCCACAGCCGTTCGTATCAGTACCTGCTGCTCAACCACCCGGTTCGGCCTGCATTGATGGCTGGAAAATTGGGGTGGTATCATCACAGGCTGGATCTGGATCGAATGCGGCAAGGTGCGCAGTTTTTGCTGGGGCAGCACGACTTCAGTGCATTCCGGGCAGCCGAATGTCAGGCAAAAACTCCGTTGAAGACGTTGCTGCAGGCGGACGTGATGCAGTACGGGCCGGTGTTCAGGTTTTCTTTCAAGGCAGATGCCTTCTTGCAGCACATGGTCCGCAACATGGTGGGTGCCTTGGTGGCCGTGGGCCATGGTAACGAGGCCCCCTCCTGGATTCTCGAGCTTTTGAAGTCGCGCAATCGTACTTTGGCAGCACCAACCTTTTCTCCCGATGGACTTTACTTGACCGGGGTGGGCTATGAGGCTCATTGGCATTTGCCACAACACACGTCACGGTGTGACTCGATGCTAGGATCAGGAAATATCTGACATGCCAACCCGCGTCAAAATTTGCGGCATTACCCGAGCTGAAGATGCGCAATGGGTGGCCAGATCGGGCGCAGATGCACTCGGCCTGGTGTTCCACCAGCCGAGCCCGCGTGCGGTCACTGCTGAAACTGCCGCGGAAATTGTGGCGGCTCTGCCTCCTTTTGTTTCCGTGGTGGGTTTGTTCGTGGACGCCACCCCTGAGCTGGTAGATGCAGTCCTGTCCCGCGTCAGGCTTGACTACCTGCAGTTTCATGGGGACGAGTCTCCTGAGGATTGCGAACGTTATCAAGTGCCCTATATCAAGGTTGCGCGCGTCAGGCCTGGGCTTGATTTGGTACAATACGCGGTTGGCTATCGTCACGCGCGGGCATTACTGGTGGATGCCTATGTGGCCGGTGTGCCCGGTGGTACGGGCAAGACGTTTGACTGGGCCGCTCTGCCGCCCGCTTTGCCGTTGCCCCTTATTTTGTCGGGCGGCCTGACCCCGGAAAACGTGGGTCTGGCCATACGCACAGTAAAGCCATGGGCAGTGGACGTCAGTAGTGGCGTGGAAGCCGCTCCGGGAATCAAGGATCCAGGAAAGGTACAGCAGTTCATACAAGGAGCGAGGAATGAAGATATACGACATGCCTGACCCAGAGGGCCACTTTGGTCCATACGGAGGGATATTCGTATCAGAGACACTGATCGCGGCCATTGATGAACTCAAGGCGCAGTACTTGCATTATCGCGACGATCCGCAGTTTCAGACCGAATTTGCCTACGAACTCAAGCATTACGTAGGACGCCCCAGTCCCATCTACCATGCGCGACGCCTCTCTGATTCACTGGGGGGTGCGCAGATCTACCTCAAACGTGAGGACCTCAACCATACGGGCGCACATAAGATCAACAATACAGTCGGTCAGGCAATGCTGGCGCAACGCATGGGTAAGAAACGCATCATCGCCGAAACCGGAGCGGGCCAACATGGCGTGGCGTCAGCCACGGTGGCCGCGCGTTATGGCATGGAATGCGTGGTTTACATGGGCTCCGAAGATGTCCGGCGCCAAGCCCAGAACGTCTACCGCATGAAGCTGCTGGGCGCGCGCGTCGTGCCGGTGGAAAGCGGTTCCAGGACGCTCAAGGACGCGCTCAACGAAGCCATGCGCGACTGGGTGACAAACGTTCAAAACACGTTCTACATCATCGGTACGGTCGCCGGCCCCCACCCGTATCCTATGATGGTGCGCGATTTCAATTCGGTGGTGGGGCGCGAATGCCTGACACAGATGCCCGAAATGGCGGGACGGCAACCGGATGTGGTGCTGGCATGTGTGGGTGGTGGCTCCAATGCCATGGGCATTTTTTATCCCTATATTCCGCACGAATCCGTACGCTTGATGGGTGTGGAAGCTGGAGGCGAAGGGGTGGCCAGCGGGCACCATGCCGCTTCGCTGGTGGCGGGTTCTCCTGGTGTGCTGCACGGCAACCGCACCTATCTGCTTCAGGACAGCAATGGACAGATCATCGAAACTCACTCCATTTCTGCGGGTCTCGATTATCCAGGCGTCGGGCCCGAGCATGCCTGGCTCAAGGACTCCCATCGGGCCGAATATGTGGCCATCAATGACGACGAGGCGTTGCATGCTTTTCATACGCTTTGTCGCATGGAAGGCATCATTCCAGCCCTTGAATCCAGCCATGCGTTGGCACAGGCCATGAAAATGGCACCTGCCATGGGAAAGGAACAGATTCTGCTGGTTAACCTTTCCGGTCGGGGCGACAAGGATATGGCCACGGTTGCCGAACGTAGCGGCATTGCGCTCTAAGGAGTTACTCTTGTCACGGATTCCCGCAACATTTGAACGACTGGCGCATGCAGGGCGAAAAGCGCTGATTCCCTTCTTTTCGGTTGGCGACCCCAGCCTTGCGCTTTGCGTGCCCACAATGCAAGCCATGGTCTCGGGCGGTGCCGACATCCTGGAGTTGGGGGTCCCGTTTTCCGATCCCATGGCTGACGGTCCGACCATTCAACGTTCCAGCGAGCGCGCATTGAAAAATGGGGTCTCGCTACTGGATGTCCTGAATGCGGTGGCCCGGTTTCGTCAGACGGATGACCAAACCCCTGTGGTACTGATGGGGTATGCCAATCCCATCGAGCGCATGGGTCGCGAACGCTTTGCTGACCAATGCGCCAGCGCAGGAGTGGATGGCGTGCTGGTCGTGGATTATCCGCCCGATGAGGCGCGTGAATTGGGAAAACTGCTGAGGCCTCATGGCATCGACTCCATTTTCCTGCTATCGCCAACTTCCACTGACGCGCGCATCAAGGAAATTGCTGCATTGGCCTCCGGCTACATCTACTATGTGTCGTTGCGTGGGGTCACGGGCGCGTCAAACATGGATCCTCAAGAAGTGGCGCGCCAGATTGCGCGGATCAAAACCGCTGCCACGGTGCCGGTAGGTGTGGGTTTTGGAATTCGTGATGGGGCTACGGCGCGCCTGCTAGCTGGAGTGGCGGATGCCATTGTAGTGGGTTCGCGTATCGTGGAGGAGATCGAAGCCAGCACCGCGGATGAGAGCCCTGCGCGAGTTGGTGCGTTGATCAATACTTTTCGTCAAGCCATGGATGCCTGATCAATGAGCTGGTTTAAAAAATTGCTGCCACCGCGCATCAAGCGCGACAAGAATAACAGCAAGGGTTCCGTGCCCGAGGGTTTGTGGGTGAAATGCGGTTCTTGCGAGGCGGTCTTGTATCGTTCCGATCTCGAATCCAATCTGCATGTATGCCCAAAATGCTCCCACCATATCCGGATTTCTGCGCGTACGCGTCTGGACGGCTTTCTGGATGCGGATGGCCGCTTTGAAATCGGATCAGAAATCATTCCTGTAGACAGCCTCAAGTTCAAGGACAGCCGGCGCTATGTGGATCGCCTTACAGAGGCTGCCAACGCCACGGGCGAAACCGATGCGCTGGTTGTGATCCAGGGAACGCTAAACGGCCTTCCGCTGGTGGCGGCGGCTTTTGAGTTTGAATTCATGGGCGGCTCCATGGGTTCGGTGGTCGGTGAGCGGTTTGTGCGTGCCGTTGAAGCGGCCATCGACCAGAAATATCCCTTTGTCTGTTTTCTGGCCAGTGGTGGCGCCCGAATGCAGGAAGGTCTTTTATCCTTGATGCAAATGGCTAAAACCTGTGCGGCCTTGACAAGGCTTGCTCAAGCGCGACTACCGTTTATTTCCGTTTTAACCGATCCCACCATGGGTGGCGTTTCTGCCAGCTTTGCCATGATCGGTGATGTGGTGATTGCCGAGCCCAATGCGCTCATTGGATTTGCAGGGCCACGCGTGATCGAGCAGACCGTGCGAGAAGTGCTTCCTGAAGGGTTTCAGCGTTCGGAGTTTTTGCTCGAAAAGGGGGCCATTGACATGATCGTGGATCGGCGGCAGATGCGTGATAGGATCGCCAACATTCTCGGTCAGCTGACGCAGGTTGCCGAAACCGCCTGACTGGCAGCAAAAACGAGGGATTCATGAAACGTCCCCTGAATGCTCAAGAACAAGCCTTGCGGATTCAAAGTCGGCGCAGGATGATTGGAGCCGCGGTCATCATGCTCTGTGTGGTGCTTCTGCTGCCCATGATTCTGGATCACTCCATGGGGCCCAAGCTTACAGCGCGCGGGATGACACCCGCGCTCAAAGAGGCGCAGCAGGACAAGAACCTGGTTGACCCAACCTCTGTCGCACGTTCCGATCTGCCTCAGCCTGCTGTTGCCGAAACCCCCGCTGCTCCTGCGTCGCCAGCGCTTCCAGCTGAGCCATTCATTGCTACCGAGATTGCAGCAATTCCAGCCCCAGCCACTGCGGTGGTTTCCACGGCTGCCAAATCCGTAACGCAGGCTGCAGTGCCTGCTTCAAACAAGACCGCTTACTGGGTTCAGGTGGGTGTTTTCAGCGATCGCGGCAAGGCGAAGGCGCTGATCAAAAAACTCGCCGATCATGAGATTCACGCCGTTGGGGAAGAGGCACACTACAAGGACGGTGCTCGCGTTCGTGTTCGCATTGGCCCTCTGAACAACAAAGCGGAAGCGGTGGCAATGACCCATCAGCTCGATCAACTCACTGTTAAATCCATGGTCATCTCGCCATGATGGACGCGCTTGCAACCCTGACCTGGATCGATTGGAGCCTGCTCTCCATCGTACTCATCTCCATCACTTTCGGCGTGATTCGTGGCATGGTGCGAGAGTTTTTTTCCCTGCTGGGGTGGGTGGTTGCCTTTTGGCTTGCAAAATCGTTCAGCCTGATGGGTTCCCATTGGCTTGCACCGTTCATTAGCAGCGAAACCATTCGGTTGATGGCGGCTTTCGTGATTCTTTTCCTTGCAGGATTGGTAATCGCCGCAGTGTTGGGTCATTTCCTGAGTGCCATGGCAGCCAGCGTGGGGTTGGGAGCGCTCAATCGCGTGCTGGGAGCAATCTTCGGCCTGTTGCGCGGCTGGCTCCTTGTGGTGATTCTCGTGATGCTTGCCGGGATGACTGCGTTTCCTCTGGAAAAAGAATGGAAATCCTCAATTTTCATTGACTGGGCTGTGCACAGCGGAAAATTATTGATGCCCTACCTGCCAGCCAGGATGTCTGAACGCATCCATTTTTAAGCACCAGGAACGGGCAATCGGAGTAGAATGTGAGGGTCCGGGAACTACCATTTTTTTTCAGGGACTTTCTGTTTTATGTGCGGAATAGTCGGAATTGTCGCCAAGATACCCGTCAACCAGCTGCTTTATGACGGACTGCAACTGCTCCAGCACCGTGGTCAGGATGCAGCAGGCATCGCCACCGCTGATGGCAGTACTTTCCATATGCACAAAGGGTTGGGGCTGGTGCGGGATGTGTTCCGCACCCGGGACATGCGTGCCCTGACAGGAAATGTCGGCATTGCCCATTGTCGCTATCCTACAGCGGGTTCGGCCAGCTCTCCGGCAGAAGCACAGCCGTTCTATGTCAATTCACCCTTTGGCATTGTGTTGGGACACAACGGCAATCTTACCAATTCAGAACACCTGCGAGCCGAACTTTTCGAGCAGGATCGTCGCCATGTCAACACCAACTCTGATTCAGAGGTGTTGCTCAATGTCCTTGCGCACGAGTTGCAGGATGCGGCCAAAGGCCACAAGCTCGACCCCAATGATATCTTCAAGGCAGTAGGGCAGGTCTATCGCCGCTGCCACGGAGCCTACGCGGCCGTCACCATCATCGCGGGACATGGTTTGCTGGCTTTCCGCGATCCTCACGGCATTCGCCCTTTGGTGATTGGACGCAACGTTACGCCCATGGGGACAGAGTTCATGGTGGCTTCAGAAAGCGTGGCGCTGGATGCCCTAGGCTTTGAGTTGTTGCGCGATGTGGAGCCTGGTGAGGCCATTCTGATCGACGAGGGCGGCAATTTCTATAGTCGGATTTGCGCCGACGCCCCCCAGAAAAACCCTTGCATCTTTGAGTATGTGTATCTGGCCCGTCCTGACTCTGTCATGGACGGTATCTCCGTTTACGAAACGCGGCTCAAGATGGGTGAGAGCCTGGGTAACAAGATCCGGCGCATCGCGCCAGATCTCAAGCTGGATGTGGTCATTCCCATACCGGACACCAGTCGTCCCAGCGCCTTGCAGTTGGCGCTCAAACTGGGTGTTCCCTATCGGGAAGGTTTCATCAAAAACCGCTACATCGGTCGTACCTTCATCATGCCGGGGCAGGCCGAGCGTAAAAAGTCCGTACGCCAAAAACTGAACGCCATCGGCTTCGAGTTCAAGGGCAAGAACGTATTGCTGGTGGACGATTCCATTGTACGGGGAACCACCAGTCGCGAAATCGTCCAGATGGCACGCGATTGTGGCGCCAACAAGGTCTATTTTGCTTCGGCCGCACCGCCTGTGCGCTTTCCCAATGTGTATGGCATCGATATGCCCACTCGTCAGGAGTTGTTGGCTACCGGGCGCTCTGATGCGGAAATTGCCCTTGAAATCGGTGCTGATGCCGTGTTTTATCAGGACCTTGACGACCTCGTGCATGATGTCAGGGGGGCTGCTCCGGGCATTGACCGATTTGACGCCTCCTGTTTTGACGGCTTCTACATTACCGGAGACATCACGCCAGAGTACCTGGCCGATATCGAGGCCCATCGCTGTGATGGTGAAACCCGATCTGGCAATGAGTCGACGCAGCAACTGGACCTCAATCTCAGCGCGGTTGAATCGGCGTGAACGAAGAATTTGATTTTGACACCCTGGCGATTCGTACAGGGATCCATCGCAGTGCGTTCAATGAACATTCTGAAGCGCTGTACCTGACTTCGAGTTATGTCTTCAAAAATGCCCAGCAAGCGGCAGACCGTTTTGGTAATCGCGAGCCTGGAAACATCTATTCACGCTTCACCAATCCCACCGTCACGGCATTCCAAGAGCGTCTGGCCGCCCTTGAGGGTGGCGAAGCCTGCATTGCCACGGCCAGTGGCATGTCGGCTATTCTCAGTACCGTCATGGGGTTACTCAAGGCGGGAGACCACATTGTCGCATCGCGTAGTGTTTTTGGAAGCACGGTACAACTGCTGGTCAACATCATGGGGCGTTTCGGCATTGAAACCACTTTCGTGCCGTTGAGCGATATTGCGGCCTGGAAAAATGCCATACGCCCCAACACCCGGATGTTCTTCGTGGAAACCCCTGCCAACCCCACCATGGAACTGGTGGATATTGCGGCGCTGTCAGTGGTGGCCCGAACAGCTGCAGTCACGCTCGTGGTGGACAACTGTTTTTGTACCCCTGCCTTGCAGCGTCCCCTGGCGCTGGGCGCCGACCTTGTGATTCATTCCGCCACCAAGTATCTGGATGGCCAGGGTCGCGTTCTGGGAGGGGCCATCGTCGGATCTCGACAACTGCTGATGGATGGTGGCATTTATCAGTTTTTGCGGACAGCAGGCCCCACTTTGAGTGCGTTCAATGCCTGGGTGTGCCTCAAGGGTCTCGAGACGCTGAAGCTGCGCATGGAAGCCCAATCCAAAAATGCCCAGGCCCTGGCTGAATGGCTGGAGCGCCATCCTGCGGTGGCCCGCGTGTACTATCCCGGACTGCCTTCCCATCCGCAATACGAACTGGCCTGTCGTCAACAATCTCGTGGTGGCGCCATCGTCACTTTTGATGTGGTGGGGGGACAGGCTGAGGCCTGGCGCGTCATCGATGCCACAGAGGTGATTTCCATCACAGGAAACCTCGGCGATACCAAAAGCACCATTACCCATCCGGCCACCACAACCCATGGACGCATTTCCCAAGCAGAGCGTCAGGCAGCGGGCATCGGTCCGGGAATGATCAGGATTTCCGTCGGGCTGGAATCGGTACACGCCTTACAGTCGGACCTGGCCCGCGGGTTGGGTTAGAGCGGCACAAACCGACAACCTTCACTGTCGCAGCGCAATGCCCCTGCACGGGTTGCATTCCAGTCCTGCAGCACCCAGCGTTCGCAAACATGGTCATCCAGACGATACACGTGGCGAGCCGGCCGGTGCGTATGGCCGTGAATCAGTCGTGGATACTCGTATTTACGCAGCAAATCCATAACAGCCTGTGGCGTCACATCCATTATTTCCATGGTTTTGGATTGCTTGGCCTTATGGCTCATTGCCGTGGCATCACGCGCCATTTTGTAGCGGGCCTCGAGCGGCAAAGCCAGAACCTGGCGTTGCCAGGAAGCGCTGCGCACCTGTTTGCGGTAAGCCTGATATTCCGCATCTTCCGTGCATAACAGGTCACCATGGGTCAGCAAGGTACGCACGCCATACAACATGGTCTCGGTGGGGTCGGGCAGCAGGGTAGCTCCGCACGCTTCAGCAAAACCATGACCCATCAGAAAATCCCGGTTGCCATGCATGAGAAACAGGGCTGTTCCTGAAGCTGTGAGCGCTTTCAAGGCCTCAACAATCCTGCGATTGAAGGGGGCAGGCATGTCGTCGTCGCCCACCCAGGTTTCAAAGAGGTCCCCCAGGATATAGAGTGCCTCCGCTTCCCGGCAGGGACCAGCAAGAAACTCCAGAAAGCGCTTTCGGATGAGCGGCGTATCCTCGGACAGATGCAGGTCTGAAATGAAAAGGGTATGCAGCACGGCGCGATGCGTTAAATGACCAGGGCGCTTTCGATGATGATGTCTTCCGTTGGAACATCACCGTGGCCCGCACGGTGTCCCGTGGCTGCGCCTTTGATGCGATCCACGACGTCCTGGCCTTCCACGACCTTGCCAAAGACGCAATATCCAAAACCGTCGCGAGTAGGGGCGCTGAAATTGAGGAAGCTGTTGTTTTTGACATTGATGAAAAACTGCGCCGTTGCTGAATGGGGATCGGACGTGCGGGCCATGGCAATGGTATAGCACTCATTGGACAGGCCGTTGGATGCTTCGTTTTCGATGGGCGAGCCCGTTGGCTTCTGTTTCATGCCAGGTTCGAAACCGCCACCCTGGATCATGAAGCCATCAATGACGCGATGAAAAATGGTGTTGTCATAAAAGCCGGCTTCCACGTATTCCAGAAAGTTGGCTACGGTTTTGGGTGCCTTTTCTGCATCGAGTGCCAGAACGATATCGCCAAAATTGGTTTTAAAACGAACCATGGTGTCTCCAGTTAGTTGAGTTTGTCGGCCTTGGCCTTGAGAGTTTTGTTATTGGGGTCCAGCTTCAAGGCGTGAGCATAAGACTGCCGTGCCAGGGCCAGATAAAGATCCGCAAGGTTTTCGTAAGCAGTAGCATAGTTGGGTTGAACCACCAGGGCCGTTTCCAGCACTTTGCGCGCATCATCCAGACGTCCCTTGCTGGCATAGAGTACGGCCAGATTGTTGTAGGGCGCCACCATTTCAGGGAAACGCTCTGTCATGCCTTCCAGGATGCCGATGGCTTCATCCGTTTTTCCCAGTTTGGTCATGATCTGTGCCTTGAGAAACAAGACCGAACCGTCCTGGGAATTGACGTCAAGATACTGGTTGGCTGCGCTCAGGGCTTCTTGCAACTTCCCCTCGGTTGCCAGCTTCTGGATGGCTTTGGGGCTGCTGACCACGCTGTCCGGGGGCAGGGGGGCTGCCGTGACGACTGGTGTGGGAGTATCAACGGATTGTGCGGGCCCGGCAGACTCAGCGGCCAGGGCGTTGTGGCAAAGCCCCGCCACTAAAACCGCCAGAGTGATGCGCATTGCGGCAGGGTAAAGAACCATATCGTGGTATACTTAAACTCAATCAGGTCTGCAGAATGTTTAATTATATCAATAAACTGCGTCATCTTCCAGTATGGCGGCAAGAAGCCGGTCCAAAGTGGCGGATGTCCATTCAAACATGCTCAAACTCTTCAATACACTTACCCGTTCCGTAGCCCCTTTTCAGCCCATCGAGCCCGGCAAGGTTCGCATGTATGTCTGCGGCATGACGGTTTATGACCGCTGCCATCTGGGCCATGCGCGGATGCTGGTGGATTTTGATCTGGTATACCGCTGGTTGCTGGCTTCAGGCTTTGAGGTGATATATGTGCGTAATATCACCGATATAGACGATAAAATCATTGATCGTGCCGCCAAAAACCATGAGTCCATCGGCGAATTGACAGGGCGCATGATTGCCGCAATGCATGACGACCTGCGTCGCCTCAACGTGTTGCCCCCCACCTTCGAGCCGCGAGCCACGGAACATGTTCCGGGAATGCTCTCCATCATTGAAACGCTGATCAAACGCGGATTGGCCTATGTGGGTGGAAACGGCGACGTTTACTACTCCGTGCATGATTTTCCGGGCTACGGCAAATTATCGGGAAAGTCTCTCGAAGACCTGCGCGCTGGAGAGCGAATCGCGGTGGATGCGTACAAAAGAGACCCCCTTGATTTCGTGTTGTGGAAGGCGGCCAAACCCGGTGAGCCTTACTGGTCTTCCCCTTGGGGGCCCGGTCGCCCTGGATGGCACATCGAGTGCTCGGCCATGAGTGAACATTTTCTCGGCGAGCATTTTGACATTCATGGGGGAGGGCACGATCTCCAGTTTCCGCACCA
>JAJZEH010000047.1:3484-3892 GCA_021805725.1 Pseudomonadota bacterium | reverse complement strand
CGCCGCACCAGGGACAGCGTTGCGGGGCGAGGGGGGTTATGGCATTTGGCGCATGCATGATGCGCCCCATTGTAAGGTATTCTGTCCAAACCGCGACACCGCCTGAAACGCATGATGTTGTAGAATGGTCCGGAACGCTTTTATTTCATGAATTGCCAGATTGACCAAACCTGCCAATATCCAGTCCCACATGCAAAGCTCCATCGGCGCCCGGCGCGTCAAGGTGCTGATCTTCCTGTTGCTTTTGCTGGGCGCAGCCTGGTGGTTTGTCTGGCACGAAGGCGCTGCTGACGAGCGCACCCAGGAGGCCATGCAGGCCCATGACGGGGGCAGCGCCGCCACTCCTGCGCCGATGCAGGATGGCATCAGGGATGTGGCGTCACCGCCCGGTTTTCCGCAGCAAGCTTC
>JAJZEH010000047.1:0-3474 GCA_021805725.1 Pseudomonadota bacterium | reverse complement strand
GGCACTGGAAGCTTCCAGACAAAATCAGGGCGCAAACCCAGTGCCTCCTGCCATTGCCAGGGAAGGCGCTGTAGCCCCGGCACAGGATCCCTTTCGTCAGGCGCTGGAAGCTTCGAAGCAGAAAAAACCCGCCACGTTGAGCTCCCCATTTGGCGCTCAGAAGTGAACGTGCAGGGCGCGCCTGGAGGTCATTTCGTGGTGCTAGAATCAAGGTTTGCATCGGCCTTAAAACCTAACGATCACAGAGGCTACCATGGCAAGGCAACCCGAACATGAAGACACCGCCACAGACAGGAAAGACGACGGAGACAAGGCGTCTGCGCCAAAGGCCGCACGCCTGAAAACCTGGGCGAG
This sequence comes from Pseudomonadota bacterium, assembly GCA_021805725.1. The sequence goes on along the minus strand of JAJZEH010000047.1, from coordinate 3,120 downwards.
CAAGGGCGGGCAATACATTGCAGAAGGATTTGCCCCGGTGGTGTCCCTTGTGGCGCTCGTTACTGCGGTAATTGCTGTCACCGGCAACCAGGCGGCCCAGACCCAGTTGAAGGAGGGCCTGGCGAAAGTCAACGGCATGAATGCCGGATTGTTGACCATCAGGGGCGATCTGGAAAAAATCAAGATGACGCTGGCGCAGGAAAAATCGTTACAGGATGGCGAGCGCAAAAAACTCGATGAAAGCCTGGCAAAAATCATTCAAGGCCTGACCAGGGTACAGGTAAAACTGAAACTCTCTCCCACCGTCGAAGAACAGTTACGCCTGCCCGACAGTACTTCAGCCGTCACCCCGGCGCCTTCCAGCGCCAAGGCCCCCGTTCCTGTCGTCGCGGCCAGCCCCGAGAAGAAACGCAATCCTCAGGTGAAGGCCATGATGGACGCCATCAAGGATTACAACAAGCAGTAAGGTTACATCGGCGGCTTCATGCCGTTCTTGCCCACGCTGATGCGCAGGGCCGTCAGGGCGCCATTCTCATCCCGCTGGGCAATGACCAGCACCTTGGCGCCCGGGATGAGTTGTGATCTGTCAGAAGCAACGAAGGTGACCAGCGGAACCCCCTGGGGCACGATGATCTTCTGGCTGCCCCCCTTGTAACTCAACACCAGTTCCTTGCCATTGTTGACGTTGACGATGGCATCGACGTTGGCGTTGGTCATGCTGGATCCAGGTTCGAGATCCCAGGCGTAATGGCCCTCCCCGGTGCCGCGCAGGGCCTCGGGAAACACGTGAACTTCCAGCGCCTGCAATGAATTTCCAGGGCCATTCTGGAGAGCAGCCACGCCAACGAAGCTGCCTTCCTTGATGTCGCTCAGGTGGATTGGCGCCAGCAGGTTGACCTTGGTGGTGTCGGCCACGTGCATGGTGACATCCTGACCCTCGCGTGACTTCACCTGCAATTCAGTTCCATCAAACGCCGTGATGGTGCCGCGTATCCTGATCGGTGGTTGTGGTTGTGCCAGAGCAACCGTCACGCCCAACAGCATTGTGCCCAATACCAGCCATGTCCTGATGCTTTTCATGATCTCCTCCCCCGTGATGTCTGCTCATGATAGTACGGATTACATGGTCTAGACGGCATGCCCTGCGGCACTGCCGCTCGCCCAGGCCCACTGAAAATTAAACCCCCCCAGGTGGCCGGTCACATCCACCGCTTCGCCAATGAAGTAAAGACCCGGAACGGCGTTTGCTTCCATGGTTTTGGATGATAACGCCCCGGTGTCCACTCCTCCCAGGGTCACTTCGGCCTTGTTGTATCCCAGCGTTCCCGAGGGGCGAACCTGCCAGTTGCACAGCGCATGAGCGGCATCGTTCAGTTCGTCGCGGGTGAACTGCTGCATGGGCTTTGCCAGATGGTGTGCGGCACACCATTGCTGCGCAAAGCGCTTTGGAAGTACTTCACAAAGCAGGTTGTCAAAGCGCGTGCGGTTGGCATGCGCGCCCATCAGCCAGGAGCGAACGTCCAGTGACGGCAGGAGGTTGATCGAGATGAAGTCACCGGGATGCCAGTAGGAAGAGATTTGCAGGATGGCCGGTCCTGAAAGGCCGCGATGGGTGAACAGGAGGTGCTCGCGGAAGCGTCCGTTGCGGCAGGACACTTCCACCTCGAGAGAAACACCTGAGAGGTCGCCAAACTGCGCCAGGGTTTCTGGGGCGAAGGAAAGCGGGACGAGCGCCGGTCTTGGCGGGATGACCTTCAGGCCAAACTGTTCTGCGATGCGATAGGCAAAGGGGGATGCCCCGATCTTGGGAACAGTGAGCCCGCCGGTGGCAATGACGAGTGCGGGAGCGAGATGGCGCCCCTGACCTGTCGCCACATGGAAACCGTCCTCCTCACGGGTGACCGCCAGCACCTCACAGGGCATGCGCCATGCCACTTGCCCCAGGGCGCATTCCTCCTTGAGCATGGTGATGATCTGTTGGGCGCTGTCATCACAAAACAATTGTCCGAGCGTCTTTTCGTGATAGGCAATGCCGTGACGTTCCACCAGCGTAATGAAATGCCGGGGTGTGAAGCGTGCCAGTGCCGAGCGACAGAAATGCGGATTTTGCGAAAGGTAATGTTCCGGGCGGCAGTGAAGGTTGGTGAAATTGCATCGTCCGCCGCCGGAAATGCGGATTTTCTCGGCAAGCTTGCTGCTGTGGTCGATCAGCAGCACGCGGCGACCGCGCTGACCGGCCTGCGAGGCGCACATCATGCCCGCTGCCCCTGCGCCTATGACGATGACGTCCCATGCCGTGACTGGTTTCATCCCGACGAGGATAGCCTACGCAGCGAGGAAGCGAAAGCCGGGTTACTGGGTCGTCAGTGCCGCCTGCTCTGCCTGACTGTTCATGACGATGATGCTGATACGACGGTTGTTGGGGTTCAACGGATTGCCCGAGTCCATCAAAGCCGAAGAGGAAAGCCCTACGACACGAATGATCTTTGAAGCATCCATGCCACCCGAAATCAGTTCGTGGCGCGAAGCGTTGGCACGGTCGATGGAGAGCTCCCAGTTGCTGTAGTTCAGTTCGGTACCCTGGTAGGGGGTGGCATCCGTGTGGCCGGAGATGCTGATGCTGTTGGGCACCTCATTGAGCGCCTTGCCGATTTCCTGCAGGATCTCTTTCGCATAGGGCTCTGGCGTGGTGCTTCCCAGATTGAACATGGCGCGATTCTGCTTGTCGATGATCTGGATGCGCAAACCCTCCGTGGTGATGTCCAGCAACAGCTGGTCCTTGAATTTCAACAGGTCCGGCCGCGTTTCGATCACGTTTTCCAGGTGACTCTTCAATTGCCGCAAGTGATCGATTTCCTGCAGGCGCAAATTGACCCGGGCATGCTCCAGGGCGCTTTTACTGGTCGTGTCGACCTCACCCATCTTGACCTGGGCAACATCATCGCTGGGGACATTGCTGCCTTCACCTACGATGTGCTGGGTGCTGGCGATGGCCCTTCCGCCCGCGAGCGTCATCATCAAAGGGGCTTTGAAATACTCGGATATGCCGCGCAGGCTGTTGGCCGAACTGCTGTTGACCAGCCATAGCAGCAGAAAAAACGCCATGACGGCAGTGACGAA
>JAJZEH010000002.1 GCA_021805725.1 Pseudomonadota bacterium | reverse complement strand
GGATCAGAAGGGGAATACCCAGCAGGAACATCACGAGATGCTTTTTCTTGTCACCAATTGCGGCAGCAGAATCCACCCGATCAACCTGCTGGCGGTCAAAGGCCTCAAGAACCTGCACCCCGTTGACGTCTCGCGGCGCCTCGGCGGCCTGCACCAGTGGCGCCAGGTTGAATGACAAGAGCAACAGCACGGTCAGATGCCGTAGCCAGCGACAGAAATAGGCGTTCATGGTTCGGGCTGCTCGGGTGGTTGGCTTCCTGACTCATCGGCTTTAGGGTTTCTGACTCATCGGCTTCAGGGGGTTTATTCCCGGAATGGCGCCATACCAGCACGGCCATCAGGATGAAAGGGGCAAAGATGCCGATCAGCAGGAACAGGAAAATGCTCCAGGGCGTATCGATGGTGACGTGCAGGTAGCGGTAGCTGTCCAGCGCCTCGCTGGGACCTGCCACCAGCAGCAACACAGGAAATAACGCCGGAGAAAGCGATGTCGGTTTCATGGTTTTGCGGATTTTTCCTTCACATCGCTGGCGCAACGAAAGCCATAGAAGTCGGAAGCGTAGTTGGCAAATGCATAATTTCGATGGAACAGCGACGTGGAAAACGGGTCGCCTTTCCAGGATCCCCCGCGCAGTACCTTGTAATGCCGGTCCACAGTTTTCTGCTCGGAAAGTTTCAGTGCCCTGTCCTCGGCACTGGAAACCACAGAAACCTTGCCCTGAAAAAGCCCATAGGGGGCCTTGGAGCCTTCATAGGGCAGAAAATCGTCCGCCGTCCATTCGTCCACATTCCCCGACAGGTCCATCACGCCATAGGGGCTTGCACCCCGGGGTAGCGCATTGACGTTGGTGGCCGAACCCACGTTGTAGTAGGTATTGACCCGGTCCGGCTCCATCTTGTTGCCCCAAGGCCAGCGCCTCGCATCCGTGCCGCGCCCCGCCTTTTCAAACTCGGCCTCTGTGGGCAGGCGCTTGTGCGCCCATTCTGCATAGGCCTTGGCATCGTACCAGGTCACCATGGTGACGGGATACAGCAGCTCACCCTGGGGAATGCGGCCATTCTTCCAGCTCAGCGGTGGCCGACGCTTGGTTGCGGCAACAAAGCGGGCATATTGCGCGTTGCTCACCAGATACTTGTCGATGGAGTAGGTGGGCAGAGTCACGGTGTGCTCTGGTTTATCCTGAAGGTCGGCACGGTCGAGATTGGTCCCCATGGTAAAGGGGCCGGCAGGAATCGTAATCATGGTATCCAGGTCCTGCCACTGTTCCCTCGAAAGCAGGCGCTCGGCTTCCACCACCGTGTAACCCCGATTACTGGCATGCCCCGCTTCATGGCTCTCTTGCAGGGAGATATCCTCACCGGCTGCCCGTACCCGGGTTTTTTCTTCCTTGAGATCGTACGTGGCGAGACTGCGCATATCTTCCATGCGGCCAGCTCCCAGTTTGATCACATGCAGCGTGCTGCCAATCATCACCAGGACGATGCAGGTGATGAAGGTGGCATAGAGGTAACGTTTGCGTCGCTGCCGCTCAAGTGGTGAGAGCGGTTTGGTGGTTCTTGAAAACACTGGCGTCAGGCCCCCGGCTTTTTCTGGTCGGCGGGAACGCGGTCCTTGTAAACCAAATGCCGTGCACGGCGTCCGTAGGTTCGTTTCATCATCACTTCGCCCAGCACACCGCCGATCACTGCCGACTCAACCACCAGAATCACGAAAAAACCCCACCAGCCCAGTGGGATCAAGGCTGCCCCCTGCGGAACCCCGGTGATGTTGGCGACTTCATAGTAACTGATGGCCCTCACGATCATGGGGGGGAAGTAACACAACCATTTGCCCCCCATGCCATAAATGACGGAAACCAGGATGCCACAAGTCATGGGTAGCAGAAATACATCCACGATCCACAACGGGCTGAAATACGAGATCCCCGTGAAAACCTCAATGTTGACGCCCAGCAACCGGTCGCCCAGATGGTTGAGCACCATCGCCAGAAGGATGGCCGCGGCGCCACGCGTGAGGCGACCTTTATCCTGAGTAACCGGGGGCTTCATGGGTGATATTCTTTTCCGGTGAGCTTTTCGTATTCGGCCTTGCGGGTGTCCGCCAGGTACCAGTCCTCAACCTTGAGACTGGCCATGTAACGGGCCAGGGTATGTCGCTCATCATCCGTGAGCGTTGCGTAGGAAGGCATGCGGTATTGGGGTTTGAGTCGACTGGGCAGGATGGCCTGGGGATTGGGGGCCGAAAAGTACTGATAAAACCATGCTTCGTCGCGCAATGACCCGATGCCATCGAGTGCCGGGGCCGGAACAGACTCCATGATGTTGCGCACCGACCAGAGCGAGTGGCATTCACGGCATTGCTGTTGCCGATAAAGCTCGGAGGCCTGCCTTGTCAATTCAGGTGATGCGGTGGTGTAAAACGGAATGCCCCGATCCTTCTCGGTATCGTGGCTGTTCACCCAGACGTTGCGCAACATGACGCTCACCACCATTACCGCCATCAGCGCCAGGACGACCTTCTCACCGCGTTTCATGCTGCCCGGTTGCGCTCCTCTTCCTGCTGCTTGAGCACACGCTCGCGACTGGCTCTCTGATCGCTCAGTACCTGCCGGCTCTTCGCGTATTCCTCTGGAGCCATTTTGTTCTTGTCGGACTCGGTGAAAACCAGATACTTGATGTCCTCATCAAACTGCTCATTGCGCGACGCCCAGCGAATGCCGTAGATGCTGGCCGCAATGATCAGTGCACCCACCACCAGCCAGAGATAGATGGTCCATCCATCTCCCAGAGAATCCAGATAATTCATAGCGTATCTCCCCTTTCAACCGAAGCGTTGGAGTGACAAAAAAAGGTATGGTTCAACCCATGCCTAGAACAGAACTCCTGACAACATCTGCGTGGCGCCAAAAATGACGGCGACCACGACCCCCATGATGATGGCGCCAAACATCATTTTTTCGCCTGTTTTCATGTGCTTGGGCGCATGCTTTCCGCGAGCGACGATATAGATGATGCCGCAGAAGACCAGTATACCGATCATGAGGAAAATAAACACACCAACGCCGAAGCGCTGACTGCGCATGCTCTCAATGCTGAGATCTACCTTGGCGGATGTCTCTGCACTGACCAGCATTCCAGAGAACGCATTTCGGAAGATGCCCATAAAAAATGAATCGATGATGATGGCTTTTCCAGTGACGTGCATCAAGCTCAAAAAACACATGCCACACCGTCAGGTGTGGCATGTCATTGCTTACCGCCTTGATCTGTTCGTTATTTCTTGTCGAAGTTATCTACAAAAAAACTGTAGATGAACGGTGCAATAAAAACGATGCTGATGGGCAACAGCATGGCCAGAGGGCCGTAATCCAGTTCAATCATGTCGTACTCCTCGTATCCGTCGTAAGTTTTCAGTGGCTGCCGTGACCATGACGCGGTTGCCAGGTGGTCGGCGGCAAGCGCTTGACGATCAGGAAAACCGCCAGGAAGAAATAGGACAGATAAAACAGGTCAATGGTGTAACCCTTGTCCCACCAGGGCTGCTGGCGAATCCGCGTGCCATCAGGGCGGTAGTTGCCTTCAAAGTTGGCCACGACCACGTGGTTGCCCACGACGGTGTAATCCCTCATGTCCACGCCCTTGGCCTCCAGGGCCTTGACCTGATCCTTGATCATGCGCAGATCATCCATGGTTAACGGATGACGCTCCAACAAGGCATCATTGCTGGTGCCCTTGTTCATGGCCACGATCATTTTCATGGCTTCATCGTCATCTTTGGCAGCCAGTACTTCAGGCTTGTCCATGGAGTCCACATAGGACTGATACAGCGCTGCAGTGGGGCGCTGTCCCCACAGTGGCGCCGTGACGAGAAATGCCGTAATGACAGTCAGTAGCACGAGCCAGATGACCGGCTTGGGAATAGGATTGTTGTCTTCAGTCAAGCCGCCCAGATCTTCCTTTTCCCACAGGGCTTCATTTTTAAGTGTGGTGGCGTCATCACTCAACGTCACCATCGGTGCATCCATTTTCCATGACATTTTTCAGATCTCCCCTCGTTTGGTTGACTGTTCGAGCTGCCTGATGCTGCAGCCCGAACAGTCTTGTTTCCTGAGCTTGCCCGATTACTTCAAATTCATCACAAAGTCGATCAGGTTGCGGATTTCGCTGTTGCTGGCGTACATCGGCACCTCGGGAGGGGTGATGCGCTTGCCTTCGCGATATTCGTTGTACTCCGCACGCCATTTGGCAAAGTCAATCTTTTTGCCGCTCGCATCCACAGGACCCCAAAGATAATCGAAGCGGGGCATGATGGAATGCGGCTGCACCAGACGAGGATTGAAGAAGTGCAACATCATCCATTCCTTGGAAGCGTTGCGCGAGGCCACATGAAGGATGTCCGGTGCCTTGCGGTCCGAACCAAAAGCCGTGGGTGATTCTCCGTTGAAGTCACCCAGCATCGGGGGTGCACCGAAGACCTGCCAATCCTGCGTTTGCTCCGGCAACAGGGTGTGACACCACCAGCAGCCTTCACGCACAAACAGGGACTTGCCGGCAGCGGCATGTTGCGTATTTTCATCTCCCGCCGTTTTCAGGACGCCCTCTGGCGTCCAGCCCATTGTGGCCGAGGCGTTCTCAATGTAGTACTGCTTGTGCTCGTCCGACTTGACCATGAACACCGCACCCACATTCTTGTTGGCTTCAAGAATGTGGCCCTTGTCGATGCTGAGCTTCTTGGCGGCCGGGCCCAGATTGTCCGGGTGCAGAATGCCCCCCGGAAACGGCGTGCCCTTCTCATACACGTAGGCATAAGTGGGATCCATGGGCTGCCCGGTCTTGGGGTCGGCCTTCAACAGCACCTTGTAAGGCTTGTGCCAACCCAACAACAACGGATCTTCCAGGCTGAAACCACTTTCGTGGCCAGCCCAGAGCTGCTTGTCCATGGCAATTTCCGTTGCGCTCACCGAACCGATGTCCAGGCTGGGCATAAACAGCGTGATGGTCATGGAACCGCCAAGTGCCAGGGCGAAAAAGCGGCTACCAATTTTATATTCTCTAAAATTCATGCTGGTCTCCTGATTATTCCGTCGGCTTAGCGTTCGTAGGCCAGTTCATGGGGCATGCGTCCTTGCGGAATCACCGTTCCGGCACGCGCAGTCATCCACATGTTGAATAGCCAGAAGCAGTTACCCGTGAATACCAGGGAACCACCCAACCAACGGGCAATCATGTAGGGGTGTTCAGCAATCACCACATCGATGTAGGGCACTTCGTAGATCTTGCCAGCGCCCTGAATCAGGCCAGCAATCGTCATGGAAACCCAGTAGGTGGTGAAGCCGATCAGCAGGAACCAGAAGTGGATGTTGCCCAGCGTCAGGGACCAGAGCTTGCGCTTCATGATGGTTTGCATGCCCAGGTAAACTGCAGCCACTTCCAGGAAGGTGGAGAAGCCCAGAAGCGCCAGGTGGGCGTGAGCAACAATCCAGCCCGTGCCGTGGATGTACCAGTTGATGGCACGGGTCTGCTGGAAGCCGCCTTGCATGTTCAGGGGAATGGCCATCAGGCAGCCCGTCACCGTGAAGCGAATTTCCAGGTTTTCCACGAACATGTTCCACTTGCCCTGCATGGTCATCAGGATGTTGGACACGAAAGCGATGGCCGGTACCAGAATCAGCACGCCTTCCACAGAAGCAAAGGACTTGAGCCACTCCGGCAGGGGAGCCGACATCAGATGGTGCGCAGCGGGTGTGGAATAGAACACCACCACGGACCAGAAGTGCAGGTGACCAATGCGGTGCGAATACAGCGGGTTACCGGTCACCTTGGGAATGGTGTAATAGGCAATGGCAGCGGCCACTGGCGTAATCCACAAGCCCAGGATGTTATGTGCGTTCCACCAGGTCAGGTAGGCTTCGGTCAACCCCGTCAGATGGAAGTATTCCGGCAGGTTGCCCACGATCAGCACAATGGAGATCATGAACGTGCCCGCAGCAAAGAACCAGTTGGTGGTGTAAATCCCCTGGGTTTTGCGATGGATGATGGTCATCCAGACGTTGATACCCAACGGAATACACATGAAGCACAGGATGTAGAGATCGATGAACCAGGGGAAGTCGGAGTATTCACGACCAGAGTTCATCCCCCACCACAGTACGGTCAACCCCAGGGACAGGCCCACATTCCAGAGGAAGGCGTTCCACAGACCCAGTTTTTCAGACCAGAGCTTGGTGTTCCCCAAGGCAGGCGTGATGTACATCATGGCCATACCAAAGGCCATGGAAATCCAGCCGAAAATCACGGCCATCACGTGCACCTGGCGCATGTGGCCAAACGACAGAAACTCCAGGCCGGTTACGAAATCGGGAAACGCAAGCTTGGCTGCATTGAATGCACCCAGCCCGGTACCGATGACAAACCAGACAATTGCTGAAAAACCCCAGTACACCGCCGATGATCCTGGCGGGATGTCCTCGTTTCTGGCCATCAAATATTTGAGCATTTTGGACCCCCCTCAACTCGCTCTAACTACATCACTATAAGACGATTTTGAAATTATTTAGCTTGCCCGAGCCTCTTTATGGACGGCGCAAGCCAGATTTATTTTCTTTTACGCGGCATGAGGATGTACCACGACAGGTACATGCTCGAGAAGGCCAAGGCGATTCCAAATGCTCCGGCAATCATATTTAGCATGGTGACTTCCGCTCCTATTATTGTTTCTTGTAAACGACGATTTGCCCGCTCAGGCCACGTTTTCTATCGCATCGTGACGCTTGAAGGCAATGGCAAGAATGCCCACGTAGGCAAAGCCGAATACGAGCATGCACCAGTCAATGAAACCGGTGAATGTCACGGGGTTGTAGGCCAACCCCATCCAGCCGCCCCAATCTGCGAATTTACCACGACCCAGAAAGCACATCAGCGTTGCGCCGAATACACTGCCATTTCCCATGCCGGTTAGCATGCCGCCAACGATCATCAGCCAGAAGCCACGCGTTGCGATCGATTTTTTCTGCTTTTTCTGCATCCCCCCCCCCTATGAATTTGGTGAAGCTTTATTACAAGTTGCAAATAACAAAAATCCACGGCTTTCACCAATATTTTGGTGAATATGCAGGACAGCCACGTATCTTCTTTAGATTGGTTCCAGAGGACCCCCCTCTGTCTGGGGGTTATTTGCCCCCATGTTTTTCCCCTTTATACCAGCATCACCCACGCATTTCAACCAGCTTTACAGCACAATTATCGAATCAGCAGTCCGCGTCGCAATTTTGCCCTCAAAATTGCAACAGCCGCACCAAAAACAAGAATGGTCACGCCGATGTCAAAGAGGCTGGACATGGGCATATGGGAAGACGGGTAGGTTCCCGATATCCAGGTATATCGTTCTATCCAGGTTCCCAGTACGATCGATATGGCCACAGCCGCGATCACATTGGGGTTGTGCCGGCTAAAACGGATGGCCAGTATCGGGAACGGGACGACGAACTTGAGCGCAAAGAAAGTCCAGAACAGGGCCCCATAGGGACCATCCTGCATTCTCCAGATCCGCTCCGTTTCATCCGAAAAGTTGGCGTACCAGATGATGAGGTACTGGGCAAAAAACGTGTAGATCCACAAAATGGTGAAGCCCAGCATCATCTGTGCGAGGTAGTTGTATATATAGGCTTTGGGCGGATTGATGAAGGATGCTGTTTTATCCAGCAGGTTTTATCCAGCAGAAACAACAGCAGCACCAACATGGACAGATACATTCCTGAAACACTGACGATATGATTGATGGCGTACATGGAGCTTTCCCAGTTGGGAAGCAGCGTCATTTCAAAATCCCATGAAACCAGGCTGACATAGAGGACATGCGCAAACGGTACGATTGCAGCTACCGTTTTAAACCGGCTCATGTTTTCGGCAGACTCATCGGACACGCGCTGCAGCTTGATGAATGCTCCATAAAGGAGGCCCATCAGGATCAACGCCAGTATTTCGCGCGTCGCCAGAAAGGGAAGGTTGTTCCATCGCGGCAATTTTTCGAAAGATCCCACCCAGGGGAAGGTCATGCTGCCGCCAAACAACAAAACCAGCAGCAGGACGAAAGCCAGGGGATAAAGCGAAAAAAAGGCCACTGAAATATAACGGATATCAAATCGCCAGCGCGCATTGACGAGGTGCAACAAGGCCGCCAGCGCCACCCCGGCGAGTGAAAGGTGCAGGACGATCAAAAAATCCACGGTCAGTACAGACCAGCTTGCAAATGAAATCACGGTTGGCTCTCCAGTATCACTTGGTGCTTGTGGTTGCTGCCGTTGTCTGTTCGGCCTTGAGCCCGTGGCGCACATAGTTCACCAGGTCCCAGCGCTCTGTGGGATACATGTCATTCCCGTAGGAGGGCATTAGCGGCCCGCCAAAGGTGACATGCGCAAAGATATACCCTTCAGGCATTTCCTTTTGTACCCGGTCAGCAGTGAGGTCAAACGGCCGCACGATGAGTTTGGCGCCCACAAGCCCGTCCCCCGTCCCGGAATTGCCATGGCACGGTACACAATAAATCTTGAACATCGCCTTGCCACGCGCGATGGATTCAGCGGTCGGGGCATTGGGGTTGTGCAGTTTCATCGCCGTATCATGATCATGGACATAAGGCGTGGTTTGGGTTCCCGCCATGGGCACGGAGCGCTCTGGAAAGGGGCGCACGGAATCAGGCCCTTCCTGTGGTTTGATGCTGATCTGGTTGGCCATGTCCTTGCTCCATGGCCAGGCCAGCGCAAATGAAGGCGCAAGCGCCAGGATGACGATCCAGCGAAGGGCTTTCATTGACGATCTTCCCCCATGATTTCAATTGGTTTGTGACGCGCCAGTATTTCATTGACTTTCGGAATGATCAGGGGATCAGCCTTGATGAGCAGGCCGATCTTGTCCTCCGAAACCTTGGCGTTGTACAGGGGGCTGCGCCGACCCGGCAGCTTCCATCCGATGAAGCACCCCAGAACCGTCATGAGCACGCCCGAGAGGATGAAAAACTCGTAGGTCAGGACCATGTCGGGTGGTACCGGCACCACGGGGCGCCCTCCCCGAATCTGCAAGAGGAAGTTTGCCTGGGCCGACGCCACCAGAATCAACCCCGTAATGGGGCCCAGCAACACGCCCGCCAAGGTGAACCACTGGACATAAACCGGGCGATCGCCCAGCATTTCCGAGAGTTCCGGGTGCTCGATGGGAGACTTGATGACCACATCTTCCATCCGGAATCCAGGCAGGCTCACGGACTTCAAGTCCCGAATCGCCAGTCCCGCTTCTTCAAAATCGTTGAACAATGCCAGGGTATGTGACTTTTTCATCATTGCCCCCGCGCCTTCAGCATTTTGCTTTGATCATGGACCATTTCCTTGACCTCATACATGGAAATTGCCGGGAATATCTTGCAGTACAGCATGAACAGCATCGTAAACCACCCAAAGCTGCCCGCCACGATGCCCCACTGAACCCAGCTGGGAAACCAGTTGGCCGTCCAGGTCCAGGGGTACTGCGAGTGCGCGAAAGTGGGTGTGATGATCTGCACCCGCTCAAGCCACATGCCCAGATTGAGCAGCAGGGACACCACCAGGAGCGTTGGCATATGGGTACGGACAAATTTGATCAACAGGGCAAACGGCAGGACCGTCGAACATAGCACCATCCCCCAGAATACCGGCGCGTACGTACCGGTAATCTTGTAGAGGAACTGTGCCTTGGCCACCTCGTTGTCCCCGTACCACACCGTGGCGTACTCGATCAGGTTGAGATAGTTCCAGACCATGGCGATGGCAAAAGTCATCTTGATGAGCTTGTTGAGGATCGGCATGGTCATGTATTCCTCAAAACGGAACACGTATCGCAACACGATGAACAGGGTGATGATGACCGCACAGCCTGAATAGAGTGCACCCAGCACGAAATAGGGCGGGAACGAGGTGATGTGCCAGCCCGGGTTCTGCGACACAGCAAAATCGGTGGACACAATGGAATGAACGGATACGGCAAGCGGCATCAGCAAACAGGCCAGGGTCATGTAAGTCACCCGGAAATTTGCCCATTGGCGGTCCGTCCCCTGCCACCCCATGGAGAGGAACGTGTAGAGTTTCTTGCGCACACCCCGGGCATTGTCACGACAAATCGCAAGGTCAGGCACCATGCCGGTGTACAGGAACAGCAGTGACGAGGTGAGATAAGTACCGATGGCCGTGGCGTCCCACACCAGCGGCGAACTGAAATTGGGCCAGACCCAGCGCTCGTTGGGGTATGCCACCACATAATAGAATTCCCAGATTCTGCCCAGGTGGATCAACACGAACAGTGCGGCCGTGAGCAGCGAAAAAGTCGTCATGGCTTCAGAGTAGCGGTATATGGGCTTGCGCCAGTCTGCATGAATGATGTGCAGCAGCGCCGAGAGCAAGGTTCCCGAGTGCCCCATACCAATCCAGAAAATGAATGTGGCAATATACAGCCCCCACACCTGGGGATTGTTGAGGTCAGCCACCCCCATGCCATTCTGGTACTGGTAGATTTCGCAGTACACGCCAAAGGAGAAGAGCGCCAATGCTGCAACGAAAATCACCCAGAACATGGGCCGTGGGCGTTCAAGGCTTCGCAATACGTCCTTGTTGATTTTTGCCCATGACACATCCCTGTCGATATCCAGGGGTTTCGGAACGAACTTCCGTTCAATATGAATGTCTTTGTCTTCAGGCGTATGAAGATCCACTGTATGGCTCATAATTTACCTTGTTCCCGTGACCTGGTCTGAAATATGCAAGTTTGCAACTTCACTTACGCTTCAAAATTGCGCACCCGTTCCATGTACACGATGGAAGGGTAGGTCCTGAGGTCTTCAAATATGCGGTATCCCCGCAGATCCTCTTCCTTGTCCTGCTTGTCCTTGGCAAGGTCCACCTTCTGTCGCGCCCAGATCCTGGCCACTTCAGACTTTTCGTCCGCAAGATTGCCAAACGTGATGGCCGAAGTGGGGCATGCCTGGGCACAGGCCGTCGTGACTTCGCCGTCTGCCACGCGCCGTCCTTCGGTCCGCGCACGGTTTTTGGCTTCCGTCAGTCGCTGCACGCAGAAGGTGCATTTCTCCATGACACCCTTGCTTCGCACCGTGACATCGGGGTTGAGCTGCTGTTCAAGCGGGTTGGGCCAGGCGCGCTCGGGATACTGCCACCAGTTGAAATAACGCACCTTGTATGGGCAGTTGGCAGAGCAGTAGCGCGAACCGACGCAGCGGTTGTACACCTGGGAATTCAGGCCGTCTGGCGTATGGTGTGTGGCGCCCACGGGGCAGACCACTTCGCAGGGGGCCGCTTCACACTGCTGGCACAGCATGGGAAGAAACTGTGCACCACGGTCAGGAAACTTGCCTTCCATTTCCTCATTCTCGCCCCAGTACCGCTCAATGCGGATCCAGTGCATGGCCTGCCCTTTTCCAAAAAACTCCTTGCCAACCACAGGCAGATTGTTCTCGGCATAACAGGCTGTGGTGCAGGCGTTGCAACCGGTACAGGTATCAAGATCGATGACCATGGCCCATTTGTAGTCTTTGTCCTTGTACTGGTCTTCATAGGGGCGCTTGACCCGAAGCGTTGACCAGTTTTTGATCAGATTACTGAGTGACACGAGAAACCTCCTTCGCAAGTGCGGCCTGATCAGCAGCCAGGGTGGCTACCAGTTTTCGGCCCTGCTGCACATTGGTTGGGCCTTCATCCTTGACGACCATGGCGTTCTCACCCGTCTTCTTGATGACGACGCGGGTTGCGTACATGGCCAGTTCACCGGTTCGTTCATCAAAGACCGGATTCAGGATCTTGAATGGATTAACGCCCACGTCATTGGCATAGCGTCCATATTGGCCATGTCCCTGCCCCAATGGCATGGAAACGGTATCGGGCTGAATGCCCGGAAACAAATAGGCTTTAACCCGCACGATACCTGTTGCAGACTGCACAGACAGGATGTCCCCCTCGCGAATCTGCATTTCTGCTGCAGTGCTGGGATGGATTTCCACCCATGAGTCCCACACGATGGTCGTCAGTGGATCGGGAGACTCCTGCAGCCAGGGCAGATTGGCATGGCGCCCGTCCCGAAGGTCCGCCTTGATTGAAGGAACAAAGTAAAAGGGATACTGCGTATCGCTCTCCGAAACCTGGGGTTTGCCCAGCTTGAGCGCTTCCGTATGCGCTTGCAGCCCCGTGGGTGGCAGATCCAGATGAAGCACGCCATTGCGCAGGGCGTCTTCCCAGAAATCGTCGTCACTGGCGCTGGACTTGAAAACGGGTTTGGCTTTGGTCACAGCCGTTTTAAGGTAGGCATAGTAATCCGGAAACGCCTTGTAGGCCGTCGGGTTACGCTGCTTGAGCAGATCCAGGAGAATGTCACCGAAAGCGCGGGTTTCGGGATAGAGGCGCTCCATCAGCGGTTGCTGAATCATGACTTCGACGCCCTGTGGCTGGTAGCCCGCCACATGGGTTCCAAACGCCTCCAGGGGCGAGAGCAGGGGCAACACCAGATCGCATTGGTGCGCCGTCTCGTCCAGCTGTGTCACGAAAGCCACCTTGAACGGGACCTTTTCCATATGCTTGGCAAAGTGCACAAACGCAGGCGCGGTGAAGACAGGATTGCATCCCATCACCAGCAGGGTTTGACACTGACCCGAAGCCATCAGGGCATCCAGTTTTGCCAACGCAGCAGTGCTGCTCCGGGCGGGCTCGAGTTGGGGAAACGGATGGACAGCTTGTCCCTGTAGGGTCTTGCCATTGTTTTCGAGGATCAGGTTCAGCAGATGGATTGCCGCTACATTTTGAAAACCGTTTGCATGGCCTTCGGCAGAAGGTCCGGACAGGACGAGGCTGGGTGAGTTTTCCCACAACATGCCTGCAATGTGCGAAATGGTGTCCGCATGAACCCCAGTCAGCTCGCTGACGGTTTCCTTGTCGTACAGCTTCAGCATCGAGGTGATATCGGCTGGAAGCGCATGGGCATAGGCCTGGTGCTGAATCAGGCTATTGGCAAGACCCAATGCGAAGATGCCCTCGGTACCGGGTTTGATTGTGTACCAACGATCTGCATTGGCGCCTGTCAGGGTCATTCGCGGTTCGATCTGGATCAGCGTGCCGCGCGGCGCCTTTCTAAAGCGCGCGTATTGCGCAGCCATGTGTACCGGAGAAGGCCCTGTTCCCAGAAAATCATTGCCAAAAGACAGGATCAGACGCGCCTTGTCAATTTGCAGTACCGGCTGCTCCACGCCCAGTACGGCCTTGTTGGCCGCCTGACCAATGGCTGGCGACAAGGCGTCGTATACCACATGATTGGTGGATTTGAAGCTGTCCATGAAAAGATCCAGCAACACGCGTTGGTGTCCGCTGATCTCTCCTGTCAAAAACGCGATCTGCTCACCACTGATTGGGCTGCTGGCCCCCAGACGGGCTGACAGGGCCGCTCCTGCCTTTTCCCAGGACACCGGCTTCAACCCGTCACCGTCGCGCATCATGGGCGTGGTCAGTCGGTCAGGGTTGTAGTGCACCTGCACTCCGGCCTGCCCCAGACCACAGATCTTGCCACCGCTGATCACCGATTGCGGGTTGCCTTCCAGCTTGAGGATGCGACCTTCACGGACGCGCCCCATGATGCCGCAACCCGAACCGCATTGGGCGCAGGTTGAAGCGTAATAAACCCCGACACCGGGCACTACAAAATCTTCGGGCTGGACATAAGACTCCACCAGCTCGGCACCGGATTCAATTGAAGTATTGCCACAACCTGCAAGGGTTGCCGCCGTGCCACTGATGCCCAGCACCCGCAGAAAGCCCCGACGATCGATAATGCTACTGCTCATACTGCCCCCTTTGGTTTCCTGGTGCGGATTACTTGTGGCATTGCCAGCAATCATTCGGCCCATGGCTTGTTTTCGTGGTGCTGACGTTTTCCAGGTGGTCTTTCTGGTGGCAACTGACGCACCATCCCATGGAAAGTGCTTTCACCCTGCGAGCCGTCGTCATGGAAGCGACATCGCCATGGCAATAGCCACAGACCTCCCTCACGGGACGGTCTTCCCTGAAATAAAACCTCTGAATGTGGCGCTCGTGGTTGAACCGAACAAAATCCGGCAGGTCATGCACTTTCTTCCAGGGAATCGCCTGCTTTTTTTCCCAGTATTCAAACAGCTTCTTGATTCTGGGTTTGTCCTTGACCGATTCGATCAGCTTGTGACATCCCATGCACTTGTCCAGCCGGGGAATACCTGAAACCGCACTCCGTCTGGCGTAAGTGTGGCAATACATGCAGTTGATCCCCATCTGCCCCGCGTGCGTGTTATGGGGAAACTCAATTGGCTGCTCCACCACAGGACCGAGCGCATTAAATCCATCATCCGTTTGGGAGCCGATAGCCCCCCCCTGAACGAACGGCTCTGCAATGGCGCTTCCGCATATCATCAGAAGCGACAGCCAGACCAGCATTATCTTCATACGAACTGTCATCCCAGGCACCTGTCAACAGTGGAGAATCGGCCTATAACCCGTTTAATCTTAAAGTGTTGCGTATCCAAATACCGCGCGTTGCAACCAGCAATAGCTCACCGCCCCGCTTTCCTCATGACGCACGCGCAAGAAGAACAGGCAATAAGCGCTTCCAGGACGCCCTGAAAACGCCGTCAACGAACAATGAGAGTATGCAACCGGTAACCGGTGCTACCGCAAGCGGTAGCGCCAGTCCGGAAGTTCATTTATGGATGAACCCCAGCGCCATAGACGCGAAAAGGTGCCAAAAGGCACCTTTTCGCTTGCTACAGTATCTGGTTACGCAGGTTTGGCAACAAAGCCCATGCAGTAGCCGTTTGGCACGATTTCATCGTCACCGGGATACAGCTTGCAACCGTGAATGGCTGCAGTCGACGTGGGCTTGTCTTTATTGGGAAGGAAATTCATGCATTTGCTGCACTGCTTATCACCATTGGGATGGTTCTGAAACTTGAGCGCAGTACGCACAGAGGTATTCTGTTTTGCAAATGCTGTGGTGTTGAAGCCGACCATCGGTGCTGCAACCAGGGCGATTGTGCCCATCTTGAGCAACTGACGGCGTGATTGTTTGACATTGTCTTTCATGTTGTACCCCCTCCAGATCACTTGTATTTACGATAATCGGGCAAGCCCGCTACGCAATTTCTTGGTTTTATTTGGTCGTCCTTGCCAGGCCTTTACTACATAAATGCCCGGCTACTCAGGTCGAAAATCATCTGCTGCCCGACCATGAGTCAAAGCGTACCATCCCAAATTTGAACTTGTCAAACGTTCCAGAGTAACACTTTGCAATTATCCTGTGCCAAAGAGAATTTGCCGTCTTCGAAAAGCCCATGATAGACTGCGCTACCACGCAGAATTGCTACTTTAGAAAGCAATTGCGTTGCATAGGGGGGCCGTTCCCGATCAGGCGCTTCAAGACCTGGACTAAGGAATTGCACAATGTTTTGTCTGGCACAGTTATTTTATCTACAAGCCATTCTGGAGGGGGGGGGTAAATGCGTAAGTCAATGATCAAGTTTTCATCGGGGTTAGCCCTGGTTGCCACACTGGTCAGCTTTTCTGCGCTGGCCAGCGAAGAAGGCGCCATGAATGGCGACGTTGCCAATGGCAAGAAAATCTTTACCGAAGGCAAAGGTGCCGCTGTGGCCTGCATGACCTGCCACGGTCCAACCGGCTGGGGCACTGAAGCCATGGGCGCGCCGAGGCTTGCCAATCTGGGTTATCCCTACATCGTCAAACAATTGACTGACCTTGCCGAAGGCCGTCGCACCCCCTCTGGCGCTGGTGCGGTCAT
>JAJZEH010000046.1 GCA_021805725.1 Pseudomonadota bacterium | reverse complement strand
CAGGGACCTCAGGTTGCGTCGGCCACGGACGAAATGTTGCACCACGTAAAAGGCCACGGCGCCCGCTCCTACCAAAGCCAGATCGCGGAAGAGGCTGATGTCATCCAGCAGGTTGGGCAACAACACCACGATGGCCGCACCCAGCACTGGCCCCATGCGCGTTTTGCGCCCCCCCATGATGATGGCCAGGAGAAACAGCACGGTCAGTTCAAAGTTGAAGGTGTTGGGAGCGATGTAGAGTTCGTTGAAGGTGAACATGCCGCCCGCAAGGCCAGCCAGGCCGGCACTGATGACGAAGGCATAGACCTTGTAACGGTAAACGCTGACTCCCATGCAGTCCGACGCCACAGGACTGCCCCGCAAGGCCTCAAAAGCGCGGCCCAGGTGGGATTTGAGGATGCGGTTGATCAACAGCATGGCCACCAGGAAGACACCGATGACGAAGTAGTAATAGTGCTGTTCTTCCAGGACCCAATCAAACAGCATGGGTTTTTTGATGGTGATTCCCAGGGGCCCGTTGGTCAGGAAATCCATCTCGTTGATGAGAATCTGGGCAATGGTCCCGAAGGCCAGCGTCACCATGGCGAGATAGGGCCCCGTCACCCGCAAGGCTGGCAGGGCCAGTAACAGCCCAAAAAAACCGGTTACCACGATGCTGGAAGGGATGGCCAGATAAAAGGGAAAGCCCAGTTTCCAGTTGAGGATCCCTGCCGCGTAGGCGCCAATGCCAAACAAGGCAGCATGGGCCAGCGAGACTTCACCCGTATAGCCCACCACGATGTCGAGGCCAAAGAGCAGGACGGCATAGATGGCGATCAACACCACCTGATGGATGTAATACTCGTTATGAATCAGCAGGGGGATGACGGCCAGCAGGCCAATGCCTGCCAGCAGCGCTAGCGTTTGAACAGCTCTCATCGAATCAAACCTTCTTGATGGTGGTCTTGCCAAATAACCCGCTGGGTTTGATTGCCAGCACCAACAGCAGCAGGACCAGTCCGGGGACGTCCTTATAGCCGGTGGAGATGTAGAACCCCGTGGTGGTTTCTGCAACGCCCAACAGGATGCCTCCGACAATCACGCCCAAACCGGAAGTGAGTCCCCCGATAATGGCGACTGCAAAAGCTTTCAGTCCCAGTACCGCCCCCATGGATGCCCCTGTCAGCGTGATCGGGGCAATCAACACCCCGGCAAATGCAGCCGACATGGAAGACAATGCATATGAAAAGGTGATGACCAGCCCGGTATTGATGCCCATCAGCCCCGCGGCATCGCGGTCGCTGGAGGTTGCCACCACGGCCTTGCCGTAGATGGAACGCCGGTTGAACAACTCTACCAGCACCATCATCAGGACCGCACCCACCACCACCATCAGCTCCATGGGCAGGACATTGGCACCAAAAATGTGGATGGGTTCGGTTGGCAGCGGCGAGGGAAAGGGAAGGTCGTCACGACCCCAAAGGTTCTCTGCAGTGTTGCGAAAGATGATGCCCAGCGCAATCGTGGACATGATCCAGCCAAACTCCGACTTGGTCTTGATGGCGGGACGTACCCCCACAAATTCCACCACGACCCCCTGCAGGGCGCCAAACAACAACACCAAAGGCACCATCAGCCAGTAATTCAGGTAGGGACCACCCAGGATGTCTCCAGAAAAACTCAGTCCCACCATGGCCCCCAGCATCAATGCTTCACCCTGGCCAAAATTGAGGGTTCCGGAAGTTGCAAAGGTGGACTGGTAACCAAACGCAATCACGGCGTAAATCATGCCAAGAGCAATACCGCTCATCAGCAACTGCAGCAGGATATCCATGAAAATTCCTGGTCGTGGGTAGTAGGAACGAGAGCGAATCTATGAAATGGCGCGTCCCGCCTTGCGGCGGGACGCGAATTGCTTACTTGGTATGCAAAGGGTTCTTTCTGTCTTCTTCGTAGGCATAAACCACATGCCCATGTTTAACCTCACCCATCACCGGAATGCCGGCGCTGATGGCTTCATGATTGTCATGGGAATAGGGTTTGTTGTAGTTGGTGACAACGCCATCCACTTTCTGGTTCAGGTTTTCCAGGGCAGCACGGATCTTCGGACCGTCGGTGGAGCCTGCCTGCTTGATGGCAGCGGCCAGCAAGTACATGGAATCATAGCCCTGAGCCGCAGAAACCGGGGATGGGATGCGTCCATTGGCAGGGTGATAGGCCTTCAGGTAGGCGTCAATGAATGCCTTGCGCTTGGGTGTGTTGGGTTCCTGGATGAAGGTTTGCGGCATGCGTGCGCCATCGCTGTTTGCGCCGGCATTGTCGATGAAGTTGGCCATCGACAGGGTCCAGCTTCCCACCATGGGTACCTTCCAGCCCAGCTTGGCCATGCCATTGGCGATCTGTGCCAGTTCGGGTCCGATGCCATAGGTCAGGATGATCTGCGCTCCGGCGGCCTTGGCCTTGAGGAGCTGCGAGGTCATGTCCGTATCCTTGATGTTGAATTTTTCAACGGCGACAGGTTTCACTCCCTTGGCTGCCAGTGCCTTTTCCAGGTCCTCACGACCCAGCTGGCCGTAGTTGGTGGAGTCGGCCAGGATGGCCACCCTGGTGAATTTGCGCTTGGCTACCGCTTCGTCCACGATCATGCCGGACTGGATGGTATCGTTGGCCGAAGTGCGGAAGACATAGTTGTCAGCAAACTCGGGGGGCAGAAACTGTTTGGTGATGAGGGAGCCCGTGGCTACATTATTGATCACGGGGACCTTCGCTTCCTGGTAAAACCGTTGGGAAGCCAGGGCCACGCCCGTGTTGATGAAACCCAGATCAGCGACGACCTGTTCCTTGTTGATGAGCTCCTGGGCAATTTGCACGCCCCGTTCGTTCTTGGCCTCGTCATCCCGCTCAATCAGCTGAATCTGGCGTCCCAAAACACCCCCTGCCTTGTTGATTTCATCGGCAGCCAGGCGAACACCGTCACGCATCGACAGCCCCATGGGGGAAGACCCCCCCGTGTAAGGACCGGAAACCCCGATCTTGATGGGGTCTGCAGCGACAGCGCCCAAAGCGAGCGTGACCAGAGTGGCGCCCAGCAATGGGGCTGCCCATTTGGGGATTGCAAATTGCATCATGTTCTCCTCGTAGTAGAGCGTTTGGCCTTTATATAGTTTCCGCAGACAAGGCCTTCTTTAGTGGTGCCGCATCTTATCATGGGGCCCTGACGGAGTATATCAGCAAAATCGCCCCTCTGACCCTGACGCAGGTCAAGCGGGAAGCTGTATGCTAAAGCCCGAAACCTTTTCCAGTACACGGGGAGAACCGAATGATTTACCGACTGGGCCAGCACACACCCGTCATCGATGCCAGCTGCTATGTGGATGAAAACGCCGTCATCATCGGCGCCGTTACCCTGGGGGCCGAATCCACGCTCTGGTGCAACGCTGTCCTGCGCGCGGATAACGCCCCCATCACCATCGGCGAACGCAGCAATGTTCAGGATGGGGCGGTCCTGCATACCGATCCCGGCGTGCCGCTGACCATCGGCAATGAGGTCAGTGTGGGCCATCTGGCCATGCTGCATGGCTGCACCGTGGGCGAGGGCAGCCTGATCGGCATCAAGGCGGTCATTCTGAATCATACGGTCATCGGCAAGCACTGCCTGATTGGTGCCAATACCCTGTTGACGGAAAACAAGGTCATCCCGGATGGATCACTTGTCATCGGCAGCCCTGGACGCGTGGTGCGCTCCCTCTCCCCTGAGGAGATTGCCCGCCTGAAAGACAACGCGGACAGTTACGTGGCGCGGGGAAAACTGTTCAAATCCCAACTGCAACGGGTCAACCCGCCAAAATCCGAATAGAATGGCGTTTTCCGGACCACAAACTTCGCCCCATGCTGGATAAACGCTCCACGGTTCTCATCGACGGCCTTGCAGGAAAACTGGAGACCGTCATCAACCTGCCCG
>JAJZEH010000031.1 GCA_021805725.1 Pseudomonadota bacterium | reverse complement strand
TCAAAAGTGAAGGTGAATGGAAAGGCAATCCATCCAACCCATCCGCCATGTCTGGAAAAAAGCAGGCTCCAGTTCATCAGAAGGCTTTCTGACAAACCCCGCTGCCAGCGCTTTCTCTGGTTCCTGAGGACACGCAG
This sequence comes from Pseudomonadota bacterium, assembly GCA_021805725.1. The sequence goes on along the minus strand of JAJZEH010000031.1, from coordinate 3,804 downwards.
GGATTCTGGCGCCTCGGTCCAGCATATCGGGTTCGGTACAAAAACGATGCGGTAAGGCATGCGTTTCTGGCAGTGCATGCGGTGCAGACGCATGACTAGCTCCATGTCTTCGCCAACGGTATCTGTCCTGTAGCCTCCAGCCTCGATGACGCTGGATTTTTTGAAAAGGCCGAAGGCGCCTGAAATGACCAGCATGGCATTGAGGGGAGACCATCCCAGGCGTCCGAAGAGGAAAGCACGAAGGTACTCCACGATTTGCATCAAGGGTAGCATCCTGTTGGGCAAACCAACTGAAACCAGAAAACCATCGTGGGCCTTGCAGCCGTTCAGGATCCTGATGGTTCCTCCTGCGGCAATGGTTCGATCATCTTCGATGAAGGGCTCAACGATCAGGTCCAGGCTGTTACGTTGCAGTATGGAGTCTGCATCGACGGCACAAAAAAGCGGGTAGCGGGCCACGTTGATGCCGGCGTTGAGGGAGTCGGCCTTGCCGCCATTGTCCTTGTCGATGACGCGCAGGTTTTGATGAACGATTGAATAATAAACGCCGTGAATCTGCTTTGTTTGTATGCTGTCCCGGTAGGCTTCTGGAAAGGGAACGAGCTTGAATTCATGGCGTAATTTATCCAGGGTGTCGTCCAGCGAGCCGTCATTGATGACGACGACTTCAAACTGGTCGTAGGTGAGCTGCAGCATGGAACGCACTGAAGCGGCTATGGTGGCCGCTTCGTTGTAAGCGGGCACCAACAGGCTGACCGGAGGTTTCAGGGTGGTATAGACACGCGGATGATCTGCAAACACCTGGCTGTCCATTTGCCGCTTGAGAGCCACCAGTGCTATGGCGTTGAGCAGCAGGTACCCGCAATTGATAGCGATGAAATAGGCCAGGAAGAAAAGTTCCAGAATATGAACCATGTCCAGGCTCATTTTGCCCTGCTTTCAGCCATGGACATGGCCAACATGTCCCGGGCAAAGGGATCGGTCGCGGTAGTGAGCAGTTCGGTCAACTGCGGTTCGTCGCCGCGCATCAAATGGACAATGGCGTCCGCACTGCGCCGTCGCACATTCCAGTCCGGGTCCGATAGCAATTTCAGCAATAGGGGCAAATCATCCCTGGACCCAATGCGACCCAGGGCACGAGCAGCTTGCAACCGCACCACACTGTCCGGGTGCCCTGCGTAGGTGCGGATTTTTGGCAGATCTTCAGGTTCGCCAAGCAGTTTGATGCACTGTGCAATCACTTCACTGTCGGTGCCACTCTGGAGGATGGTCCGTATCACGGATAATTTCTCATGAGAGGGCGAAATGACGATGAGTTGCAGCAGGCGTTGCATCCTGTTTATGTCGGCAGGATCGGCGGAACGGGAAAGCTGCAGTGCATCTTCCAGAAGCGTGGCGGTGGCCTCCATGGCCCCGGATTCATGGATCAGAATGGCCAGTTGGGCTGGTGGCCAATCCGGGCGTTCTGAAAGTTGCGTTTTCAATTCGGCCAGCGCGGCGCTGCCATTGATCTGCAGTAGTGCACTAAAGGCTGACAGGGAGAGGGTTCTGTCCTGATCGCTGGTCAGGGCGAGGATGTCGTTCCACGACGAATGGTCTTGCAGGTTGCCCAGGGTGGCCAGGGCCATCAGTCGTTGGCGTAGCCCCCTTTTTTGAAGCATTGCTCGCGCATGAGCTGCCATGCCGGTTTGAATGGCAAGGTCTTTCAGGCGCTCCCGGACCGGGCCCTTGAGCGAGCTCTGTAAATGATTCCACAGGTTCAGGAAAAACTCTGCATCCCGGGTTTTCAGGGGAGGGTAGGCAGCCGGGGTTCCTGAGATTTCACTCATCAGGAGTGGACGCCATAAAGCCACGAAACTTTTCTCTCGCGTCACACGAGAATTATAGGATGCGCGCAACCACAAAATCTGAAAAATCATCAGGAGCAGCAAAGCAATCAGCGCGATGCTGGTGACGGAAACCAGCTGGAAAAATGCTTCAGAATGCTCGGCGAAGACCAAGTCGAATGCCTTTGCGTGAATAGAGATTGCTCAGGTGCTCGGATACGGCTTCATAACTGAGTCCCCATTGAGGGCTGACCCAGTACCGGCCGGACAGGCTCAGGCTGCTGGTCACGTTGGCCGTCAGGACGCCCAGGCCCGGTCCCAGGCTTTCGACCTGCCGGCCCGTACCGTATCCCAAGGTTACATAATCATGATCAGCGTAATAGTAACTGAACTGCCCTACATTGCTGGATGCCATGCCGGCACCATCCACTTTGGCCATGTAGACGGCGTATGAGGCCCGGAAGTTGCTCCAGTAGCGCTCGCCGGTGAGTACCGTGATGTCAACGGGCGCCAGGTTGTACCGGCTATGGCGTTGACCGGCCTGGATGTCCCAGCCGTCCTGGAATGATTTCTGGAGTTGCCCGAAAACGGAGTCTTGCGGCAGCACGTTGTGGTCAGGGCTGGTACTGGCTTCAATCAGGCCCGTCCAGGTGGCATCCAGTGGGAAATAGTAGCCCCCGGAAATTTCCCGGTCATGCAGGTTAAAGCGCTCGGTATCCCGCACCTCGCCATAAACCAGGTTGCGGTCACCCAACCGGTGGGACAGATCGAAGTAGTGACTGTTCCAGTCGTTGTAGGTCTTGTCGAGCACATCATGGCTAAAACCCAGCTCAGCCTCGTCCCTCGAGGTGTTCGTGGGGGGGTCCATGGCCTGCACCATCGCTGGAAGGGCGGTGACGATCAGGGTCAGAAGCAGTCTGGTCAGGGCGGTGGGCTTCATTTTCTGCCCACCTGGATCCAGCGACGGATCCTTGCCTTCAATTCTTCGGGGAGAAACGGCTTCACAATGTAATCCGATGCGCCGGAGTCCAGCGCCCTGACGATGTCACCCTCCTGTGATTTTGCGGTGAGCATGATGATGGGCGTGTCATCCCAGTCCTTTCTCGTGCGGATCATCTGTAGCAGTTGGAAACCGTCGAAATACGGCACCATGATGTCCAGGATGGCAAGTCGCGGTGGAGGCAGGTCCTCGATGAGCCGCTTTGCCTCGTTGCCGTCTCTCGCCAGGTGGACATGGTAACCCTCGCGTTCGAGCAGGAATTGCAACAAATAGGCGATGTTGTCATCGTCCTCCACTGCCAGCAGGCTGGGTTTTTCGATGTGAAGGGAAGGGGAGTTATTGGCCATCAGCTTGTCTCAGATGCAGCGCAAGCAGTTGCCTGAACTGTCTTAACCTCTCTTTTATTTTCCGCTCGTTGGAGCCGCCGATTCTCATCATGATTTTCTGCCCCGCTGAACGCTTTTCAAACTCGGGGTCCGCAAACAGGTAATACACCTTGGGCCGAACAAGCCTGATCTGTTCGGAAATTTCCGGTGCCATGAGAAGATCATCGATAACCACCATCAAACGGTCATTGAAATATTGTTTGGGGTATCCCAGCGCCTCGTAAGCCTTCTGAAACAGGGGATAAGCTCGAATATAGAATTCAACGAGCTTCTCCGGTTGGAGCGCTTCCGCAATTCTAATATAAGGCGCATAACGCGCTGCATTCCTGGCGCTGAGCAGCCATTCATCCTCACCGCCCTCTACGATGAATTTTCCCTGTGGCGGTTCCAGGGGCATGGCGTTGGCAGGGACAATGCGTCGCGGCAGGTTGTCGACGGTGGCCACCAGGTGCTGGACCACGGCTTCCGTATCGAAAAGCCGCATCAGGGACTTGTTGCCTATCAGGCCAGCCAGTGCATCGAGCATGAAACGATCACTCTGGTCCCATGGCGGCAGTGCGGCCTGTGGTGTGGAGGGGGCTTCAACAACCTG
>JAJZEH010000025.1 GCA_021805725.1 Pseudomonadota bacterium | reverse complement strand
AGAGCTGGCAGCCGAGGTACTGATCGCGCCGCACCACGGCAGCAAAACCTCCTCCACGCCGCAATTTCTGGATGCGGTGTCGCCGCAATGGGCGATTTTTACGGTGGGCTATCGCAACCATTTCGGCCATCCCAAACCCGAGGTGATGGCGCGCTACCAGGAGCGTAATATTCGTTTGTTGCGGACGGACGAAACGGGGGCCGTCGCGCTATCTGTGGAAAAAAACAGACTCACCGTGACGGGTGCGCGTGCCCGCTTTCCTCATTACTGGGAAGAGGCTCCCACCCTCATTCCGTAAGCCCTCGCTGAAGGCTGATTGCGTCAAGCGCCCGTCCGCTTGGGCTATACTCACAGGCATCAGTGCAAGGATGACCCATGGTTTCACGTTCACACGCTTTGGAGGCCCCCGACGCAGGCCATGGGCTGGCCGGGCTGGGGCTCAACCAACGTTATCTCCAGCCGGACGCGGTACTGATCGAGCGTGCCTTCCTCCAGGTCACCGAACAGGAACGCACCCAGGAAGGAGACGCCGAGTCCTTGCAATGCGCGCTCACCACGGCGCGCTTGTTGAGCGACCTCGAGGCACATCCGGCCTGCATCGTAGTGGCGCTGTTGCGCGCACTGACCTGGGAGCAGCAGGATCGCCTGGATCTGGCCCACAGTTACGACCCTGATGTTGCAGCTCTGGCCGCAGACCTGCACCGGATCGACATCACCCTGGCGGGCATTTTCCGTACCCGCGACCGCCTCGCCAACGACGCCCAGCGTCTGGAGGGGGTGCGCAAGTTATTGCTTGCGATGGCCCAGGACATCCGCGTGGTGATCGTGGCGCTGGCCGAACGGGTGTGGCTGATGCGCAGCCTCCAGCAACGCGATCCCGCCGAGCAACTGGCCGTGGCCCACCAGACCATGGACCTGTACGCGCCACTGGCCAACCGGCTGGGCGTGTGGCAGCTCAAATGGGAGCTGGAAGACCTGTCGTTTCGCATCATCGAGCCCGATACCTACAAGGCCATTGCCAGGCGCCTGGACGAGCGCCTCGTCGATCGTGAGCGCTACATTGCCACCCTGATCCAGACCCTCGAGCAACAGATTGCAACGGCGGGCATCGCCGGCACCGTGCAGGGTCGCCCCAAGCACATCTACAGCATTGTCAAGAAAATGCGCAGCAAAAGCCTGGATTTCGAGGGGCTCTACGACGTGCGCGCGGTGCGCGTGATCGTGGAAGAGATTCGCGACTGTTACGCGGTGCTGGGCATCGTCCACCATCTCTGGACACCCATTTCGGGGGAGTTTGACGATTACATCGCGCGCCCCAAGGGCAACCACTATCGTTCGCTGCATACCGCCGTCATCGGGCCGGAAGGCAAGGCGGTGGAGATCCAGATTCGCACGCGCGAAATGCACCGCGATTCCGAACTCGGCATCGCCTCGCACTGGCGCTACAAGGAAGGCGGCTCTCGCACCGACCGCCGCTTTGACGAGCGTGTGGCCTGGTTGCGGCAGATGCTGGAATGGCAGAAGGAGGTGTCCCATGCCGCCACACCTGGCGCGGCCCAGGCTCCGGCGGACGAGACCATCTACGTGTTCACGCCGCAGGGACGCGTGATCGACTTGCCGCGTGGGGCCACGCCCGTGGACTTTGCCTATCATGTGCACAGCGATCTTGGCCATCGCTGTCGCGGCGCCAAGGTGGACGGCGCCATCGTGCCGCTCAACCAGCCGCTACAAAATGCGCAGCGTGTGGAAATCATCACCGTGCGCCAGGGCGGCCCCAGCCGCGACTGGCTCAATCCCGAGTACGGCTACCTCAAAAGCTCGCGCGCCCAAGCCAAGGTGCGGCAATGGTTCAAGCAGCAGCACCTGGAAGAAGACATCGCCCAGGGGCGCGCCATCCTGGAAAAGATCCTGGCGCGCCTCGGCAAAGGTCACCCCAACCTGGAGCGCCTCGCCGCCCAGTCGGGCTTTCCGCGGGTGGAAGATTTCTGGGTGGGGCTGGCACGCGGCGATGTCTCCCCGCGCCAGATTGAATTGTTGCTCGAGCCCCAGGCGCTTCCCTCCGAAGCGGACCTCACTCCCACCCTGCGCCGTGCCGCAGAAACCGGCAGCGAAGGCGTGCTGGTGTTGGGCGTCACCAACATTGCCACGTTCATGGCCAAATGCTGCAAGCCGGTGCCGCCTGAGCCCATCGTCGGGTTTGTCACGCGTGGGCGGGGCGTCAGCATCCACCGGGCCAATTGCCGCAGTCTCGCGGCGCTCACCACCAACCAGTGGCAGCGCATGATTCCGGCCTCCTGGGGTAAAACATCCCAAGGCGTGTTCGGCGTGGACATTGCGGTGGATGCGGTAGACCGGCAGGGACTATTGCGCGACATTTCTGAAACCTTCACCCGCGAGCGCATCAACGTCACGGCCGTCAACACCCAGTCGCGGGGCGATCGCGCGCGCATGCGCTTTACCGTGCAGATTGCCTCACTCGACCAGATGGCGCGGGCGCTCGAGGCGTTGCAGTCGGTGGCAGGGGTCGAGGCCGCCTACCGTCAGTAACGCTTCAGGAGCCCAGGTGCTGCTGCAGCCAGCGCGACAGGGCTTCCACTTCTTCCATGCACAGCGAATGCGCCATCGGATAGGTGTGCCAGGTCACGGGATAGCCCTGGGCTTCCAGCGCGGCGCGTGAGGCTTCAGCCATGCGCAGCGGGATGACGTTGTCCTGTTGCCCATGAGCCATGAAGATGGGCACGCTGCGGTTGGCATCGCTGCCAGCCGTGCCCAGTTGTTCGGGCATGGGCAGGTAAGTGGAGAGCGCCAGGATGCCACCCAGGCGTTGCGGATGGCGCGTTCCCGCGGTCAGGACCACGGCCCCCCCTTGCGAAAACCCCGCCAGGACGATGCGCCGCGGCGGAATGCCGCGGGCAATTTCGCGGGCGATGAGATCGTTGACGGCTTCCACGGATTTGAGCACGCCGGCGTCATCCGTGCGACGTTCCAGGCCGTCATAGGACACGTCGTACCAGGCGCGCATCACCATGCCGTTGTTAATGGTGACGGGCTGTTGCGGCGCGTGAGGAAAGATGAAACGCACGGGCAGCGTGTCGGGTAGTTGCAGTTCTTTCACCACCGGGACGAAATCGTGGCCGTCGGCGCCCAGGCCGTGCAGCCAGATGACGCTGGCGGTAGGGTTGTGGTTGGTGGCAAGTTCCAGGGCGGGCAACAGGGGCATGATGGTTTCCTTCAGGCGCGCGGCGGGCGCACGGCAGATTTGGGGCGAAACGCCTGGATGCGTTCCGGCCGGGTTTCGATGTACGGGCCCCCGATCAAGTCCACGCAGTAGGGCACGGCGGCAAAGATGCCGTCCAGTGTTTCGCGGATGGCCTTGGGTTGTCCGGGCAGGTTGATGATGAGGGACTGCTTGCGGGTTACAGCTTCCTGTCGCGACAGGATGGCCGTGGGCGTGTAGCGCAGGTTGTTGAAGCGCATCTGCTCGCCAAAGCCCGGTAGCACCCGCTCGGCTACGGCAAGCGTCGCTTCGGGGGTGACGTCGCGGGGCGCAGGGCCGGTGCCGCCGGTGGTGAGGATCAGGCTACAGCCCCCCTCATCCGCCATCTGGCGCAAATGCGCCTCGATCTCGGGCTGCTCGTCGGGAATGAGGCGCGCGTCGATGTCCACCGGGTTGAGCAGGACTTCGGCAATCCATGCCTTGAGGGCCGGAATGCCGGCATCTTCGTAGATGCCTTTGGAGGCACGGTCGCTGATGGAGAGCAGGCCGATTTTGATGGGGTCGAGGGCGTCAGTCATGATCGGTGGGGGGCACGGGTTCGGTGGGCGCCGGGGTGCCCAGGATGCGGGCAATGGTCCGGAACAGTTCGCGGTACTGCCGCGGCGGTTTTTCGGCGCTGCGCTCGCGCAGGGCGGCCTGCACCATCTGGCGCAGTTGCTGGCGGTCTGCTTCGCGATGGGTGGCGGCAAATTCGTCTACGGCGGCGAGGTCTTCCATCATGCGATCACGCCAGCGCTCCACCAGATGGTGTGCGGCCACGGCCGTGCGCGATACGCCCGCCAGCGCGTCCAGGTAGGCCTGCAGCGGGGCAGGGTCGACCTCGCGCATCAGCCTGCCGATGTACTGCATCTGCCGCCG
>JAJZEH010000034.1 GCA_021805725.1 Pseudomonadota bacterium | reverse complement strand
CATTGGGCGTTCCTGGAGCGTCTATGACAGGACCATGAACACTACCCTGCTCACAGGGGTCAGTCCCTACATGACGCGCACCATCGGGACCGATATGCACCTCAGCGTGCCGGTGAGTGAGACCAACTCCTATTCGGTGGGCCTGGGTGTTGAATCCACGGCCATTACCGTGGTGAGCGACAGCCCCATCCAGTACCTCACCTTCGTGGACCAGTTTGGTGATACCGCCAAGACCCTCAAGGCTGACTTGGGCTTTTCCCGGGATAGTCGGGACAGCGTCATTTACCCCATGAAGGGGCTGAACCAGCGCTATAGCCTGGAAGTGGGGCTGCCAGGTGCCGATCTCAAATATTACCGGGCCACGATGAATGACCAGTGGCTGAGCCCGGTCACGAACGACACCACGATATCGCTTTCCAGCCAGTTGGGTTATGGTAATGGGTACGCGGGCATGCCCCTGCCGTTCTTCAAAAACTTTTTTGCCGGTGGCGTGGATTCGGTGCGGGGTTATTTTACCGGCAGTCTGGGCCCCCATACCTTTGACATGGTGGGCAACACGCTCAACCTTGGGGGGAATAAAATGCTTACGGGTAGCGCAGAGTACCTGTTTCCCATGCCCGGCTTGAAAAACGACCACTCCTTCCGCTTGAGCACGTTTTTCGACGCCGGCAATGTGTTCGGAGCAGGCGAGGCGATTTCCCCCAGCCAGTTTCGCTATTCGGCAGGGATGGCGCTGTCCTGGTATTCCCCCATGGGGCCGCTCAAGTTTAGCTATGCCGTTCCCATTCGTGCGCAACCGTTGGATAATATCGAGCGGTTGCAATTTCAGATGGGCAGCACCTTTTAAGCGAGCACTGACATGAAATCTTTCAAATTTTTAGTTCTTGTGATGGGTTTTCTGGCCTTGACGCCTGTGCTGGGCGCCGACCTCAAACTCGGCTGGATCAATATCGAACGCATTTTCCGCGAGGCAGGGCCGGCCCAGAAAGCCACCAAGAAGCTGGAGAAGGAATTCGACAAGCGCCAGAGCGACATCCAGAAAATCGGCAAGCAGATGTCTGACCTGCAAACCCAGCTGGACAAGGAAGGCATGACCATGAGCGAGAGTGATCGCGCCCGGAAGGAGCGTGAACTCGCCAATCTCAATCGCGATTTTCAGCGCATGCAGCGTGAATTTCGCGAGGATCTCAACACGCGGCGCAACGAGGAGTTTGCCAGCATCCAGGAACGCGCCAACAAGGTTATTCGTGAAATTGCCGAGTCCGAGAAGTACGACCTGATTGTCACGGAAGCCATCTACGCCAGCCCCAAAATCGACATTACGGACAAGGTCTTGAAGGCTCTGGCCGACAAGTAACCTCCGTGCCCTTCGTTGGAAGCCACCCAACCCTATTCCTTGCAGGACCTCGCCGATGCATGCGGCGGCGAGGTGGTGGGTGACGCCCAGACCCTGATCCGCGGCATTGGCACCCTTGAGCAGGCAGCTCCCGGAGAGATCACGTTTCTGACCAACACCCTGTACCGCGACCTGTTGTCCAAAACACGGGCTGCGGCCGTGATCCTGGGTCCATCCGACCGCCACGCCACGGCCTTGCCGCGCATCGTTTCAGACAACCCTTACGCCTGTTACGCCCGCATTGCCCAGCGTCTGTTCCCCTTTCCTCAAGCCGTAGCGGGCGTGCATCCCAGCGCTGTAATCGATCCTGCAGCAAGGATTGCAGCCAGTGCCAGCATCGGTCCGCAGGTCACCATCGGTGCAGGTGCCGTGGTGGGCGAGGGGGTTGTGATCGGAGCAGGCTGCGTGCTGGGAGCGCACGTGGTACTGGGGGAGGGGTGCTGGCTGTATCCGCATGTGGTCATCTACGCCGGATGTGAAGTGGGTGCGCGCTGCATCCTGCATTCGGGCGTGGTACTGGGCGCCGACGGTTTTGGCATGGCGCGCGACCAGGGGGGCTGGGTGAAAATTCCCCAGATTGGTCGTGTGCTGATCGGCGCTGATGTTGAAATCGGCGCCAACACCACGGTGGACCGGGGCGCCATTGAGGACACCGTCATCGAGGAAGGGGTCAAGCTCGACAACCAGATCCAGATTGCGCATAACTGCCGCATTGGTGCCCATACGGTCATCGCGGGTTGCACTGGCATCTCCGGCAGTACCCGAATTGGGCGCAACTGCCGCATCGGGGGCGGCGTGGGCATGGTGGGCCATCTGGAGGTGTGCGATGGGGTCACCGTGTCAGGATTTTCCCTGATCACGAAATCCATTACCCAGCCAGGGGTTTACACCTCATCCATTCCAAGCCAGCCGCATCGTATCTGGATGGAAACGCTGGCTAACCTGCGCGCATTGCCTCAGTGGGTGAAGAAGCTGAGAGCGCTCGAGCAGGACATACAAAAATTGAAGGAGGAGTAGTCATGGCAGGCATGGACATCAATGAAATCATGGAATATCTGCCGCACCGGTATCCATTCCTGCTGGTGGACCGGGTTCTGGACGTGATTCCGGGGCAGACCATCACGGCCATCAAGAACGTCAGCATGAACGAGGAGTTTTTTCAGGGGCATTTTCCGGTGCACCCGGTCATGCCTGGCGTCTTGATCATCGAGGCCCTGGCCCAGGCTGCGGCACTGTTGACGTTCAAGACCGAAGACGTCAAACCGGACGGCAAGATCGTCACTTACTTCGTGGGCATCGACAAGGCGCGCTTCAGAAGCCCGGTCTTTCCAGGAGACCAGTTGATGCTGCACGCCAAGCTGCTGCGCCAGTCCTACCGGGTGTGGAAGTTTGCAGCCCAGGCCACCGTCAACGGACAGGTGGTGACGGAGGCCGAGTTGCTCTGTACGGAAAAAGTGCTTGAAGCATGATTCATCCCAGCGCCATCATTCATCCAGGGGCCGAGCTTGCCAGTGACGTGACCGTCGGCGCTTACGCCATCATCGGCCCCCAGGTTCGCATTGGTCCGGGGACCACCGTGGGTGATCATGTCAGCATTACCGGGCGTACCACCATCGGTGCGCGCAACCGCATTTACGGGTTCTGCGTGCTGGGGGGCGATCCCCAGGACAAGAAATACCACGGTGAAAACACTGCCCTCGAGATCGGCGACGACAATACCATCCGCGAGTTCTGCACCTTCAACATCGGTACGGAAGACGATGCGGGGGTGACGCGTCTGGGCAACCACAACTGGATCATGGCCTATGTGCATCTGGCCCATGATTGTCAGGTGGGGCACCATACCACGTTTGCCAATCACGCCACCCTCGCGGGCCATGTCCATGTGGGCGACTGGACCATTCTCGGTGGCTTCGTCGGCGTGCATCAATTTGTGCGGGTGGGCGCGCACAGTTTTCTCGGCATCTCGGCCGTGATCACCCAGGACGTCCCTCCTTTCGTCATGGTGGCGGGTCACCCCGCTGGCCCTCATGGCATCAACAGCGAAGGGCTGCGTCGCCGGGGTTTTACCGCAGAGGAAATAGCTGCCATCAAGCAGGCCTATCGCAAGCTCTATCGTTCCGGGCTGAGTCTTGAGGAGGCGCGTGGCGAGATTGCCGCGATTGCGCGACAGCATCCGCGCGTGCAGGAAATGCTGGACTTCCTCGCGCACTCCAGCCGCGGTATCGTGCGCTGACCATGCGCATCGGCGTGGTGGCTGGTGAAGCATCAGGCGACGCGCTGGGAGCAACCCTGATTGAAGCGGTACGGATGCGTTATCCTGATGCCGTGTTTGAAGGCATTGCCGGGCCGCGCATGCAAGCACTGGGAGCCCGCTCACTCTTTCCCATGGAGACACTGTCCGTGCGCGGTTATCTGGAAGTGCTGCGCGCATTGCCAACCCTCCTGTCGATTCGAAGGCAACTGATCCGGCATTTTCTGGCATTCCCCCCCGAACTGTTCGTCGGCATCGATGCCCCCGACTTCAACCTCACCCTGGAAAAGCAGCTCAAACGCGCCGGCATTCCCACCTTGCAGATGGTGGCCCCAACCGTCTGGGCCTGGCGCGCCAATCGCCTGCCGGCCATTCGGGAGGCGGTGGTGGGCGTGCTCTCCGTGTTTCCCTTTGAGCGCCCCATTTTTGAACGGGCCGGCATTCCCATTACAGACATCGGGCATCCGCTGGCGCAGCAAATTCCGGAAGTGGTGGATCATGCGGCGGCCCGCCAGCGTC
>JAJZEH010000048.1 GCA_021805725.1 Pseudomonadota bacterium | reverse complement strand
GCGCAAGTATTACCGCAGCCTGGAATCTCCGAAACAATGTTATTGCAGGCCGGTCGCTGGGCCTCCAACGAGGCCAATAACGACCCCATTGACCAGGCGATCCTGCAGGCCGCCAAAGCGCGTGCCCTGCCCTCCCCGCCGTATCGGATACTGTCCTTTTCGCCATTCTCAGCGGCAACGCGTCGCACTGAGGCAGTCATTGAAGTGGAAGGGCAGCAACTGCGCTGCATCAAGGGGGCACTGCGCACAGTGGGTGAAGCAGCAGGACTGGATGAGCCCGCCCTTGCCGCACTCGAGTTACAGGCAGACCAGGAGGCCGCGCAAGGCCGGCGTGCCTTGGCGGTGGCCTGTGCCACGAATGGAGCGTCCCTCAAGCTGTTGGGTCTTGTGACGCTGTACGATCCCCCGCGTTCCGATTCACGTCAGCTCATCGCACAACTGCGCGAAATGGGTATCCGCGTCAAAATGCTCACTGGTGACGCCCTGCCCGTCGCCAGCGAAGTGGCGCGCCAGTTGGGTCTTGCACAGATCCTGCGTGCGCCGGAATTACGCGCGTTGCAAAGCCGTGATACCGCACAGGCCGCCGCGCTGACCGAATCGGTCGACGGCTTTGCCGAGGTGTTTCCCGAAGACAAGTTTCTGGTGGTAAAAAGCCTGCAAAACGCTGGACATATCGTGGGCATGACGGGCGACGGCGTCAACGATGCACCGGCGCTGCGCCAGTCAGAGGTAGGGATCGCCGTGAGTGGCGCCACTGACGTGGCGAAGGGGTCGGCCAGCGCGGTGCTGACTACCGAAGGACTGGCCAACATCATCGCGCTCGTCAAAACCGGACGTGCCATCTACCAGCGGGTGCTGACCTGGATTCTCTACAAGGTGGCCCAAACCCTGCTCAAGGCAGGCTTTGTGGTGGTGTCTTTCCTGGTGCTTGGCAAATTTGCCATTTCATTGCTGGGCATCGTCCTGCTGGTGTTCATGAACGATTTCATGATGATCTCCCTTGCCACCGATCAGGTGCGGCCTTCACAAATGCCCGAAACCTGGAATATCGGCCCACAAATCAAAGTGGCCGCCGTTCTGGGCCTGCTGATGCTGGCAGAGGGTTTGGGTTTATTGAGTTACGGCTGGATCCATTTTGGCCTGGAGGGCGAGCGTGGCCCCTTATTGACCTACGGATTTGAAATTCTGGGAGCATTTGCGCTCTTTTCGGTATTTTCCCTGAGAGAGCGCACCGCCTTCTGGCATTCACGGCCCAGCGGTGTGCTGTTGATGGCGGTGCTCTTCGATGCCCTGCTTGCCGCAGGCATCGGGCTTACGGGCCTGGCCGAGATGCAGTCCTTGCCTGCTGGCGACATTGCTTTCATTTTTGTCATGACAGGCCTGCTGGCCCTGGGGCCCAATGACTGGGTCAAGACACGCCTGATGGCGAGGGCGCTGTCCTCAGGCCGCGCCAATTCTGGGCACAATCCCTGACGCCCCTGCACGTGAAGCCGTGAAATCCAGCATGCGCTGGATGGGAATGCGCGCCTTTGCGGCCAGCTCAGGCGAAACCTCGATGCGCTGATGACCTCGCTGCAAGACTTCCAGCAGGTTTTCAAGGCCGTTCATGGCCATCCAGGGACAATGGGCACAACTGCGACAGGTGGCACTTGAGCCTGCAGTGGGTGCTTCCAGAAATGTTTTTCCCGGGTTCTGCTGACGCAGCTTATGCATCATGCCATTGTCCGTGGCCACGATAAACGAGGGTGCAGCCAGCGTGCTGGCTGCCTTCAGGATGGCCGAGGTGGACCCGACCACATCGGCCAATGCTACCACCGCTGCGGGCGATTCAGGGTGGACCAGCACTTTGGCCTCGGGATGCCGACGCATGAGTTCCTGCAGTTCGCTGGTCTTGAATTCATCATGCACCACGCAGGAACCCCGCCACAGCAGCATGTCAGCCCCAGTTTGGGACTGCACATATTCACCCAGATGCTTGTCAGGGGCCCAGAGGATCTTTTTTCCCTGGGCATGCAGATGACGGACAATATCCACGGCGCAGCTTGAAGTAACCACCCAATCCGCACGTGCTTTCACCGCGGCGCTCGTATTGGCGTACACCACGACCGTTCGGTCGGGATGCTGATCGCAAAAGGCTGTGAATGCGTCGACTGGGCAGCCCAGATCAAGCGAACATTCTGCCTCGAGGGTGGGCATCAACACGGTTTTTTCGTTGGAGAGAATCTTGGCGGTTTCGCCCATGAAGCGCACCCCAGCCACCACCAGCGTGCTGGCCACATGGTTTTTTCCAAAGCGGGCCATCTCCAGCGAATCGGCAACCAGCCCTCCCGTGGCTTCGGCAAGGTCCTGCAAATCCGGGTGCACATAGTAGTGGGATACCAGCACAGCGTTTTTAAGCAGTAGCTGGGCACGAATCTGTTCCAGCAGTTCCTGACGCCGCGCGGCGCTGGGTTCTTCTGGCACATTGGCCCATATATGGCGGGTGTCGCACGTAGCCGGTCGCTCATATTCAACATCAATAATCTTATTCATCCAATTGAAATCTCATAGAAAAATCAACAGCTTTAATGTCCTTTGTCAGCCCCCCCACGGAGATTCGGTCCACCCCGGTGAGCGCGATGCCGCGCACTGACTCCAGCGTGACACCTCCTGAGACTTCCAGGATGGCCCGACCCCGGGTCAGCATCACAGCTTGATGTTGCTGGGCCAGGGTCATATTGTCCAGCAGGATCATCGGCGCTCCCGCCTCAAGGGCCTCTTCAAGCTGCGCCAGGGTCTCCACCTCGACCTCGACGAAAACGTCAGGTGGCGCTGCCGCAAGGGCCTGCCTGATTGCGGCAGTGAGACTGCCTGCTGCCGCAATATGGTTTTCCTTGATCAGGATACCGTCATACAGGCCCAGGCGGTGATTGGTCCCGCCACCGATACGCACAGCGTATTTTTCGGCGAGGCGCAATCCAGGCAGTGTCTTTCGGGTGTCCACGATCTGGGCTCGGCAATCTGCTATGGCTTCG
This sequence comes from Pseudomonadota bacterium, assembly GCA_021805725.1. The sequence continues at coordinate 1,166 of JAJZEH010000048.1, read as the reverse complement.
ACAAAGCGATGGGTTTGGGTCGCTACGGCTGAGAGGGTCTGCAGAAAATTCAGTGCTGTTCGCTCTCCAGTCAACAAGGCTCGTGCTGGGCCGCGCAAGGTTGCCACCAGGCTGTTGGGTGCCACCATCGCGCCTTCGTCCACCTGCCACACGATCTCGACCGGAGCAGCGAGGTGCGCAAAAACGGCTTCAACCCAGGGTTGCCCACACAAAACAGCTGCTTCGCGCACCCTGATGGTGGCACTGGCCCACTGCCCTTCGGGAATCAGTGCAGCCGTCCGGTCCCCGCTGCCTACATCCTCAACCAGGGCCAGGGCCACCTGCTCACGAATACCCGATGGGAACGGCGAATGGTTTTGCAAAATCATATAAACCTTTTCTTATTGAAGCAGTCCAAATTCCTGATAATATTGCATTCTGCTGCAATGCAATAATGGTGGCGCGAACCAGCGCATTTGCGTAAACTGCCTCACCTTGCAACAGAACTGTGATGAACTTACCTGGATAAAGGGCCCATGCAACGGACAATGCTTAAAGCCAAACTTCATCGTGTCACCGTCACTCAGTCTGAATTGGGTTACGAAGGTTCCTGTGCCATAGACGAAGACTTGCTGGATGCTGCCGACATTCGCGAATATCAGCAAATAGACATTTACAACGTCAACAATGGCGATCGTTTTACCACCTATGCCATCCGCGGCCAGCGCGGTTCCGGCATGATTTCAGTCAACGGCGCGGCTGCTCGCAAGGCGCAAGTGGGTGACATCCTGATTATCGCCACCTACGCCGCCTATACCGAAGCCGAACTCGAAACGTTTGAACCCCGGCTGGTATACGTGGATGCCAACAACCGCATCAAACGACAAGGGTTCAAGATTCCGCTGCAATCCGTCTAAAGCACCTTACAATGCCGACGTCAACTCCGGCACCACCTGATTGAGATCCCCCACCAGGCCGTAATCTGCAACCGCAAAAATCGGAGCATCAGGGTCCTTGTTGATGGCCACGATGACGCGGGATGCCTTCATCCCGGCCAGATGCTGGATGGCCCCCGAAATACCCACGGCAATGTAGAGATCAGGAGCCACGATCTTCCCCGTCTGCCCCACCTGATAATCGTTAGACACATAACCCGAATCCACTGCTGCCCGAGAAGCGCCCAGGGC
>JAJZEH010000023.1 GCA_021805725.1 Pseudomonadota bacterium | reverse complement strand
CCAGCAGCGGTGTGATCTGGGCGCTCTGGAAGTACGCAGCGATGCGCCCGGAAATCCCCATGGGTTTGCTCATGTGCCCTCTCAGTGCGCAGCCGTCAGGGCGGCCTGGGCATCGGGCGCCACTTTTTCGTTGGCATCAAGCCCGCTCAACACCTCCACCTGATCGTTGATGACCCTCCCCAGGCGCACCTGGCGCAGCAATGGGCGCCCCTGTGCATCCAGCACATAGAGGCCCGTCATTTCGGCACGGCGCACCACGGCAGAGAGCGGAACCATGAGCGGGCCTGCCGTTTTTTCAACCCCGGGCAGCCAGACGCGCGCAAAAGTGCCGGGCGCAACACCGGGGGTGGCTGCAGGCAAACCCAGACGCACCTGCATGGTATGCGTAGCAGGATCCACGGTGGGCAGCACCTTGAGATAGGACGGCGTCACCCACTGGCGTTCAGCGGTCTGCCCGGGCAACTCCACCTTCACGGCAGCAGCCGTCCAGCCTGCCTGGATGGACCCTTGAGGAACTGCGGCAGTTACCCGCAGGCCGGCAGGGTCATAGAGCACCAGAAGTGGTCGCCCCGGCATGGCCATGTCACCCAACATGACAGGTACCTCGGCCACCACCCCTGCATAAGGCGCACGCAAGGTGTAGTAACCCGCCTGGGTGTGCGCTGCAGCCGCCTGGGCCAACTGGGCATTGGTTTCGGCCTCGGTGGCCTTGAAACGGGCTTCGGCCCGTTCCAGCGCCGCCTGGCTGATATAGTCCTGGGCAAACAACTGTTTTTGCCGTTCGTAATCCTTGCTGGCCACGGCCAGTGCAGCGCGGGCCGATTGTACCTGCGCTTCGCTCACGGCTGCGGACTGGTTGGCGGCCCGGGCATCCATGCGCAGCAGGCTCTGCCCAGCCTGGACGCGATCACCCGCCTTGACGGAAATCTCGACCACGGCGCCAGACACCTGTGCCGCCATGACGGTTTGACGCTCGGCCTCGACCACGGCATCAAAGCTGGCCAACTGGCTTGATGGAGGTGTTGTGCCAGTTGCCGGGGCCGCTCCCGCAGCCAGGGCAGAGTGCGTGGCAATGCTCCATGCCAGCGCAATGCCGAAAATAGGGTTCAAGGGCCAAATCTGTCTGGATTTCATTCCATTCTCCATGGGTTCCGGACTTCAGTAGGGCCGATATTAGGACTCCTCACGCTAATATAACCCCGGTCCGTTACGAATTTGCATCTATACATTTTAGCAAATTACATTATGTGTATTTATATATTGTTTTGTGGTATAGTGTCAACTGGTTTCTTGATGAACCGGATGCCATGAAGTCACCGTCAACAGGAAAAAAGCTGGATTTTGATGCGATGCATGCCTCGGCAGATCGCGCCTGCGGCCTGCTCAAGGTTCTGGCCAACCCGGACCGCCTGGTCCTGTTGTGCCGGCTTGCCGGAGGCGAAGCCTGCGTCAGCGACCTGGAATCCTCGCTGGATATCCGTCAGCCCACGCTCTCCCAACAACTGGGGGTGCTGCGCGAGGAAGGGTTGGTCAACACGCGCCGGGAAGGCAAGCATATCTATTACAGCATTGCCAGTCCCGAATCCATCGCCATCATCAACGCGTTGCAGGAACAGTTCTGCAGTCCGCCCAAGAAGTAGGCCTCAGCCTGCCGGCTGCGATTCGGGAACAAACCACTTGAGCGTTTGATGCAGCGTGACCACCCCGCCCACGATGATCAGGGTGGGCGCCTGCAGTCGGGCTTGCCGCGCCAGTTCGGGCAGGGTTGCCAGCGTTCCGGTGACCACGCGTTGATGCTGCGTGGTGCCTTGCTGCACAATGGCCGCTGGCGTTTCTGCCCTGAGACCATGGGCCACCAGTTCGCGGCAGAGCATGTCGAGCCCCTGCAACCCCATGTAGACCACCACGGTCTGTCCGGCCCTGGCCAGAAGATTCCAGTCCAGATCCATGCTGCCATCCTTGAGATGGCCAGTGACGAATACGCAGCGTTGTGCGTGGTCGCGGTGAGTTAGCGGAATGCCGGCATAGGCGGCCACACCGGAGGCGGCCGTAATGCCAGGCACCACCTGAAATCGAATGTGGTGGCGCGCCAGTTTTTCGATTTCCTCGCCGCCGCGTCCGAAAATGAACGGATCGCCCCCCTTCAGGCGAAGCACCCGATGCCCCTCCTGGGCCAGGCGCACCAGCAGATCATTGATCTGTTCCTGCGGCAACGTGTGATTACCCCGGCGCTTGCCCACAAAGATCTGCTGTGTTCCCTCCGGAATCAGCGCCAGAATGGGTTTGGACACCAGATTGTCATAGAGCACCACATCGGCCTGCTGTATCAGGCGCAGGGCGCGCAGGGTGAGCAGGTCGGGATCGCCAGGGCCGGCCCCCACCAGATAGACTTCGCCGGTCTTGGAGGTTTGCATGTTCAGTAGGCAATGCTTTCAAGAAAATGTCGATTGCGGATGTGCCAAAGATGCGCCGCCTGCAGCATGGCCTGTTCGGGATCGGCCGCGCGCCCCAAGGCGGTCAGGGCAATGGCTGCAGTGCCGATCACGGCGGCCGTGCCGTATTCATCTGCTTCCTCATCGCGCCAGAGGCGCCGCATCCGGCTGCAATCCAGCGTCTCGTCGCGCAGATGGCGCTGCCCGAACAGGGCGGGCCACACCTGGTTTTGCTTTTGCCCTTCACGCCATAGCCTGACGTTGCAGTCCGCATCCGGATTGCGTTCAGGCTCTCCCCCCTCCCCCTTGAATACGGCAAGCCCCGGATCGCCCAGCAATGCGGCGGCCTCCTGGTGCCTGTCGTCGTAGCCCGGGTGAAAGATGCCGATGATGGAGGTCTGCGCGGCAAAGGGATTGAGCATGCGCACCAGGGTATGCACCGGCGAGCGCAGTCCCAGAACGGATTTGAGATCGAGCATGCCCTGCAGTACGGGACTGACGGCCTCCAGTGGCAGAAAGGCAAAGTGATGTCGTTCCAGCTGCTGCGCGGCTTCTGCAGGCGATCGGGCAGGCGCCAGCCCCAGCGCAGCAAGGGCCTGGGGCACGAAGACGCGGCCGGCCGTCCCGCCGCCCACGCCATGCATCAACACCCGGCTGCCGTGACTGGCCAGCAACAGGGCTGCCAGCAGGTGCCAGGGCAACTGGCGCCGCTTGCCGGCGTAACTGGCCCAATCCAGATCCACCGTCACCAGGCTGGACGGCCTGGGAAGTGACGCACGGGCAGCCGCAACGAAGCCCGCCAGCTCGGCTGCGGTTTCTTCCTTGACGCGCATCAGCATCAAAAAAGCGCCCAGTTGCACCGGCTCCACGGCACCCGAAAGAATCAGGGCCATGGCCTCACGCGCCTCTTCATGCGTCAGATCGCGTGCGCCGCGCCGACCCTTGCCCAGAATCTGGACATATGATGCAAAAGAATGTTCCATCACGTCATTGTAGCGCGCCGAGTGTTTCCTGCAGTGCGCCGGTTTTATGCTGCCGGTGCTGGCGCACGAAGGCAACGAAACGCGTGGCCCAATAACACGAGCCGATGGTGCGCAGGTGGGTATAGGAGGCGAGGAGGTTGTTGACCAGAATGCCATCATGGCGACCGTCAATGCCGTGGCCACGCTTCACTTCGAAGGCAAATTGCGCGTCGGCCGGCAGATTGTCGAGGCTGGAGTAATGAAATTCGTGTGCCCTTATTTCCTGAGCTGGCGAACGGGGGCGCGGCCAGGGGTGCCCCATGCGTTCGCAGAGGTGCACATAACCTCGCCCCACGGGCCGTTCATTCATCACCACATCACCAGGAATGGCGCCCACCATCGGGTAAGCATGGCCTGCGACGGTCAATGTGCGCGACAGATACATCAAACCGCCGCATTCGGCGTAGGCTGGCAGCCCCGCAGCCAGCGCGCGGCGCAGGGCTTCGCGCAGCGCTGCATTGGCCGCAAGCTGCGGCGCAAACATCTCGGGAAAACCGCCGCATTCGGCGTAGGCCGGCAGCCCTGCAGCCAGCGCGCGGCGCAGGGCTTCGCGCAGCGCTGCATTGGCCGCAAGCTGCGGCGCAAACATCTCGGGAAAACCGCCGCCGATGTAGAGGCCATCCACCTCGGGCAGCCTGGCGTCGGCGAGGGTGTCAAAAGGCACCAACGTGGCCCCGGCCGCCTCCAGGGCATCGAGATCGTCGGCATAATAAAAGCCGAAGGCGCGATCGCGCGCGATGGCGATGCGCACCGGGGCAGGAGCGGCA
>JAJZEH010000105.1 GCA_021805725.1 Pseudomonadota bacterium | reverse complement strand
ATCGCATGGTGATGCTGACACAACTTTCACCCATTACCGTCATTTTCCCCTTGCCACAAGATGCATTGCCAGCGATCCTCAAAGGGATTAAAGAGCCGGGTAAGTTGCGCGTGGAAGCCTGGGATCGAACCAACAGCACACGGCTTGCCGAAGGTTATCTGCTGACCGTGGATAACGAGGTGGACGTTACAACCGGCATGGTCAAGTTACGGGCCCAATTCCAGAATGCCGACTACAGCCTCTTTCCCAATCAGTTCGTCAATGCTCGCCTCAAAGTGGACACCATCAAGGACGCTCTCGTCATTCCGGTCGCCGGTGTGCAGCAAGGGGCAGGTGGTCCTTATGCTTACGTGGTGAATGCGCAACACGTCGTGTCGGTGCGAAATCTCAAGGTGGGACCAGGCGATGGTGAACGCGTTTCAATCCTGCAAGGATTGGCTAGTGGCGAGGAAGTGGTGACGGACGGGATTGACCATTTGCGTGAAGGTAGCACTGTCGAAATATCCCATCACGAAAAGCCCTAGGCTTCATCTTGAACATTTCAAAAATTTTCATTGAACGTCCGGTGGCGACCTCGCTCATCATGGTCGCGATGCTGCTTGCCGGGTTCATCTCCTGGCGATTTTTGCCGCTCTCTGCCTTGCCCGAGGTGGACTATCCCACCATCGAAGTAACCACGCTTTATCCGGGTGCGGGCCCAGAGGTTACTGCATCAGCCATCACGGCACCGCTGGAGCGTCAGTTTGGCCAGATGCCGGGGTTGAGCCAGATGAGCTCCACCAGTTCGGGCGGCGCCTCGGTGATCACGCTCCAGTTTGCGCTGAGCATGTCGCTTGACGTGGCCGAACAGCAAGTGCAGGAAGCCATCAACGCTGCCGGCACTTTTCTTCCTACCGATCTGCCCATGCCGCCCTTGTATAACAAGGTCAACCCGGCTGACGCACCCATTCTGACATTGGCAGTCTCATCTCCAGCCATGACCCTGCCGCGCCTTCAGGATTGGGTTGATACGCGGCTTGTGCAAAAAATTTCACAATTGCCCGGTGTCGGCATGGTCAGCATGGGCGGTGGCTTGCGCCCGGCGGTCAGGGTGCAGCTCGACCCAGGCGCACTTGCCTTTCGTCAGCACTCGCCTTTCGTCAGCTGGGTTTTGAAGACATACGCACCGCCATCGTCAATAATAATGTCAATTTGCCCAAAGGCAGTTTTGATGGGCCTGAACGCTCTGCCGTAGTGGACGCAAGCGATCAGCTACGGCAGGCTGAGGATTACCGTCAGATCATCGTCGCCTACCTCAACGGCGCTCCCGTGCGCCTGGGTGATGTGGCCAACGTCACGGAAAGCGCAGAGGATACGCATCTTGCTGCCTGGCACAATCGCACCCCTGCCATTATCGTGAATGTGCAACGTCAACCAGGTGCCAATGTCATCGAGGTATCGGATCGCGTCAAAGCACTGCTGCCGCAACTGCAGCAATCCCTGCCGCAAGCAGTGGAAGTGTCGCTACTCACGGATCGCACCACGACCATTCGTGCTTCCGTGCACGAAATCCAGTTTGAAATGTTGCTCGCCATCGCCCTGGTGGTGATGGTCATTTTCATTTTCCTGCGAAATTTGCCTGCAACCATCATACCGAGCGTGGCAGTACCGCTATCTCTGGTGGGAACGTTGGCATTCATGTATCTCGAAAATTTCAGCATCAATAACCTGACGCTGATGGCCCTGACCATTGCCACCGGATTTGTAGTGGACGATGCCATCGTAATGATCGAAAACATTGCACGTTACCTGGAACTGGGTGAGTCACCCATGCAGGCGGCTCTCAAAGGATCGCGACAGATTGGATTCACCATCATTTCACTGACCATTTCGCTGATCGCGGTACTGATACCGCTTTTATTCATGTCCGATGTGATTGGCAGGCTGTTCCGCGAATTTGCCATTACCCTGGCCGTGGCCATCATCATTTCTGCCGTAGTGTCCTTGACACTAACACCCATGATGTGTGCCCGCATTCTGGGCAGGGGTCTTGATCAAAAGTCCACCACCGCCGTTGGTGTACGCATCAAGGCGGCTTTCGAACATCTCATCGCGATCTATGGCAAGGCCCTGGACTGGGTATTGCTGCACCAGAAGGCCACTCTTTGGGTGGCTGTTGCCACGTTCGCTTTGACGGCTTTGCTATACCTGTACATCCCGAAAGGATTTTTTCCGGTGCAGGATACCGGCATCCTCCAGGCCATTACTGATGCGCCCCAGTCGATCTCTTTTCAAGGCATGGCAACGCGCCAACAGGCTGTTGCAGAGACCCTGTTGCAAGACCCTGCCGTGGAAAGCCTATCTTCCTTCATTGGCGTGGATGGCATCAATACGACCATTAACAATGGACGTCTTCTAATCAGTCTCAAGCCGCTGGAAACGCGCGGGCCAGACGGCAACATCACTGCGGTGATGGCGCGGTTGCGTCAGAGTCTGGCCAGAGTGGAAGGCATTCATGTATATCTGCAACCTGTGCAGGATCTCACCATTGAAGACACTTTGAGCCGTACCCAGTTTCAGATGACCCTAGAGGGGCCCAAGGCAGAGGAGATACAAGAGTGGACTTCCAAACTGGTCAACCGTTTGCAGGCGCTGCCACAACTCAAGGACGTGGCTAGCGATCTTCTGAATGGCGGCAACAGGGTGTATCTGGACATTGACCGCAATACTGCCGGCCGTCTCGGGGTTACCGTGGCGGCTATCGACAACGCGCTCTACGATGCCTTCGGGCAGCGGATCGTATCTACCGTTTTTACGCAATCCAATCAATATCGCGTGATTCTGGAAGTGCAGCCAGAGTTTCGCAAAAATCCGAAACAGCTCGACAGCATTTACGTCACGGGCGCACTACCGGGCTCCGTGAGCGTGGGTGGATTGGGACCGGCTATCGTGCCCAATGCCACCAACTCGCCCGGTGCTGCCACCACATCCGGCCCCGTGACAGCCACCGGTGGCGGGAATGTGCAGGTTCCACTGAGCGAACTGGTGCATATATCCGAGCGGATTGGCCCTCTGGCCATTCATCACCTGGGACAGTTTCCTTCAGCCACCATTTCTTTCAATCTCAGCCGGGGTGTGTCGCTTGGCCAGGCAGTGGATGCCATTACCGCTGCGCAGCAGGATATTCACTTGCCTGACAGTATAGAGACAAGATTTCAGGGCGCAGCCCGGGCTTATCAAAAATCCCTTTCTTCCACGTTGTTGCTGATTCTGGCCGCTATTGTGACGATGTATATCGTGCTGGGCGTACTCTACGAAAGCTATATCCACCCGATCACGATTCTCTCCACCCTGCCCTCAGCTGGGGTGGGTGCATTGCTGGCACTCTTTCTCACCGGAAATGATCTGGGAGTCCTGGGCATCATCGGGATAATCCTGCTGATTGGCATCGTCAAGAAAAACGCAATCATGATGATCGATTTCGCATTGGACGCTCAGCGAAACCAGGGATTAACCGCACTTGAGGCAATCAGACAGGCTTGTCTTTTACGCTTTCGCCCAATTTTGATGACCACCTTTTCCGCACTTTTTGCCGCCTTACCCCTGATGCTCGGTAGCGGTATTGGGGCTGAATTGCGCCAGCCATTGGGTATAACCATGGTGGGAGGCCTGCTTGCAAGTCAGCTACTGACATTATTCACCACGCCGGTCATTTATCTGGCCATGGATCGTCTCGCCAATCGCGCCAAATCAACATGAACATCACAGGGGTTTTTATCCGACGCCCCATCGCAACCACGCTTTTGACAGCGGCAATTACACTGTCGGGACTTGTCGCATTCACGCTGCTTCCCGTGGCGCCGCTACCGCAGATTGACTTCCCGGCTGTCAGCGTACAGGTAAGTCTTCCTGGTGCCAGCCCGGAAACCATGGCAGCCACAGTAGCCACTCCGCTGGAACGAACCTTGGGTCGGATCGCCGGCGTTGAAGAAATCACTTCAACCAGCTCTACCGGGCAGACCGTGTTAAGCCTGGTCTTCAACCTCGAGCGCAACATCAACGGTGCCGCTCGGGATGTGATGGCCGCAATCAATGCAGCCAGCGCGTTGCTGCCAGCAAATTTACCTCTCAACCCAACCTACCGCAAAGTCAACCCGGCTGATGCGCCGATTCTCATCATGTCTCTCACCTCCCCTACCCTTAGCGCAGGGGAAATTTATGATGCAGCATCCACCATCCTGGCGCAAAGATTGTCGCAGGTCGACGGTGTAGGTCAGGTCACGGTTGGAGGAAGTT
>JAJZEH010000067.1 GCA_021805725.1 Pseudomonadota bacterium | reverse complement strand
CGCCTGGATGGCATCCGAAGCCTTCTTGAGGGACATGATGGGCTGCAGGATCCACTGATGCAGGGCAAACCCCAGGACCAGAAGCACCATGAGAAAGAGCGCTCCGATCGCATAGGGGACATAGGTAAACCCCTTGATCAAACCGAGTTTCTTCTGGTCCACCAGCGTAAGGTCGTACCAGCCGATACCCGGCAGTCGCGCCACCCCCAGCAAAAATGTGCGGCCATCGAACTGCACCCAGAGGTTGGCCACATCATTGCTGTCTCCTTCCCTGATCTGCAACAGGGTCTGTCGCAATTTTTTGATGTCGGCAGGTTTCAGCAACGCGTCCATGGTGATGCGCTGGTCCGGTTTTTTGGCGATGCTGGCATAGTCGATGAGGTGGGTGTCGCTCGACAGCTTGATGGAGAGGCTGTCATCAATGAAAAAGTTGTGGATGCCCGGTTGCGTAAGGTTGACGGTTTCGGAAAGAAACGCCGAGAGCTTCATGCCGGTACCAACGATACCCACCACCGCTTTGCCGCTACGCAACAGGGCGTTGACCCATACCCGGGTTTCGTTGAGGTGCTGGTCTTGCGCGATGTTGATCTGAAAATCCTGGCCCTGGCCCATCGTCGCGTAAAACCACCCGTCCGCGGGATGGTCCCGGGACAGGGTGTAGCGCAGCTCGTCGCCGCTGTATTCGCCTGCGGCATTGTTGAAAAAATAGTGTCCGGAGAGGGCAAAGGCCGCGAAGTACGTATGGTCGGAAAAACGGATGCGGTATTTTTCCAGAACCGCAAGACCGTTGCGACGGGCCAGTGGATCGTTTTCGTGGAGGGCCATTTGAATCAGTGCCGGCTCGGCAGCCAGTTTTTTGGCCAGCGCCACTTCCTTCATAAGGGGCGTGAAAGTGCGGAACCGGTCGAACAGGATCTGACGCTCGACGAATTGCCGGCTCCAGTCCCGGTTGATTTCGTCGATCATGTTCTTGAACACAAACCAGCCGATCAGCGACGAAAAGATGAAGATGCCGGTGACGAGCAGCAGAAATTTCCGTTCCAGTTTCATGCCTGCATTCAGGTCCAGAGCGTGCCGATGCACCATTCTCTCAAATAACCGTGCGCAGGGGCGTGCTTTCGTGAATTTTTTAAATGGCACGAACTGCCGTTATAATCGGATGATGAACCCCCTCCATCACCTGTTTCAGAACAATCGCGCCTGGGTCCGCACCGTGCTGGCCGAAGATCCCGACTTTTTCAAAAACCTGGCCCGGCAGCAGGCCCCCGAGTACCTCTGGATTGGCTGCTCGGATTCACGTGTGCCAGCCAACCAGATCACGGGGCTTGCCCCCGGCGAAGTCTTTGTGCATCGCAATGTGGCCAATGTGGTGGTGCATACCGACCTCAACCTGCTTTCGGTCGTCCAGTTTGCCGTAGACATGCTCAAAATCCGCCACATCATGGTGGTGGGCCACTATGGGTGTTCCGGGGTGCATGCCGCGCTCAACCGGTTGCGCGTGGGGATTGCCGACAACTGGTTGCGCCACGTGCGCGACGTGCATGAAAAGCACGAACAGTTGATGGACAGCTTCGACCCCGGCGACCGTCACGACCGCCTGTGCGAACTCAACGTCATCGAGCAGGTACAGAACGTTTGCCACACCACGGTGGTGCAGGACGCGTGGACCCGCGGTCAGGACCTCACAGTACACGGCTGGGTGTATGGGCTGGATGACGGCATGATCCACGACCTGGCGCTTTCGGTAAACAGCAACGAGGCGCTCGCCACCGCTTACCCGCAAACCCTGGCGCGCATCCGCGAGGCGTCTTAGCCGCTAACGCTGGCAGTGCGGGCAAAACCAGGTGGAACGCTGCCCCTGGGTAATCTGGCGGATAGGCGTGCCACAACGCACGCAAGGTGCCCCAGTGCGCCCGTAGACCTGATGGGCCTGCTGAAAATAGCCCGGCGATCCGCTGCTGTCCACGAAATCGCGCAGGGTGCTGCCGCCCTGTGCGATGGCTTCCTGCAATACCTCCCGAATGCTTTGGGCGAGACGCTCGTAGCGCGCCGCGCCAATCCTGCCTGCGGCGCGCTGCGGATGGATGCCGGCGCGAAACAGGCTTTCTGAAGCGTAGATGTTGCCCACCCCCACCACGATCTGCCCGTTGAGCAATACCTGCTTGATAGCCTGTGAACGCCCACGGGTACGCTGCCATAAGAGCGCTCCAGAGAATGCCGGATCGAGGGGTTCCTGCCCCAGGCGCTCCAGCAACCCCGGCTGGCTGGAAAGCGCTCCTCCCGCCGGTTGCCACAGCACGGCACCAAAGCGGCGCGGGTCATTGAGGCGCAGCACACCCCCCGTGCAGCACAAATCGAAGTGGTCGTGCGTGCCCGGCGGCGTGGACCCGGTGAGGACGCGCAGCGACCCCGACATGCCCAGATGCAGGACAAGGGTGCCCGCAGGCATGTCGAGCAGGAGATATTTTGCGCGCCGGCGCACGGCCGTGATGGCCTGACCCGGCAATATGCGGGCCAGCCCCTGCGGAATGGGCCAGCGCAGGCGGGGATGGCGCACCACCACCGCCGTGACGACCTGCCCTACCAGAAAGGGCGCAATGCCGAGGCGGGTGACCTCTACTTCAGGCAGTTCGGGCAAGATTGCGCCCCTGAAGCGTCATTCGTCGTAGCGGATATAGCGGTGCTGCGCATCCTGCGGTGTGCCCTCCAGCGCTCCTGATTCGCGCCCGGGTTGCCACAGGATGAACCCGTCCATTTTTTGCGCCAGCTCAAAATCCTTGTCGGTGATGCCGCCCGCCGCGTGGTTGCAGAGACTGACCACCACCGTGTCGTAACGCACCTCCAGGTCGGGGTGATGCCAGGCGGCCTCGGCGAGGTGGCCCAGCGCATTCACCACCATCAGGGTACCCTTCCATCCCTGGGTGCGATACGTGCGCTGAATCGTGCCAGCCGCAAGGCGCCAGTGCGGCAGCTCGCGCTCGAGGCGAGCGGTCACTTCGGTATCGTCGTAACATCGTTCCCCGCTGCGTTTGCTCATGTGCATCCTCCCCGAAACTCAAACATCCAGTGAAAACGGCGTGAAGCGCGTGTGCCGGTCGTAATGGTCTTCATGCTCGATGCGCTTGAGCGCACGCACCATCCAGTAGGTCAGCGGTGTCGCCAGCACTTCCCAGAAGGTCTTGAGAAAATATTCCAGGACGGCCACCTCAATGAGGTCCTGCAAGGCCCACACGCCGTAGAAAGCGCACCCGTAAAACAGCAGGGAATCCAGCGCCTCGCCCACGGCGGTGGAACCGATGGCACGCAGCCACAGCCAGCGTCCTGCGGTCATCACTTTCATTTTGGCCATCACGTAGCTGTTGGCAAAACTGCCGCACCAGTAGGCCAGCATGGAGGCGATGGCAATGCGCCAGGCATTGCCGAACACGCCTTCCAGCTGACCCTGAAACTGCGCCATGAAGGCATTATGGGCAGGTGGCAGGCTCACCACCACCCAGGCCATGAAGGAGGCAAACAGCAGTGCCGCAAACCCGGCCCAGACCACGCGCCGGTCGCGCGCGTAACCGTACACCTCGGTCAGCACATCTCCAAAAAAATAGGTGACGGGAAAGAACAGCACGCCCGCACCCACGGTGAGTGGGCCCACGAAAGGCAGGGTCAGCACCGTCTGCTTGGCCGCTCCGATGAAATTGGAGCAGAGCAGCACGCACACGAAGGCGGCCATGATGAGATCGTAATACCGGAAGCTGCGCTGCGGGGCACTCATGAAGAGCAGCTGACGGCCAGCGTTTCCGCCCAATCGGGTGGCGCGGCGGCCCAGGCCTCGGCGCCGGGATGTTCATCGAAGGGAGTGGCCAGCACCTCCTGCAATTGCGCCAGCACCTCGGGACGGCCCTCGTGCGCGGCGCGGATGGCGGTTTCTGCCAGGTAATTGCGCAGCACGAATTTGGGGTTGGCGCGCAGCATGGCCGACTGGCGCGGCCCATCCTCAGAATCTTCCCATTCCAGGCGCGCGCGCCATGCGCACAGCCAGCCGTCGCAGGCGGTGCGGTCCAGCACCAGGTTGCGCACCGCATCGTCCGCGCCTGTCTTGCGCGGCAGGCGCGAGAGGGCGCGAAAGAAGTGCGTGAAATCCGTACGGTTTTGATGCAGGAGGCGCATCAGGCGCCCAACCAGCTGGGCATCGTCTGCGCGTGGGCGCATCAGGCCCAGCTTGCGTCGAAACGCCGCATCCAGGGCCTTCTGGAAGGCGGGCTCATAGCGCGCCAGCGCCTCGTGCAGGGCTTCTTCGTCGCCAATCAACGGCAGCAGGGCACTACCCAGTGCGCCACAGTTCCACCAG
>JAJZEH010000070.1 GCA_021805725.1 Pseudomonadota bacterium | reverse complement strand
TCAAGCAGACGCGCATTGCCGGACAGGGTGTTGTAATGGGCGATGGCCTGGGCGCGCGTGGGCGCAATCACCTGCAGATGTGAGGCCCCATCCGTCATGAGGCCAAATAGGGGCCATACATGCACGAAAGATTCCGGTGGCATCGTATAATCGCCACCCTTCCAGTCCGCAGAGCCCCGGATGGATTCGATCAGCACCTGGCGCCACATCATGTTGCGCCCACTGACCGGAGCCGGCAGGCTGGCGATGGCGATGGCCCCATCCATGAATTCGGGAAAGCGTTCGGCAAACAGCCAAGTGTGCATGCCGCCCATGGAAGTGCCAATGATGGCGCGCAGGTGGTCGATGTGCAGCCCCTCCTGCAACAGGCGCATATTGGCCGTCACCATATCCTGGTAACCGTAGCGCGGAAAATGCCCCTTGAGACCATCACTGGGTTTGGAGGAGCGGCCCAGCCCGATGCCATCAGGAATGATCAGGAAATAACGCTGTCTGTCCAGCGGCTGTCCCGGGCCGAACAGGTTTCCGGACAATCCCGGCAAAAACCAGTTCTGCGCCGTGCCCGTCGTGCCGTGCAACAGCAGGACCGCATTGCTGATGCGTCCCGCCGCATCGCGCTGCGGGGTGCCCAGCAGCGTATAGCCGATCGTCAGCTCGGGCAGCACCTCGCCCGACCTGAACTGGAAATCGCGAATGACAAAACGGCCTTCCTGCGTTCCCGGAAACGGGCTTGCAGCATCCGCAGGCGAGAGCATGCTGATCATCATCAATCCTCCCATCAAGCCGAACCAGAATTGTCGTAAATTCATCATCACCTCAAAATAGAGACGCTTCCATGCCCAGCAGTGCATCGCCTCCTTCCACGAGGCTGCCACGCAGACTGTCGCAGATGCCCAGCCCATGATCTGCCAGGAAACGGGCTGTCGCCAGCTTGGCGCGATAGAACACCGCATCAGTCTCGCCCGCCTCAAGGCGTGCCGCAGCAATCCCTGCACTGCGCGCCATCAGCCACCCCGTGACCAGCCAGCCCATCAGGTGCAAATAAGGCACAGCGGCTCCAAACACCGCTTCAGGTTGCTCCTGGGCATGCAGCAAAAGGTGTGCGCTGGCAGCCTCGGCGGCAACCAGGGCGCGCTCCACCGCAGACGCAATCGCCGCGCATTCGGGGCGCCCCGAAAGTGCTGGCAGCGACGCGCGGATTTCCTGGAACAGGGCCCGGGCCATGGCACCCTGATCGCGCAGCAGCTTGCGCCCCACGAGGTCATTGGCCTGGATGCCGGTGGTGCCCTCATAGATGGTGGTGATGCGGGCATCGCGCAGATGCTGAGCAGCGCCCGTTTCCTCGATGTAGCCCATTCCGCCATACACCTGGAGCGCTTCGCTGGCCGCCCAAACACCCATTTCGGTGCAAAAGCCCTTGACGATGGGTGTCAACAGGTCAGATCGCGCCTGCGCGGCAGCGCGCAGTGCAGGATCCGTTTCGGCCTGCGCAAAGTCGAGCATCTGTCCCGCGTAATAGGCCAGCGTCCGACAAGCCTCGATGCGGGACTTGAGGGTGGACAACACGCGGCGCACATCAGGGTGGTGCAAGATGGGGGCGCGAGCGGTCATCCCCACGGGAATGCCCTGCACGCGTTCCTGGGCATAACGCACGGCTCCCTGGTAGGCGCGCTCGGCGATGGCAAGCCCCTGCACTCCCACGGAAAAGCGCGCGGCATTCATCATGATAAACATGATCTCGAGGCCCCTGTTGGGCTCGCCCAGAAGATGGCCCACCGCTCCACCCTCGTCGCCAAAGGCCAGGACGCAGGTGGGGCTGCCGTGAATGCCCAGTTTATGTTCGAGGGACACGGTGCGCACGTCGTTGCGCGCCCCGAGCGAGCCGTCGTCGTTGACCTGGAACTTGGGCACCACGAACAGAGAAATACCCTTGACGCCCGCAGGGGCATCCGGCAGGCGCGCCAGAACGAGGTGCACGATGTTTTCCGTGAAATCCTGGTCACCATAAGTGATGAAGATTTTCTGGCCCGTGATGCGGTAATGGTCGCCCTCAGGCACAGCACGGGTGCGCAGGGCCGCGAGGTCGGACCCCGCCTGGGGTTCGGTCAGATTCATGGTGCCGGTCCATTGGCCACTGACCATGTTGGGCAGATAGCGCGTGCGCAAAACCCCGGATCCGGCAAAATGAATGGCCTCGATGGCGCCGCGCGTGAGCAGCGGACACAGTGTGAACGCCATGTTGGCGGCGTGCCACATTTCCTCGATGGGAGCACCCATCAGGTTGGGCAAACCCTGGCCACCGTATTCGGGGTCACAGGTGAGGCCGTTCCACCCTCCGGCCACGAACTGCTTGTAGGCCGCCTTGAATCCCGCCGGAGTGTTCACGACGTCATCCTTCAACACCGCCCCCTGCTGGTCGCCGCTGCGGTTGAGCGGCGCGATGACCTCTTGCGAGAAGCGGGCCGACTCTTCCTGCACGGCATCGAACAGGTCTTCCGTTGCTTCCTCAAACCCGGGCAACTGGCCAACGCGCGCAAGCCCCAGCAGTTCCTTGACGACGAAGGCCATATCCCGCAACGGGGCGCGGTAATCATTCATGAAATCCTCTCCTTGGGTGCATCAAAAATATCACTCAAAAGATTCGTCAGGGGCGAGATAACGCCACTGCCCTCCGGGCAGCGCCCCCAGGCGTACATTGCCGATGCGCACGCGTTTGAGGCCCGTCACCTTAAGGCCTACCAGCTCGCACATGCGACGGATCTGGCGCTTTCGTCCCTCGCGCAGGATGAAGCGCAACTGGTCCTGGTTTTGCCAGGACACCTGGGCGCGTCGCAGGGGTCGCCCGTCGAGCGACAAGCCAAAATTGAGGCGGGCGAGGTCGGCGTCTGTGAGACGCCCTTCCACCCGCACAAGGTATTCCTTGTCGATGGCCGAATCGGCGCCGATGAGCGTCTTGGCGATCCTGCCGTCCTGGGTCAACACCAGCAGTCCGGTGGAATCGATATCCAGACGCCCGGCGGGCGCGAGGCCGCGCATCATGGACGGAGTGAGCGGGCGGGTGATCGTGTCTTCCTTCCAGTGGGTGCCGGGAGTGACGAGGACGACGGCCGGCTTATGTCCATCTTCAGCCTGCCCAGACACAAAGCCCACCGGTTTGTGCAGCAGCACGGTAACCTGCGCCTGTTGCTGGCCGCGTGCGGCGGCGTCAAGGGAAATCTGCTGGGTGGGGTCGATGCGCACGCCCAACTCCTGCACGCGCACGCCGTCCACGAACACCCAGCCCTTCTCGATCCAGGCATCTGCTTCGCGACGCGAGCAGATGCCGCGCTCGGACATCACCTTGGACAGCCGGACTTTTTCAGTGCTCATTGAGAAATTCGCGCACGGCCGCAATCTGGGCTGAATCCATCAATGCCGGGGCGTGGCCGCATCCTGGCACTTCCAGCACCCGCATGGTGGGATGGGCAAGTTTCATCAGGGCAAGGGTATGGGGCTGAAGCAGATCGGATTCCCGACCGCGAATGACCAGCGTGGGGCAGCGCACGCTGTTCCAGATGAGGCTCATGTCGATGTCCCCCATGGGTGGCCCCACGAACACCGCGGCGATGGCAGGATCGTACACCAGCCGGTACTTGCCGTCCGGCCATTGTTTCACGCCATGAAGGGCGATATGGTGCCATTGCGCGTCGGTCAAAGCGCCGAAGGTGGCGTGGGTGTGCCGAAAATAGGCTTCAGCCTCTTCCAGGTTATCAAAGGCCATGGGTTTACCCACATAGCTGGCCAGGCGTTGCAGCGCCGCGATGGAAATGATGCTGCCCACGTCGTTGAGCACCAGCTTGCGTACCGGTGTTCCGGACTGGGCTGCCAGCATCATGCCAATGATGCCCCCCATGGAAGTGCCCACCCAGTCCACCTGTTCGGTGCCGCTGCGCGCAATCAGGGCCGCCATGTCCGCGAGGTAGAGCGGATAGCCGTAGTCCGTTTTATGAGTCAGCCATTCGCTGGTGCCCCGCCCCACCACATCGGGACAGATCACCCGATACTCCTGGCACAGGGCATCGGCCAGCGCATCGAAGTCGCGGCTGTTGCGGGTCAACCCATGCACGCAGAACAGCACGCGCGGGTTGTCGGGGTTACCCCATTCGCTGTAATCAACCCGATGAAACCCATGCAGCCAGAGTGCCTTGTAAGACTTGCGGCGCATTGGACTAGCGCTGGAGGTCATGGTCACTTACCAGGATGTCCACCGGAATGTCATGGGGCTCGGTCGGCACCGAAGGCACCACCTGTTCGTCGAAGGCTACAGCTACTGTCAGCGCACGGCGTCCAGGAAGCGCCAGCAT
>JAJZEH010000101.1 GCA_021805725.1 Pseudomonadota bacterium | reverse complement strand
TGGCCAGGGTCACCACCAGCATCGCCGCCAGCAAGGCCGCTCCGCGTTGTGGATTTCGACGCATCAGTCCTGCCCCGTCAGACAGACCTTGCGCAGGGGGGCCGGCGCATCGGGCATCCCCACGGTCAGTTCAATGCCCATCAACAAGGCGTTGCCAAAGGCCCGGGGCTTCAACCATTGTTCTGCCATTTGCGCACTGCTGTCGCTCCACTCCCCGGATTCCATGAAACCGCGCCCCGCCAACCCCGCAGCGCGATGAATCAAGGCTACGGGCGAAACTGCGTACAGGGTATCCAGGTCTCCGTTCTGCTGCAGGGTCTGCCAGCTTTGCAGCAATTCGGCGCGGCCCCCGATGGGCGGCGATTCCAGGCGTTCGATGGCGGTGCCGCGGGCACGGTAGGTCACCAGCACCAGATGGTGCACGCCCGCGCCATCCGTGCGACTGCGAATCAAATCCACGCGGTTGGTGTCGAAATGCAACGGCAGGCCTGCCACCCAGCGATCAGGTGGGCCGAGGTCGCGGCAGTCACTCTCCCACTGCGCAAACAGGGTACGCACCCCGTCGAATTGCTGGCCGCGCACCTGCAATGCTTCACGCGTGCGCACCATGGAATCGAGGGCGCGCCAGGACAACACGGACATCACCGCCATCAGCAACAGCGCCACCATCACTTCCATCAGGGTAAAGCCGCGCGCGTCAGAGGACATAGGCGGGCCCATTCACCACCAGCGTCACTGCCGTGGCCAATATCTGGTCATCTGCCTCGCCCATCACGCTTACTTCCACACGGCGAAACACCGGGTTGGGCGTATCGGCCACCCGCTCGACGCAGCGCAGGGCGTAGGGTCCCTGGGGACAGGCAAAACGGTACTCGCCCAGATCGGGCCAGAGCCGGCGCAGACGCAACTCCGCCAGGGCGTTGTCGGCACTCCACTGGGCGGCAAGCCGTGGCGCCAGGTCTTCGCTGGCGCGCGTCACCACGCCCAGGGCGCGCATGCCGGCAGCCAGCGCCAGCCCCGTGATGAACAGGGCCACCAGCACTTCGATCAGGGTAAACCCCCGGGATGGCATTTTCATGGGCTGTTCATGCCGACGCGATAATGGCCCAGACCATCGGTCACCAGTTGCGCCTCCTGGGCCCCGCGTCGCAGCAGCATGCCCTTGAAGTCATCCATTTCTTCGACGCCAATCCAGTATTGAACCATCTGGGAATCACCCGTACTGTCGCCGGCGCCAAACACCACGCGATCAAGCGGCGGATTGAATTGTCCCGGCGGCAATACGTCGTCCGGTACCGCCGTCCATCCCGTTGGGCCCGCCTGAAAAAAACGCCAGCCCATCCGGTCAAGCTTGAGCAGCACGGGCTGCCCACTGAGTTGGGCTTCATCCCGGGCCAGGTTGAGGACGGCTGCCAGGCGCTCGGCTTCGCGCCCCAAGGGGTGCTGGGTGGGAGATCGAAACGACAGCGTCACCGCTGCCATGGCAATGCCCACAATCAACAGCACCACCATCAGTTCGATCAGGGTGAAACCGGCGTCAGGGACTCCAGTTGCCGATGTCCGCGTCATTACCTTCGCCGCCGGGCTGTCCGTCGGCACCCATGCTCCAGACGTCGATTTCGCCGTGCTGGCCGGGGTTGGCATATTGATAGGGTTTGCCCCAGGGATCTTTGGGCAGGACGTCAAGGCAGGCCTTCCAGTTGGTGGGGAGAGGCTCGGTTGCGGGTTGTGTGACCAGCGCCGCCAGACCTTGCTCGGTGGTGGGGTAGCGGCCGTTATCCAGGCGGTAGAGCTTCAAGGCCTGCACAATGGTGGCCACATCCTGACGGGCTGCAATGCGGCGCGCCTCATCGGGCCGGTTCATGACGCGCGGCACCACCAATGCGGCAAGAATGCCGATGATGACCATCACCACCATGATTTCGATGAGGGTAAAACCCCCTTGTGGGGCCAAGCCGGGACGGGATTTGGGCGCAATCATGAGGGTAGATGCTACCGGAACTATGATTCGTTTTCCACACAATGCTGGAGGTTGGGTGAAAAAATCAGTATCGTAGCGAGATCATGGCCACCCTGCGCTTTCATTCATCCACGCTACTATTGCCCCAAGTGGTCCGCTGGGGGGCACTTCTGCTGCTGGCCAGCCTGGCCGGGCTGTGGTCCATGCGCCTGTTGGCCCCCACGCCCCTGCCTGCCCCCGTGGCGCCACTGGCCAACAGCACGGAACCTGGCAGCGCCACCTGGCGCGGCCTCTTCACCGGCGCCGGGGCCGGCAGCGGACCTGTGCTGTTGCGCGGCGTCATCGTGGCCCCACCCGAGGACAGTGTGGCCGTGCTCTCGATCAACGGCGGACCCGCACGCGCACACAAGATCGGCAGCGAGATCGCGCCGGGCATCAGGCTTACCGAAGTGACCGCGCAATCCGTCACCCTGGAGCGCAACGGGGTGCGCGAAACCCTGACGCTCGCCGCTCGCTCTGCCGCAAAAATTGCTCCGCCACCCGCGCATTGACCTGCTGCGCGGGGTCGCCGTCCTGATGATGGTGGCCTATCACGGCTGCTATGACCTTACCTACTTCGGTTATGCCCACTTCCACATGCTGGAAGACCCCCTCTGGATGTTGTGGCGCAGCGTCATCGTGGGTAGCTTCGTCTTTCTGGCCGGGGTGAGCCTGAGCCTCTCCCGTGCAGGTTCGCAACGCAGTGCAGGGATCCGCCTGCTGCAGCTATCGGCTTGTGCGCTGCTGGTGAGCGCAGCCACGGCCGTGCTGTTTGGCCCTCGCTGGATTTACTTCGGCGTGTTGCATTTCTTTGTGGTGGCCACCCTGCTGACACGCCCTTTGCTGCGCCATGCCACGATTCTGGGCGGTGCGGGACTGGCCATTTTCGTACTGGGGTGGAGTGTGGGCTGGGACACCATGGACACACGCTGGCTAAACTGGGTAGGCCTTGCTGCCCAAAAACCGCAAACCGAGGATTATGCCCCGCTCATTCCGTGGCTGGGCCTGCTGTGGCTGGGCGTGTGGGCCGAACAGCGCTTTCCGGTCCTGGCTGGCCCCGCAACCCGCCGCAGCCCGGGCCCGGCGCTGCCCCGCGCCACACAGTTTCTGGGGCGCCACAGCCTCGTGGTGTACATGGTGCACCAGCCCCTGCTGTTCGGGCTGTTATTCCTGACCCGCTGATATCCCACTGCCCCAAAAAAATGTCCCCTCACACAGAGGGGACGGAAAAACACCCAGGGGGTTGGGCGTTAGTCGTTGGTGCCGCCTGAATTGAGGCGAATGACCGTAGCCGTCATGGTGGTCCCGTTGAGCGTGCCCATGACCTCCACACTCTGTCCCACCCAGGCAGAACCGACATTGCCCAGGGCCGGATCCACAAAAGTGGTGGACGACCAATTGATTGTGAGCACCTTGTCTTCATTGCGCAGCGTCAGGGTATTACCGCTGGCAGTGAGGATGGTGCCGTGGAAATCGGATACCGAGTCGCTGGGCGGCGATGTCACGGCGGTACAGGTGACGAGGGAGGCCAGCACCGGCTGCCCGGGGGCCGGAACCAAGCCTGTCACGGTGACACTGACCGTATTCTGCGGACTCAAGCCCACGCAGGAAGGAAAGGTGCCGTTGGGTGCCGTCACCGAGGTGCTTTGCAGTACAAAGGAGAGGTCGCCCCCGGCACTCCAGTTAACGCCATTGGTGGTGCCCAGTACCTGAATGGTTTGTGGCGTGACCGCAGCAGTCACGGAATTTTCCTGATCCACCGTGGTTTGCGAGAGCGTGTCGGCATTGATCTGCCCGGTGAGCTTGATGTAATCGCCATCACCCACCCTGGTGCCTGGTGGCAAGGTCACCACAGTGCCCTGCACCGTGGCCGTATTGGTGGACGCATTGTAATTGCTGACAAGCCCGCTCAACTGCGCTTTCTGACTGGTGGCACCGGCAAGGGCCGTCAAACCGGCGGCGTTGATGGTAGCCGCCTGAAGCGGCGCATAGCTGCCACCCCAGGTATTCCAGGTAGCCCGATTGACCCAGGCCGTGATGCTCTGTCCGACAATGACACCCGTAGGCAGGGTGCCTTGCAGCACGGTGCCGCCAGAAGATGCATTGAGCATGACCTGATTGGTGGCCGGCAGGGCCCCGACCACGCCTCCGATCAGGATGTTACTGGTCAAAGGGGTGGCGGAGAACACTTCCACGCGCGAAGCCACCAGCACATAGGCATTGTGCGCAACATCCCAGGACCAGGCGCCATGCACTTCCACTTCATTGCCCAGGGCAAGCTGCGGGCTCAAGCTCGTGCCTGCGTTGGGGACACCGGCCAGCACAGTGGTAACCCCCAATGGCGTATGCGTGG
>JAJZEH010000042.1 GCA_021805725.1 Pseudomonadota bacterium | reverse complement strand
GGATTTGCGACTGCAGTCGGGTTGGTCTGTCCCTTCTGGGCCGATGCAGGTTCAGGGATAATAGGCAAACTGCTGGTCTGGCAAAAGGCATTGCCCAACAGCTGAGTTGAAATGATCAGAGCGGCCAATGGGCGGTGAAAGGATGTCATTTGAACTCCTGTTAAATTAGTAAAACGCTCTTAGAAGCGATGTCTGCTAATCTAAACCAAGTTACCATCCCCGTTTTAAACAACATTGCCAAGTCGGGTGCTGCGAGGCGCAACATATAGGAGAATCGCATTCCATGAAGACGCTACAAACCCCCCTGCGTTTGACGCTGCCTCAGTGAGGTGCTATACAGCACCTTCAAGGTGCACTCCATAATTACCGCCGGGGATTAGATCCCGGCGTTTTTTTCGGGCCTGCGCATAACAGACTCCCACAACCCCGGCTGACACAAGTTCCTTTCAGTACAACACCTGCAGGCCGAAGTAGAAAGATGCTTCATTGACCGCAGTCACTTGGGTCAGTCCTCGTCCCACTGAAAAGAGCAGAGCATAGTCCCGGGCCAGGGTCTTCATGCCACCCAGGTTAAAAGCGCCGGCGCTGTGGCCCCCCACCGTGTCGGCCGTGCGGAAATAATATTCTTCCCCGAGTTGCAGCTCAGGGGTCACTTGGTAGAGCGTCACCGCGCCCCCAGCCCAGGCATTTCGTCCGAGCGCGCCCCCATTGAACCAATACCCTCCACCCCCGTACACGGTCCAGGGGCCACGCCTGGTTTGCACCCACAGCGGGGCATATTCGCGCCAAGTGCCAACCCCGAGATTACGGTCTGCGCGGCCTGAAGGCACTTCCAGCAGGGGATAAAAACCGACCATCCAATCTTCCTCTGGGGCATCTGCGGGTGTGAGTCGGTATTTGAGACCGAGCTCTGTGTCACCCACACCGAAGGCCTGCACGCCCGCATGCTGGAAATACGCAAGCTGCGGTTGAATGTGTAGCTGCACGCCAGGTAGCGCCCCATAATTAATGTCCACTTGGGGTAGAAAGGCCTGCGAGCCACCCGACGTCTGGGTGCCGGTCAGGGCATAGTTGACTTCCCAGTGCTGGTAGGCCACAGGTTCGGGATCATCGGTGATGAAGGGTGGACCTGAAATTGCTTCTGCCGCATACCCCAACATAAGAGTGACCAAGAAGATCTTTTTAATTAATTGCACACTGCCACTTCACTGCGGGGATACTTTTTTGGGATAGCCGTATTTATCGATGACAAAAAAATCCCCTTCAAATGAGGGGATCGTAAAACAATTTCTGAGAGGGGCCCGGAAACTGTTTGATTGATAGTAAATGATAATTGTTCTCATGTAAACATGGTTTCATCAAAGAAAATGCCGAAACAGCTCCGCTATAAAGTTTCAATACCGTTCACCCATGAGCCGAATGGCCGCTTTACACATTGCTCTTCGGCAGCTAAGGGCAAATTGTGTCGAAAAACACGTCGGAATTTTAATCGATCCCTGCTGCCGATTTTTTATTCTAAGCTGAATTTTGATTGTAAAGAATCACGCGCAAAATGCTCACTCAGAGCGTGCTATCAGCCGGTTATGCCGATCTACCTCCGGACCCCACCCTAGTTTGATGAGCGCCTGCGCCACCAGACGTGAGGCTTGTTCCGGAGAGGAGTCATTAGGAATATGGAAAGATTCCGGTGAGATCAAATCTTCCCGTTCATAGTAGGGTGGGTTGGGCATGTCAAAGCGTTGGTGTTTGATATACAGGCCCCGCCCATCATCCCCGGTTATCAGGGTGCCGTAGACACCTTGGCCCTTCATTCCCTTGATTCCAAATTCCCACAGGTTTCCTTGCCGCCGTATCTGGTCAATGCGAATGGTCATCTCAGAACCCCTCAGTTCAACTGGTCACCAGTTTCAGCTTGGCCTACCCCTACAAAGAATGGCCGATACTTCATATGCACGTGACCGTATCCCCAACCCGTATTTGCGGATGGTGCCAGGCGCCTGTACATATCAAGCTTGCCAGACGTCCGATCATGGCCGGAAAGAAGGTGAGCCTCCAGCATGACAGATTCCCGAATACCCAACCATTGGGGCGCATTTTGGGCACTGTTCAAACAATGCAGCAGCGCCATATACTTGTTTTCAGGAATCTCAACATTGTGGACAGCCCTAGCAACGGCAACCCATTCTGTGATTGTTACCTTGTGGCCCAGCAGATTTCCCCGATCAGACATGAACCATTGGCTATGGATGCCTATCCGATATTCGTCTGCCTTGCCTGCATCGTGCAGTAGGCCCAGCAGAACGCATAACCCGGAATCCAGAATATCGCCTATTTCGTCGCAATCGCGCTGCAACCGCCGTGCCGTTTCCACGCAATGACGCAGATTGCCATTGATGCCTGCATGGTGATTTTGCAGTGAGGAGGGTCCGATACAAAAGCGATGAAACCGCTCCCCTTCCCAGAAAATGGCATTGAACAGGTGTCTGTAGGGTTTTGACAGGGAATCGGAGAGGGCGGCTGCCTGCCGGACCAATTCACGGTCATCAACCCAGCTGGTGGGGATGGTATGGAACAGGTTTTCATCTGGGCTGGGTCTGGTACGGACGGAAAGTCCTGAAATCTTGTAGGCCCACCCTTTATGATCGGAAGGTTCCAGTCCACGGGGGCTCACCAGTAATCCATCTTTCAACCTGGAATCCGGGTGGTACATGGACCAGCAAACCCGTAGCGCACAAGCCTCGTTATAGAGGGTTGCCGAATATTGGAAATGAGTAGCCTTTACCCGGTGGTGGCTGACATTCAGTAGCCGGAAAAGGGAGGGCAGGGGGAAAGGCAATGCCTGAGCCACAGGAGCAGGAAAATCGATGATGTTTGTTGCGGTGCTACGCATGATCTTGCACCTCCTTAATAGATTGCTGGCCAGCCTCATCAGATGATTGAGAAAAGCTATCTGTGTCTTGAAAAGACAGTGCTCCGGACTGGTGCAGGAGTTGTTCGAAAGCAGATCCGTCCTTCCGGGTCAAGTTGGGGACAAACCTCGAATAAACGGTGAAGAGCATGCGGGTTGATGTATGACCCATCTGCCTTGCAATCCATTCAGGGTTTTCTCCAGCGGCAAGCCAGAGCGTGGCAGCCGTATGGCGGGTCTGATAGGGTTTTCGACGTTTTAAGCCAAGCTTTTTCAGCAGTGGATGCCAAATACGATTGGCAAGGTTAAACCGGTTAAACGGCATGCCATTGCGGGCACAAAATACGAAATCTGACCTGATCGACTTTGTGAGTTCTCGCTGCTGATGCAGTGCTTCAACCACCGGCGGGGATAAATCAATAGTTCTTTGGGAACCGGGGGTCTTGGTGGAGTCCAGTTCGTCGCAAACCCAGGCGCTTTCAATGGTGATTTGAGCCCGCTCAAAGTCGATGCGATCCCATGTCAGTCCCAGCAATTCTGAAGTGCGCAAGGCGGTGAAGAATGCCGTAATCAGATATGGTCGAAAATCGTTCTGAACTGCATCAATGAGTGCCTTAACCTCAGCCAGGGTAAATGGATCAATTTTTGTTTTTGAAACACGAAGTGGTTTGATTCCTTTGAATGTCATGTTAAATTCAAAACGGTCGGCGGCTTCATTGAGAATCTGACGCAGCACATTCAGAATCCCGTTGACTCTGGCGGGCGATAATCCTTTCCTTTCGCTGGTGTCTTTGGCGAGATCTGCGCGAAACGCTAGGATGTCAGCTTTGGTAACGTCGCCGACCCTTCTTCCCCTGAAGCGGGGCACTAGGTGTTTGTTCAAGATGTCTCGCACCTTGATTTGGGTTGAGCGTTTCCAATCAACTTCACGTTCAGCGAACCACAGGTCTGAGAATTCTGGAAAGAGCGGGTTCTTATTAAAGTTGACGGTGAATGCACCCTTCTGTCCAATTGGCAGCGCATCCATTGCTTTCCGAACTACAGAGGCCATTTCAGTCGGTGAGGGAGGGGAGGGTGGAATTCCTCCGAATAGGTCGGCTCGCTTGCTGTTTGGGAAGTAATTCCTGTACATAAATTTCCCGGCAGCGATTTCCCTTTCGATCCTCTTCAGAATTCCCTCTAAACGCAAGATGTTCGCTCGAGTAGCATTCAGTTTTGTGAGCTCGCGACACCTGACTCCCCGATACCGGAAGTCAAAGTAAAGTGTTTTTGTTTCTTCGCGTATTCGAATACTACCCATGGCATACACCTCCGTTTGCCATGGGAACTTCAGTAGTCCGTTTCCCCAGAAACTCTGTTTCGATCGTTTCCCAAACGTACAGGATTCGTCGAGAGCCGGGCAATCGAACGTAATGAGTTCCTTCAAGAAACACCTTGTCCTTCAAAAACTCATTGATATACCTTGGGTGATAGTGGATCCGTTCACCCAGGGTAGTGGCAGACAAATAAGTCAGCATTTGTAACTCCCGTGTTTAGCGTGTCAGAACGTCTGACAGTAATATTGTCATGCATTACAAGATATTTGTCAATATGTCTGACAAGATTGATAATGGAAAAAACTCAACGGGGACTGATATGAAGAGTAATGAAACGGGTAAGCAGCTTGCAGTCAGGGTGGATGATGAATTGATTGCTGCCATTGATCGCAGAAGATTGGACCTGGCCAAGGAAAGTGGCTTAATTCCAACCCGTTCGGATATTGTCAGACTAGCGCTTGAGAAATTTCTTGGAATAAAGTCTGGGAAGAAATGAACGTCTGCATGAGTAGGGCGGGGTGGTGTTCAATAATCGATATGGCCTCTCTCAGACACTGTCGTTTGTATGGGCTCAAAAGAGTCCCGTTTTGGGCACAAATTGGGCACACTCTCTTTTCGCATGAATAATTCTTTTGCCTAATATATGCGGCTCTCTCGAGAAAGTCGTATTTGAAGCTTTCGGTCAACTTGACGGACACACAGCCGCGGCAAGCCTTTTAAGCCTGAATTGACTTACAGTGGGGATCAAACGATAATGCTGTGCTGTTTACAACAGGCGCGTAGCTCAGCTGGTTAGAGCACCACCTTGACATGGTGGGGGTCGTTGGTTCGAGTCCAATCGCGCCTACCAATTCCATCACTTCCCCTCATGCAACTCTCGTATTAAAGCGTGCCTCCAGTCCGGGAGGACGCGTGCGCTGTGCTAAAATCCCCGCTCCCGCAAGTAGAGGAATGTTCTGTGATCACGATTCGATTGCCTGACGGTTCGGAGCGCACCTATCCCGCGCCGCTCACTGTGGCTGAAGTCGCCGCCAGCATCGGCGCCGGGCTGGCCCGTGCCGCGCTGGCCGGAAAAGTGGACGGCCGCCTGGTGGATACTTCGGCCACGATTGAAAATGACGCGCAGGTGGCCATCGTCACCGAGCGTGATCCCGAGGGAGTCGAAATCCTGCGGCACTCCACCGCACATCTGTTGGCGCATGCCGTGAAGGAGCTCTTCCCGGCTGCCCAGGTCACCATAGGCCCCGTCATCGAGAATGGCTTCTACTATGATTTCTCGTATGAACGGCCCTTTACCCCCGAAGATCTCGTGGCCATTGAAAAGCGCATGGCCGAGATTGCCAAGCGCGATCTGCCTGTGCACCGCGAGCTCATGCCTCGTGATGAGGCGGTAACCTTCTTCAAGGGTATGGGCGAGGCGTATAAGGCCGAAATCATCGCCAGCATTCCAGCCAACGAAGGCATTTCGCTCTACCGGCAGGACAATTTCGTCGACTTATGTCGTGGCCCTCATGTGCCCTCCACGGGCAAACTCAAGGTGTTCAAGCTGATGCGGGTGGCGGGAGCCTATTGGCGCGGCGATTCCCGCAATGAAATGCTCACGCGGATCTATGGCACAGCCTGGGCAAAAAAGGAGGATCAGGACGCCTACCTCAACCGTCTGGAAGAGGCTGAAAAGCGCGACCACCGTCGCCTGGGCAAGCAGCTTGATCTGTTCCATCTGCAGGACGAAGCGCCAGGCATGATTTTCTGGCATCCCAAAGGCTGGGCCCTGTGGCAGGAAATCGAACAATACATGCGGCGGGTGTACCGCAACAACGGCTACCAAGAGGTGCGTTGCCCGCAGATTCTGGACCGCACCTTGTGGGAAAAATCAGGGCACTGGGCCAACTTTCACAAGAACATGTTCACCACGGAGTCCGAGTCGCGCGATTTCGCCATCAAGCCCATGAACTGTCCTGGTCATGTTCAAATCTTCAACCAAGGCATCAAGAGTTATAGGGATCTACCTCTTCGATATGGCGAATTTGGATCCTGCCATCGTAATGAGCCATCGGGGGCCCTGCACGGCGTGATGCGCGTTCGCGGGTTTACGCAGGACGATGGGCACATATTTTGTACCGAGGCTCAGATCCAGTCGGAAGTGGCTGATTTCATCGAGTTGTTGCGTCGGGTCTACCGGGACTTCGGTTTCACGGACATTCAGTACAAGCTCGCAACGCGCCCCGAACAGCGCGTGGGCTCGGATGACATCTGGGACAAATCGGAGGCGGCGCTGCGCACAGCCCTGGAGCAGGCGGGTGTGGACTTCGAAACCCTGCCCGGGGAAGGGGCCTTTTACGGCCCGAAGATCGAATTTCACCTGCGCGATAGCATCGGGCGCACCTGGCAATGCGGGACGATCCAGGCCGATTTTTCCATGCCAGGCCGTCTGGATGCCAGTTATGTGGCCGAAGACAACGCCCGCCAGACCCCGGTAATGCTGCATCGGGCCATTCTGGGATCATTGGAGCGGTTTATCGGCATCCTCATCGAACATTACGCGGGTGCCCTGCCGTTATGGCTGGCACCCGTGCAGGCCGTGGTGATGAATATCTCTGAAGGGCAGGCTGAATACGCCATTTCTGTTGTAAAAACCCTGAAAGATCAAGGGTTCCGGGTAGGGCTTGACTTGCGGAATGAGAAAATAAACTATAAAATCCGTGAGCATAGTCTTCAGAAGCTTCCTTTTCAGCTGATTATTGGCGACAAGGAGGCCCTGTCGAAGCAGGTGGCGGTCAGAAGTCGTGGTGGTGAGGACCTGGGGCAAATGTCTGTCGAGGCACTCATCTCCCATTTCAAGGCTGAAGTAGCAGCCCTTTCGGGCGCTGCTGAATAACCGCAAGCAGGTGCAACCCGCCGGGTGGTTCAGGAAGGGTCGGGTGCATATTTGATTTTAATTGTCAGGAGGTTGTTGCTATCGCTCAATCGAAGGAAGTCCGGATCAACGGCGAAATCACCGCATCCGAGGTTCGTCTGGTCGGGGTGGAAAGTGAACAGTTAGGTGTCGTAAAGCTGTCCGAAGCCCTGCGTATGGCCGAGGAGGCCGAAGTGGATCTGGTGGAAATTGCGCCCATGGCGGAGCCTCCGGTATGCCGTTTGATGGACTACGGCAAGTTCAAATACCGCGAAAGCAAGCGCCAGCATGAGGCCAAGGTCAAGCAGAAGCAGATCCAGGTCAAGGAAATCAAGTTTCGTCCCGGTACTGATGAAGGCGATTACGCCATCAAGGTGCGAAACCTGATCAAGTTCCTCAACGAAGGGGACAAGACCAAGGTCACGCTACGTTTCCGTGGTCGTGAAATGACGCACCAGGAACTGGGATACAACCTCCTTAAACGCGTTGAAGCAGACCTCCTGCCGTATGGCGTGGTAGAACAGTTTCCAAAAATGGAGGGGCGCCAGATGGTCATGGTGCTTGCTCCCAAGAAGAAAGCAGAACCCGTTAGGGAAGCCAAGCCTTCCAAACCCAAGGCTGAAGCTGCGCCAGCCACAGCACCATAGTCGCAGCAAGCAGCACCACAAGGCGTGTTCGGGTCAACAAGCCATGGGATTTCCCAGGCACCCGACGCGGTTTAAAACAAAGGAGCAATCATGCCCAAAATGAAGACCAAGAGCGGGGCTGCCAAGCGCTTTAAAGTGCGCGGTAGCGGCAGTGTCAAGCGCTCGCAGGCGTTCAAGCGCCACATCCTGACCAAGAAGACGACGAAGAACAAGCGCCAGCTTCGCGGCACTGCAGAAATCCATTCCACCAACAT
The DNA here is from genome assembly GCA_021805725.1 of Pseudomonadota bacterium. Next base: position 52,695 of record JAJZEH010000042.1, on the reverse strand, counting down.
GGGCTCCATTAAAGCCATGTTGCCCTACGCGTAAGGAGGCCGGACATGCCAAGAGTCAAACGCGGCGTTACGGCGCACGCACGCCACAAAAAAGTTCTTGATCAGGCCAAGGGTTACCGCGGCCGTCGCAAAAACGTCTACCGGATTGCCAAAGAAGCGGTGATGAAGGCCGGGCAATATGCCTACCGGGACCGCCGTCGTCGCAAGCGCGATTTTCGTGTGCTCTGGATTGCCCGTATTAACGCGGCGGCCCGTTCATGCGGCATGACTTACAGTGTTTTCATGAATGGTCTGAAGAAGGCCGACATTCAAGTGGATCGCAAGGTCCTGGCGGATATTGCCGTTTTCGACAAGGCGGCTTTCGCCAAAATGGTCGACACTGCCCGCGCCACGCTGGCAGCCTGACCTATCCCGGCCCCCTGCTGCGAGTGGGGGGGCCGGTCTTCCCAAGAAGATCCCGATGCAAGATCTCCAATCCATTCTGGACAGTGCGCTCGATGCGCTGTCCGCCATCGACAATCCAGCATTGCTGGAAGAAGTCAAAGCCCGTTACCTGGGAAAATCAGGACTTCTGACCGAACGACTCAAAGCCCTGGGCAAGCTCTCCCCTGAGGAACGCCCTGCTGCAGGGGCCGAGATCAATCGCGTCAAGGCGTCCGTGGAAGACGCCCTGCAGTCCCGGCGCGACCATATTGCGGCTCAGCAGCTGGAGCGACAGCTCTCCGAGCAGGCGCTGGATGTCTCCCTTCCGGGCCGGGGCTCTGCCAATGGAGGCCTGCACCCCGTCACCCGGACATTGGCCCGGATTCGGGAGTTATTCCACTCGTTGGGGTTTGATGTGGCCGATGGCCCTGAAATTGAGACGGACGCCTATAACTTTACCGCCCTGAACATTCCGCAGGACCACCCGGCGCGGGCGATGCACGATACGTTCTACCTCGATGCCAGCCATGTCCTGCGAACCCATACTTCTCCCATGCAGGTGCGTTACCTCGAAACGCGCAAGCCTCCGGTCAAGGTCATCGTGCCAGGGCGCGTATATCGCTGCGACTCCGACATGACGCACACACCCATGTTCCACCAGGTAGAAGGGCTATGGGTGGATGAGGCGGTTACTTTTAGCGGCCTGAAAGGCGTGCTGATCGATTTCATGCGCCAGTTTTTTGAGCAGGATCAACTGAAGGCACGATTCCGCCCTTCGTTCTTTCCCTTCACCGAGCCCTCGGCTGAAATGGATGTCGGCTGCGTGATCTGCGCAGGGAAGGGGTGCCGTGTATGCAGTCATACCGGGTGGCTGGAAGTGCTGGGTTGCGGCATGGTTCACCCCAATGTGTTTACTCCCTTGGGCATCGACAGTGAGCGTCATGTGGGCTTTGCGTTTGGTATGGGCGTGGAGCGCCTTGCCATGTTACGCTATGGGGTCAATGACTTACGGCTGTTTTTTGATAATGATTTGAGATTCCTGGAACAGTTCCGCTAAATGAAATTTTCAGAATCCTGGCTGCGCACTTGGATCAACCCCGCGCTTGACCGTACCGAAATTGCCCATGCCTTGACCATGGCAGGATTGGAGGTGGAAGCCCTGGAGCCCGTGGCGCCGATGTTCGACCGGGTCGTGGTGGGCGAGGTCAAGACGGCTGAAAAGCACCCACAGGCTGATCGCCTCAAATTGCTGACCGTGGATGTGGGGCAGGGTGGCCTTCTGCAAATCGTTTGCGGGGCCGGCAATGTTTCTGTGGGCATGAAAGCGCCTTGTGCGCTGGTGGGCGCCAAGCTTCCCGGGGGGCTGATCATCAAAGCCGCCAAGGTGCGCGGCGTTGAATCCTTCGGCATGATGTGTTCCGAAACGGAATTGGGGCTGAGCGAGAGCAGTGAAGGGTTGCTGGTCCTCGCACCCGAAGCGCCAACTGGCCAGGATATACGCCGGTGGCTGGATCTGGACGATCACCTCTTTACTTTGAAGCTGACCCCCAATCGCGCAGACTGCCTGAGTATTCAGGGCGTTGCACGCGAACTGGCCGCGATTACCCATCTGCCTTTCGTTCCGTTGTCCATTACGCCGGCAACGATTGCGGGTGATGCGTCACGCAAGGTGGCGGTGCTGGATGAGGCAGCCTGTCCACGCTATCTGGGGCGCTCATTGTGCCTTGCCCGCCCCGAAACGCCTACGCCTGAATGGATGGTGCGTCGTCTCCTGCGTTCCGGCCTGCGTCCCAAAAGTATTGCGGTTGATGTGACCAACTATGTGCTGCTGGAGTTGGGGCAGCCGCTTCACGCCTTTGATGAAGATTGCTTGCAGGGGTCCCTGGCCGTCCGTTGGGCTCATCCGGGCGAATCTCTGACCCTGCTCAACGAGCAGCAGGTGTCCCTGCAACCGGACATGCTGGTGATTGCCGACCAAAGTGGCGCCATAGCGCTGGCGGGCATCATGGGAGGGCAAAGCACGGCTGTGTCTCCAGCGAGTACCCGCTTATTTCTGGAGAGCGCCTTTTTTGCCCCGGATGCCATCGCTGGTCGTGCCCGTCGACTGGCATTGAGTTCCGATTCGGCGTACCGCTTTGAGCGGGGCGTGGATTTCTCTGCCACCCGACATGCCCTGGAACGGGCTACGACACTGCTGCTGGATCTCTGCGGCGGTACAGCCGACGCTGTGGTGGAGTTCACAGGACGCCTGCCTCAACGGCAACCCGTGCTGGTGCGCCCCGAACGCGTGAGACGCGTGCTGGGGTTGGACATTCCTGACGCGGCCATGGCAGAACTGCTGCAGGGGCTGGGATTGGCCCTTGAGTTGCGTGCGGATGGATTTGAGGTCACGCCTTCCAGTCACCGCTTTGATCTTGCGATTGAGGCGGATTTCATCGAAGAAATTGCCCGTCTGCACGGCTATGACCAGATTCCTGCCAACCCTCCACGCGGACATCTCGTGATGTTGCCCAGTCCCGAGGGTACCCGGTCCGAACTGGATTTGGCGTGGCAACTGGTGCATCGCGGCTATCAGGAGGTGGTGACCTACAGCTTTGTCGATGCCAAGGACGAGGCTGTGCTCGCCATGCGGCCTTCCGATGTGACCTTGCTCAACCCCATTGCCAGCCAGATGTCGGTCATGCGCTCGACCCTGGCTGTGGGCCTCATCAACACCCTTCAGTCCAACCTCAACCGCAAGCAGGAACGGGTCAGGATCTTTGAAATGGGTCGGTGTTTTGCCCGCGAGGCGCAGGGCTTTGTCCAGCGTAAAACCCTGGGTGGGCTGATTTACGGGACGCGTGATCCGGAACAGTGGGGTACAGCGGCCGAACCGTCGGATTTCTTTGATCTCAAGCAGGATGTCGAACTCCTGTTTGGGGGCGGCCATGCCGTATTTGCAGGGACAACCCACCCTGCCTTGCATCCAGGGCGCTCTGCGGAGATTGGTTTGGATGGAAAATCAGTAGGTTGGCTGGGGGAGTTGCATCCGCGCGTCAGCGCCGCATACGGTTTTCCCAAGGCACCGTTGCTCTTTGAGCTGATGCTGGAACCGTTGCTGGCGCGGCCAGTGCCCCGCTACCGAGAAACATCCCGCTTTCAGCCCATTCGGCGTGACTTGGCCGTGCTCGTTGCTGATGCAATTTCCGCATCTGCTGTTTTGGATGCGCTAAAGACTGCTGCTGTTCCAGGGGTCTCCGAATTGGCATTGTTTGACCTGTATCAGGGCCATGGCGTTGCTAAAGGCAAAAAAAGCCTTGCGTTTCGTATAGTTATGAACGATACTGAAAGAACATTGACCGAAGCGGAAATTGAGTCCAGTGTGACCGCGCTGCTTCATGTACTGCAGTCCCGGTTTAATGCTGAGCTGAGATAACGGAGCATCCATGACACTCACCAAAGCTGAACTTTCTGACTTGCTGTTTGAAAAAGTTGGGCTCAACAAACGAGAGGCCAAAGATCTCGTGGATACTTTTTTCGAAGAGATTCGAACTGCTCTTGAAAAAGGGGATAGCGTCAAATTGTCAGGTTTTGGCAATTTCCAGCTCCGGACCAAACCACAGCGGCCCGGTCGCAACCCGAAAACAGGGGAAGAAATCCCCATCACTGCACGACGCGTTGTCACCTTTCATGCCAGCCAGAAACTAAAGACGTTGGTGGAGAAACGCAGTGGCAGCGCTGAACCTGCCTGAGGGCGGGCTTCCCCCCATTCCCTCGAAGCGCTACTTCACGATCGGTGAAGTGGGTGAGTTGTGTGCCGTCAAGCCGCACGTGTTGCGTTACTGGGAGCAAGAATTTTCGCAGCTGAAACCGGTTAAAAGGCGGGGCAACCGGCGTTATTATCAGCCCCATGAGGTCATGCTGATCCGCCATATTCGAAGCCTGCTTTATGATCGCGGATTCACCATCAACGGCGCGCGCCATGTGCTCTCTTCACCGGAAGAAAAGGCAGCGATTCGGCAGTTGACTGAACCCGCAGTCAAATCAGTTCAAAAAGTGCCCGATGCATTCAGAAAGGAACTGCAATCCATCATCTCTCTGCTGTCGCGATGAATTTTTTCTGGCATAATTAGCAGTTCGGGGCGTAGCGCAGCCTGGTAGCGTACCTGCATGGGGTGCAGGTGGTCGGAGGTTCGAATCCTCTCGCCCCGACCAATTCCCTTCGGTGTGTTCTGAACATGCCTTCCTGCTTTTCCGTGGTCATTTATACAATGCGGTGGATTTTTGCTTTTGGCGAGCGGCCACCATGCCGTAATGCGGATAATCGCAGTTTTGATCGCAGCGGTCCGTGCCTTGAACCTCACCCGTCTGACCAATCAGGAATTACTCAGATTGCTGTTTGGCAGCAACGCCGATTACCACGCTTATGAGGCCTCGCTTCACCCGTTGTTTTCGACTTCTGGCGGCGCCTTGCAAAAACGCGGGGCTGCAGCGCGTGAGCTTGTAACCCGTTGGCTTCATGAAGAGCTTCATCAGCGTAGCCTGCTGGCGAAGCCGGCTGCCGTTGAAGAATATCTCAGGCTCTATTTCAGCGGCCGTGAACATGAGTCTTTCGTGGTATTGTTTCTCGACGCCCAAAATCACCTGATCAGTGTTGAGGAGCTGTTTCGTGGCACTTTGACCCAGACGGCGGTTTATCCCCGCGAGATTCTGAAGGTGGCGTTACACCACAATGCTGCGGGCGTGATCTTTGCTCATAATCACCCCTCGGGTATGGCACACCCCAGCACGGCGGACCGTCGCCTGACGGAAACCTTGCAAAAGGCGCTGGATCTGGTGGATATCAAGGTGCTGGATCACTTCATCGTAGCCGGCAGGAGTGCGCTTAGCTTTGCTGAGCGTGGATGGCTGTGAGGATGGCTTGTCGCAATTCCGATTCCTGGATGCGTCCCAGTTTCTTGAATACGATTTCACCGTTTTGACCAAAGACCATGGTGAAGGGAATGCCCTCCTGGGCGTTGCCGTAAGGTCCCGTCATGCCCAGGACGTCCTGCGTTCCCACCAGCATCGGGTAGTTCATGGGCTGCTGCGCGAGGTAGGCGCGAAGCGCCTCGCGATCATCTATGCCGATGCCGACAAAACGAACCTGATCGGCTGGCCAGGCGGCTTGCGTCTGTCTGAGCATCGGCATTTCGTCCTTGCAGGGTTCGCACCAGGCTGCCCAGAAGTTGACCACCAGCACGCGCCCCTGCCATTGGTGCAGTGCCTGGTTCTTTTGTTCCAGATCCGGCAATGACAAGGCCAGAATGGGGGAGGGGGCGGCCTTGGGAGGCTCTGTCCGGGATTCGTCGCGCTTCCAGTAGTTCAGGCTGTGGTAAATGGCAACACCCTCCCATACGGCAAAAGCCAGGACGATGAAGATGATCAATTTAACGAGGGGGCTTTTCATGGAATCCGGTACCTGAAAAAATTATGGGGAAAATCGCTGGCATGCCGAAGATGCCGGCATGATAAACTTTCCCGCCGGGTTTCGTGTTGGGCGGATTGATCCCGTTCAAAATGCAACCTTACCAGATAACCGCTGCTAACTGCCGCTAACTGCTTGCTCCTACAGGGGAATTTAAGTATGGCCACAGAAGTCAAGGTCCCGGATATTGGGGACTTCAAAAATATCCCAGTCATTGAAGTGATGGTTAAGGCGGGTGATACCGTTCGAGCCGAAGACCCTTTGGTAACGCTCGAATCGGACAAGGCAACCATGGAAATCCCGGCACCGGTGGCCGGTGTCGTCAAGGAAGTATTGCTGAAGTTGGGGGACCGGGTTTCTGAAGGAACACCGGTGATTTTGCTGGAAACGACAGACGCAGCCCCTGCCAAGATCGCAGCCCCTGCTCCTGCAGCCCCTGTACCCTCACCAGAAGTAGCACCTGCACCACCCCCTGCGCAGGTTCAAGAACCCGTCACTGCGCCACAATCTGCCGCTGCAGTGCAGGATCACGAAGGATTTCTCAAAGCGCATGCAAGCCCCGCGATACGCCATTTCGCCCGGGAGCTTGGTGTGGATCTCACCAAAGTCAAAGGCAGCGGCCCCAAGGGGCGCGTACTGCGTGAGGATGTCCAGGGATTCGTGAAATCCGTGTTGCAAAATGCCGCAGGGTCCGTCCCCGGAACCGCTGCGGGAATCGGGCTGGGACTTCTGCCCTGGCCGCAGGTGGACTTCGCCAAGTATGGTCCGATAGAGGTGCAACCGCTGAGCCGCATCAAGAAGCTCTCGGGAGCCAATCTGCACCGTAACTGGGTGATGATTCCCCATGTCACCAACAACGATGACGCCGACATTACGGAACTGGATGCCTTCCGCATCCAGCTCAACCAGGAAAATGCAAAATCGGGCACAAAGGTGACGCTCCTGGCGTTCATCATCAAGGCCGTGTGCAATGCCTTGCGCAAGTTTCCGGAATTCAACGCATCGCTCGATGGCGACACACTCGTCCTCAAGCGCTACTACCATATCGGATTTGCTGCGGACACACCCAATGGATTGGTGGTGCCCGTCATCAAGGACGCCGACAAAAAAGGCGTTCTGCAAATTGCCGAAGAGGCCGGCACCATGGCGGCGAAGGCTCGAGAAGGAAAATTGGGTCCAGCCGAGATGCAGGGCGGGACGTTTTCCATTTCCAGTCTGGGGGGGATCGGCGGCACCTATTTCACGCCCATCATCAATGCACCTGAAGTGGCCATTCTGGGCGTTTGCCGCGCTTCCATTCGACCGGTCTGGGTGGATAACGCCTTCCAGCCCAGGCTGATTGCACCGCTTTCCCTGTCTTACGACCATCGTGTTATTGATGGTGCTGCCGCTGCCCGCTTCAATGCCTACCTGGTGGGATTGCTGGGCGACATGCGCCGCGCCACACTTTAAGGAACTGTTTCATGTCAGATCAACAAGTGAAGGAATTTGACCTGCTGGTTCTGGGTGCAGGTCCGGGAGGCTATTCTGCGGCCTTTCGTGCCGCGGACCTCGGCATGAAAACCGTCCTGGTGGAACGCTACCCCACCTTGGGCGGCGTCTGCCTCAATGTGGGCTGCATTCCCTCCAAAGCGCTGCTTCACGTCGCCTCGGTGACTGAGGAGGCCCAGGCACTCGCAGCGCATGGCGTCACCTTCGGGGCCCCCCAGATCAATCTGGATGCATTGCGCCAATGGAAGTCGAACGTGGTGGGCAAGCTGACTGGAGGGTTGGCCATGATGGCCAAGGCGCGCAAGGTCACAGTCGTGCAGGGCACGGGGAGCTTCGTGGATCCCCATCATCTGGAGGTCCTCAACGGTGCCGATGAGCGGCAGCTCATCCGGTTTGGCAAGGCCATCATTGCTGCAGGCTCACAGGCGGTTCAGTTGCCCTTCATTCCCGAGGATCCGCGCATCGTGGATTCCACGGGCGCACTTGAACTGCGGCAGATTCCCAAACGCATGCTGGTGATCGGCGGGGGTATCATAGGGCTTGAAATGGCGACGGTCTATGCCACCCTGGGCGCACGCATTGACGTGGTCGAAATGCTCGATGGCCTCATGGCGGGTGCCGATCGGGATTTGGTCAAAATCTGGGAAAAGCGCAACGCCAGGCGTTTCGACAAGATCATGCTCAAAACCCGCACCATCGCCGTGGAAGCACGCAAGGAGGGCATCTATGTCACCTTCGAAGGAGAGAAGGCCCCTGCAGCGCCCGAATGCTACGATCTGGTTCTGGTCGCCGTGGGTCGCCGTCCCAATGGGCTGAACATCGCTGCGGATCTTGCCGGTGTTGCGGTGGATGCGCAGGGATTCATTCGCGTAGACAAGCAGCAACGCACCAATGTGCCCCACATCTATGCCATTGGCGACATCGTGGGCCAACCCATGTTGGCCCATAAGGCCGTGCATGAAGGCCATGTGGCTGCCGAGGCTGCAGATGGGCAGCGTAGCTTCATGGACGCCCGGCAAATTCCGTCCGTGGCCTACACCGATCCTGAAGTGGCATGGGCCGGGATGACCGAAGAACAGGCGCGTGCCCAAGGCTTGCGCTTCGGCAAAGCCGTGTTTCCATGGGCCGCGTCGGGTCGGGCCATTGCCAATGGGCGGGACGAAGGATTTACCAAACTGTTGTTCGATGAAGAAACTCACCGCATCATTGGCGGGGGCATCGTAGGCACACACGCCGGAGATCTTATCAGCGAAATCTGCCTGGCCATCGAAATGGGATGCGAAGCCGGCGATATCGGAAAAACCATCCATCCGCATCCCACCCTGGGCGAATCGATTGGCATGGCCGCCGAACTGTATGAAGGCGTCTGCACCGACCTACCCCCCAAAAGATGAGTCAATAGGCAACACATGCACATATTGTTGAGCAACGACGACGGCTATTTTTCCAGCGGACTTGCAGCACTTGCAGCAGCCATGGCGGCACTGGGTACGGTGACGGTGGTGGCGCCCGACGCTGAAAAGAGCGGGGCCAGCAACTCACTGACCCTGGATCGACCCTTGATGGTGCGTCGCGCGCCCAACGGGTTTTATCACGTCAACGGCACGCCTACCGACTGCGTCCACATGGCGGTGACCGGCATGCTCGACGTGACGCCTGACGTCATCGTTTCGGGCATCAACCACGGCGCCAACATGGGCGATGACACCATTTATTCCGGGACGGTGGCGGCGGCCACGGAAGGGTATCTGCTTGGCATTCCTTCCATCGCCGTTTCATTGGTGACGCAGCAGCAGGGTATGGGACATTTTGAGACGGCGGCGCAGGTCGTGGCACGACTGGTTCAAAAAATTCAGCGCAAACCATTGACGCAGGCCACATTGCTCAACGTGAACGTGCCCGATGTTCCCTTAGATCAGATCAGGGGCATGAAAATCACCCGATTGGGGCGCCGTCACAAGGCCGAGCCTGTCATCAAGTCCCTCAACCCGCGGGGTGAGGTGGTGTACTGGGTGGGCGCAGCGGGTCCGGCAGCCGATGCAGGGGAAGGCACCGATTTCGACGCGGTGGCCCAAGGCTGGGTGTCACTCACGCCGCTGCAGGTGGATTTGACTCATTTCCAGCAACTGGAACCCTTGCACCAGTGGCTGGAGGCTTGAAGGCTGTGGTGACGCCCGGAATTGGCATGACTTCCGACCGCACCCGGGCGCGAATGGTCGAACGACTGCGCGCGGCGGGCATTGCCGACCAAAAGGTATTGTCTGCCATGTTGGCCGTTCCGCGCCATGCCTTCGTGGATGAAGCCATTGCCAGTCGCGCCTACGACGACTCGGCCTGGCCCATCGGATGGGGTCAGACCATTTCCGCCCCCTATATCGTGGCGCGCATGATCGAGTTGCTGCGCAACGGCGGAAGGCTGGGCAAGGTACTGGAAGTCGGTACGGGTTGCGGATACCAGGCCGCAGTGCTGGCGCGCGTTGCGCAAGAGGTTTACTCCGTGGAGCGGATTGGCCAGTTGCTCGAAAAAACCCGGGCGCGGCTATGGCCACTCAAAATCAGAAACCTGCGCCTCAAGCATACAGACGGCAGCCAGGGGCTGCCGGAGGCGGCACCCTACGAGGGCATCATCGTGGCGGCTGCAGCAGCGGTGATTCCCCAAGCACTGCTGGAACAGTTGTCGCCGGGAGGGCGCCTGGTGATTCCGGTGGGGGTGGATGAGCAACAGCTGATGGTGGTGGAAAGGCAAGGGGACGAGTTTGTCGAATCTGTGATCGAATCCGTTCGTTTTGTGCCGCTTCTGGAGGATATGGCGTGATCAGTCGTCTGCTGCCATTGCTCGCTTTCACGCTGTTCGTGGCAGGTTGCGCGACAAAACAACCCGCGCCAATCTCCAGTCGTTCCGGGCAGATTTCATCGACTGCGGACAATGCACCTCGAGCTGCACCCGCGGACCGCCATCCTGCCCCAAACGCCGCCAAGCCTGCAACACCCGAGGCGGAGGCACCCGTCGAGTGGTCCTGGCCGTTGAAGCATCGCCCCGCCGTCTTTTCCCCCATCGCCAAGGGTATCGACTATACCGCCAAGGTGGGTCAGCCTGTGATGGCTGCGGCCGACGGGGTGGTGTCCTATGTAGGCAACAGCATCAAAAGCTACGGCGAGATGGTTGTGATCAAGCACACGCCAAATTATCTCAGCGTTTACGCCAACAATGGCAAGGTCCTGGTCAGGGAAGGCCAAGCGGTCAAGCGCGGGGATATAATTGCCGAAATGGGCGATCCTGCCAACGGCAAGTGGCACTTCGAGATACGCCACCAGGGCAAGCCCGTGGATCCCGCAAGCCTGCTGCCTTCAAACAAGCCCTGATCCAGGCGGGTTCTCGCTACTCTGGCGATAAGGTCGCGCTCACCAGCCTGATGGCTGGGTCCTCGGGTGATGTTTTAGAGGCGAAGCCCAATGAAGCCATCAGATGCAGCATGTTGGGGTTAGTCCCCAACACTTCACCTTCCATGATCTTGAGCCCCCTGCTGCCAGCGATTTGCATCAGATAGCGCATCAGGATCGTCCCCAGGCCCTTTCCTTGCCAGGCATCCGCAATGACCACGGCAAACTCACAGGATTCGCCGTCCGGGTTGGTGGTGTAACGCGCCACTGCTACCTGCTGCTCTGCATCACCGGTCCCCGCGAGGGCGATGATGGCCATTTCGCGCTGGTAGTCCAACTGGGTAAATCGCACCAGCAAGGATCGCGGCAGTTCCCGCAGCGCATCCATGAAGCGGAAGTAGCGGGTGTCTTCGGACAAGGACTTGACGAAAGCCTGCTCCATTTCGGCATCCTCGGGCCGAATGGGGCGCAAGGTGATTTCAGCCCCGTCCCTGAGCGAAACGTGTCGGATCAGATCCACAGGGTAAGGGTGGACCGCCATATGACCATAGCGGTTTTTTGGGGGGGGTTCGTCAGTGAGTCGTACCTCGGCGTGCGTGATCAATACGGGTTCGTCCGGGGATAGCCAGGCATCGAGGCGAATCTCGGCCACTTCGGCCATCTCGCAAGCCATTTCAGAAAGCCGCAGCAGCAGGATGGTCAGACCTTCATGATTGATGGCCCGGGCTCCCCCCCGTTCGGCAAGCAGGGGGGCAATGGTGCTGCGTTCAATCAGTTCATGGGCCAGAAAACCATTGAGCGGCGGCAAGGCATAGGTCATGGCCTTGGGCAGTTCTGCGGCGATTCCGGTGGGTCCCAAAAACAGGGCAGGGCCCAAGGTGGGGTCGCGCACCAGCCCCATGCTGACCGAGCGCTGATCAAGGGTGCGCCCCAACAGCAACGGGGGGCGGATTCCGGCGCGGTAAGCCACATGAAATGCTGCAAACAGCTTTTCCACGTTTCCCTCGGACAGGGTCAGGTTGCCCTCCGCCAGTGCTACCTGCACGATGGCTTTTGCCTGGGGCAGCAGGGGCGATTGCTCATCGGCCGAGGGTGGCGGCGTTTGAAACAGCATCTGCTGGTTGCGATGATACAAGGCCACGTAATGCATGGCGTCCACAGCGGATTCTGGCGTGCGAAAATTGGGCACTTGTGCTGCCGAAAGCAGGGACCGGCCGCGTACCACGTTGCGGTCACCCATCCAGCAGGCCATGAGCGGTTTGCTGGTGGTTCGTGCCAACTGCGCCAGTTGTTCTGCGGTTTCGGTGGGTTCCGAGCGCATTTGCGGACAGAGCATGACCAGCACAGAGTCCACGCCGGGGTCTGCAAGGACGGGTTGGATCACATCCCGATATTGAAGTGCCCCGGCGGTATTGCCAAGATCCAGGGGGTTGCCGCCATTCCAATGCGCTGGCATGAGCGTTGAAAGATGGGTCAGGGTCTCCGTGGACAGCCGCGCCAGCGGGATGCGGTTGTCGAACGCGTGATCCGCTGCCAGTGCTCCTGGACCTTCCCCGTTGGAAATGATGGCAAGACGTGGCCCGCTCTTGCGGTAGCGCACGGAACAGGCCCGCGCAGCAGAAAACAGTTGGGTCATGCTGCGAACCCGAACCACCCCTGCACGGCGCAAGGCGGCATCAAAAATGGCATCGCTTTGCTGGGGCAGATTTGGGGACAGACCCCCGTTGGGGGTCTGTCCCCAAATCTGGCCCCAACGGTCGGCCTTCAGCACGATGACGGGTTTGACTCGCGCAGCCTCGCGCAGGGTGCTCATGAAGTGGCGGGGCTGCCGTATGATCTCAATAAACATCAGGATGCTTTGGGTCTGGATGTCGGACACCAGAAAATCGATGATTTCGGCAAAATCAATGTCCGCCGAGTTGCCCACCGAGACCACGGTGGAAAATCCGATTTCATTGCCAGAGGCCCAATCCAGCACACCGCTCGTGAGGGCGGTGGATTGGGATACCAGGGCGACCCCGCCGGCTTTGACAAAGGGCAGAGTGAGCCCGATGGCAGGGCGCATGACGCCAAGGCAGTTGGGGCCGAGAATTCGAATGCGGTGCTGTCGCGCCCGCGACAGCATGGCGGCTTCCAGTTGTGCTCCTGCGGGGCCGGATTCGCTAAACCCCATGGAGAGCACGATGACGGAACCCAGCCCCAAGGCACCGCATTGATCCACCAGGTCTGGGATGGTGTCTGCCGGGGTGGCCAGCATCACCAGATCAACCGGGGCCCCGATGTCCGCCAGCCTTGCGTAGGCTCGCAGTCCCTGAATCTGGGCATCATGCAGGTTGACGGGATAGAGAATGCCGCGATAACCGCTGGCAAGGAGGTTGCGCAATACCTGTCCGCCCACGGAGTCGGAGTGATTGCTGGCACCGACGATGGCAATGGATTGCGGTGCAAAGAAGGGCGACAGATAATGGGGCTTCATGGAGGAGTCAGTTTAAAACGATAAGCATGAGAGATCAGCAAAATGGTACACACGGCGTTCATCACCCACAATGATTGTGTCAAACACGATATGGGGGAGTTTCATCCTGAAAGTCCAGCGCGGCTTGGAGCGATCAATGATCGACTGATTGCAGGCGGGCTGATGCCCTATCTTCAGCATTTTGACGCTTCTCCGGCATTGCGCCAGCACCTGGAACGGGTGCATTCCGCAACCCATGTGGAAAACCTGTTTTCTGCGGCCCCCAAGCGCGGCATTGTGCATCTTGATCCAGATACCGCCATGAATCCCTACACGTTGTCTGCGGCGCTAGGCGCCGTGGGAGCGGCAGTCCTGGGGGTGGATCTCGTCATGCAGGGCAAGGCGCAAAATGCGTTTTGCGGCGTTCGCCCGCCAGGCCATCACGCCGAACGCGATCGGCCGATGGGATTCTGTTTTTTCAATACGATCGCGGCGGCTGCAGCGCACGCCATCGAGCGTTACGGGTTGGAAAGGGTGGCCATCCTGGACTTCGACGTCCATCACGGCAATGGTACGGAGAACATCTTCAGAAACGAGCCGCGCGTCCTGTTCTGCTCCACCTTTCAGCACCCATTCTATCCCTACCAGGGCGCGGATACCGTGAGTGATCATATCATCAACATTCCGCTGCGCGCAGGCACGGATGGGTCAGGGTTTCGTGAAGCCATCAGTACGCGCTGCATCCCCGCCTTCGATGCGTTTGCGCCGCAGTTGATCCTCATTTCAGCGGGCTTCGATGCGCACCGCGAAGACCCGCTGGCGCATTTGCGTCTGGTGGAGGCTGATTATGCCTGGGTGACCCAGCAAATGATGGCGCTTGCCGGGCGGCATTGTGGCGGAGCGCTGGTTTCCACGCTGGAAGGCGGATACAACACGGACGCGCTGGGGCGTAGCGTCACAGAGCACCTGCGGGTACTGGCGGAAATTTAGGGGATCAGCAGGGCAGCAACGACGCGCCGTCCCTCGCTCGCCAGGACGGTGTAGGTTCGACAGGCCGCCTGGGTATCCATGACTTCGATGCCGATGCCTGCATTCACGAGGCTGCGTGTCAGGGCTGGATGGGGAAAGCGGAACAAGGCGCCGGTGCCCAGCAGGACCAGTTCCGGCCTCAGAATGAGCAGTTGCTCAAAATGGTTTTCCGTCAGGCTGGAAAAGTCGGGGGCCCATTCCTGCAGGACGTGCTCGGTTGCCACCACAATGCTGCGTTCGATACGCTGGCCGTTGAGCAAAACGAATCCGGGGCCATGCCCCGTCAGGGCGTTGGTGACATCGGGAATGTGATTGATGAGTTTCAAGGGGCGCTCCAATCGAGTAGAATTATGCCTTTTGCCTGGTCGCCATACAACGTCGTCATGCCCGAATTTCCCAGAATCAAGCGCTTGCCACCCTATGTGTTCAATATCACGGGCGAACTCAAGGCCGCCGCGCGCCGTCGAGGCGAGGATATCATTGATTTCGGCATGGGCAACCCCGATCAGCCCACGCCCCAGCATATCGTGGACAAACTGGTCGAGGCGGCCCAGCGCAACGATACGCACGGGTACTCCCTCTCCAAGGGTATTCCCCGGGTGCGCAAGGCCATCTGCAACTGGTATCAAAACCGCTTTGGTGTCGAACTCGACCCTGAAACCGAGGCCATCTTCACCATCGGTTCAAAGGAGGGGATTGCCCACCTGATGCTGGCCGTGCTGGACACGGGCGACATGGTGCTCGTGCCCAATCCCAGCTATCCCATCCACATTTATGGCCCAGTCATCGCCGGTGCCGATATCCGGCATGTCAGCATGACACCGGGCGTGGATTTTTTTGAAGAGCTCGAACAGGGGTTGCGGGGATCCTATCCGCGCCCCAAGATGCTGATTCTCAACTTTCCCAGCAATCCCACCACCCAATGCGTGGACCTGGCCTTCTTTGAAAGGGTGGTGGCCATTGCCAGGGAATACGGCATCTATGTGGTCCATGACCTTGCATATGCCGATATTGTCTATGATGGCTACAAGGCACCCTCGATTCTTCAGGTGCCAGGCGCCAAGGACGTTGCCGTGGAGTTCTTTACGCTCTCCAAAAGTTACAGCATGGCAGGCTGGCGCGTGGGGTTCATGGTCGGTAACCGCGATCTGGTGGCCGCGCTGGCGCGCATGAAGAGCTATCACGACTACGGTACCTTTACGCCGATTCAGGTCGCTTCCATCGTGGCGCTGGAAGGCCCTCAGGATTGCGTGGAAACGATTCGCTCAACCTACGAAAGGCGACGCGACGTGATGGTGCAGGGGTTGCATCACATTGGCTGGATGGTGGATAACCCCAGGGCAACCATGTATGTCTGGGCCAGGATTCCGGACCAATACAAAAAGATGGGCTCGCTTGAATTTGCCAAGAAGCTCTTGCAGGACGCCAAAACTGCGGTTTCACCAGGAATTGGGTTTGGCGAACTGGGCGATGACCATGTGAGGTTTTCGCTCATTGAAAATGAAGCCCGGACGCGTCAGGCCATTCGGGGGATTCGTGACATGTTTCGCAAGGACGGATTGATATGAAACCCATACGCGTGGGATTGCTGGGGCTGGGGGTGGTGGGTGGCGGAACCTACGCCATTCTGGAGCGCAACCGTGAAGAGATTGCGCGTCGGGCGGGGCGCGAAATTCGCGTCACCATGGCGGCCATCCGGGAAAGCGACCTCGAAATGGCGCGGAAAAAGACGGGAGGCGCCATTGCGCTCACTCATGACACAATGGCCGTGGTTAATTCTCCCGATGTGGATATCGTTGCGGAATTGATGGGGGGAATCCACCCCGCCAAGGAACTGGTATTGCAGGCCATCGCCCAGGGCAAGCACGTGGTCACGGCCAACAAGGCATTGTTGGCACTGCATGGCAATGAGATTTTCAAGGCAGCCCATGCGAAGGGCGTGATGGTGGCCTTTGAGGCTGCCGTCGCCGGTGGCATTCCCATCATCAAGGCGCTACGCGAAGGGCTCACGGCCAACCGCATTGAATGGATCGCCGGCATCATCAATGGCACCAGCAATTTCATCCTCACCAGCATGCGCGAGCATGGCGCAAGCTTCGAGGACGCCCTCAAGCAGGCGCAAGCCCTGGGCTATGCCGAAGCAGATCCCACCTTCGACATCGAAGGCATTGACGCAGCCCATAAGCTCACCATCATGGCCGCCATTGCCTTCGGCATCCCCATGCAGTTTGATCGCGCCTACACGGAGGGCATCTCGAAGCTGACGGCAAATGACATCCGGTATGCCGAAGAGTTTGGCTACCGTATCAAGCTTTTGGGCATTACGCGGCGCACGGCGCGGGGTATCGAGCTGCGTGTGCATCCCACGCTGATTCCGGAAAAACGGCTGATAGCCAATGTGGAAGGGGTCATGAATGCCATCCTCGTCAAGGGTGATGCCGTGGGGGCCACGCTGTATTACGGTGCGGGCGCCGGCGCCGAGCCCACGGGTTCGTCCGTGGTGGCAGACCTGGTGGACATTACCCGCATGGCCACCTCGGATCCGGGCAACCGGGTGCCACACCTGGCTTTCCAGCCAGATCAGATGCATGACGACATCGTCCTGCCCGTCACCGAAATCGAAACCTCCTACTATTTGCGCATGAGCGCTTTCGACCGCCCCGGTGTTTTGGCCGAAGTGACGCGGATTCTTGCAGATCTTGGTATTTCCATCGAAGCCATGCTGCAACGCGAACCTGAAGCCGGCGAGGAGCGCGTGGATGTCATCATGTTGACGCACCGGACCATCGAAAGGCAGATCGATCAGGCGATTGCCAAAATCGAAGCCCTCGACAGTATTTCCGGCCCCGTGACCCGTATTCGACTGGAGCCCCTCGGGCCCACCTAAAGGACGCCACCATGGCACATTACCAAGGTTTGATTCATCGTTACCGCGATCGTTTGCCGGTCACCGACAGCACGCCGGTCATTTCGCTCAACGAGGGCAATACGCCCCTAATCGAGCTCGTCAATTTGCCCGGCAAACTGGGCCATGACGGCCGCATCTTCGCAAAATTCGAAGGTCTCAACCCCACTGGTTCCTTCAAGGATCGCGGCATGACCATGGCCGTGACCAAGGCCGTGGAAGCAGGTTCGAAGGCCATCATCTGTGCCTCCACTGGCAACACCTCGGCTGCGGCCGCGGCGTACGCTGCTCGGGCGGGAATCACGAGCTTCGTCCTGATTCCGGATGGCAAAATTGCCCTGGGCAAACTTGCCCAGGCCATGATGCATGGTTCTGTGGTGATCCAGATCCAGGGCAACTTTGATGACGGAATGCGCCTGGTCCAGGAAATCTCGGCTGATATGCCCATCGCCCTCGTCAATTCGGTCAACCCTTACCGACTGCAGGGGCAAAAGACCATTGCATTCGAAGTGATCGACGCGCTGGGCGATGCTCCGGACTATCATGTATTGCCCGTGGGCAATGCAGGCAACATCAGCGCCCACTGGATGGGCTACAGTGAATCCGTTTGCGAGCAGACCGAAGCCTGTGGCTTGTGCCACGGCCAATGTCCCTATCATGGCAAGTCGATGGCAACAAAGCGCCCCATCATGCTGGGCTACCAGGCCGCGGGTTCGGCTCCCTTTATGCGCGGGGGGCCTGTGGCCCATCCGGAAACCATTGCCACGGCCATCCGCATCGGCAATCCCATGTCCTGGAATCTTGCATGGGCTGCCGTGAGGGAGTCTGGCGGCTGGTTTGACGAGTGTACCGACGCCGAAATTCTGGAAGCGCAAAAGTTGTTGGCACAATCGGAAGGCGTATTTTGCGAGCCTTCATCGGCCACTTCGCTGGCCGGTCTCATCAAGGATTTAAAGCGGGGTAAAATCAGGGCAGGGGCCACCATTGTGGCGACACTCACGGGTCATGGCCTGAAAGATCCTGATACGGCTATTGCCCAGAGCGAGCAGCCCCACAGAGTCACGGCGGACCGGCAGGCCATCGGCAATCTCATTCAACGTTATTTGTAATCACCCTTCTGGAGCCTCTATGGAAATTGTTCGCGTCACCGATACTCAAGGTCATCTGATCAACGCCGAATTGTTGGCCCGCGTTGAAACCATCCATCGTCACCTGCGTCCCCAGATTCCCACACCCTACGTGGATCGCATGAAAGAAGTCTTTGCCACCGGGGCGGAAATGGCCGTAGCCATGGATGATGAAGGTGCACCCTGTGGTGTTGTGGTCTATCGCGTCACCATCAATACCATGGTGGGCAAGAAGCTGTATAGCGAAGACCTGGTGGCGGACCCCGATACCCGTTCCAAGGGCGTGGGCCGGTTTTTGATGGACTTTCTCAAGCAGGAGGGCCGCGACCGCGGCTGCGTGAGCATCGAGCTTGAGTCGGGTACCCAGCGCGAACAGGCGCACAAGTTCTATTTTCGTGAGGGCTTCACCATCAAGGCATTCGGCTTCAAGCAACCCCTGGCTTAAGGCCGGGACCGAAGTTGAATTAAAAAAGGGAGCTCATGCTCCCTTTTTTATTGGTCGTCGTCCGGCATGGGAGGGGGGTTGCCGTCATAGATCATGTTGCGACGGCGCTGCAGATAGGCATCACGAACAAAGGCATAGGGGTCGAGTGCGGCCGTTTCCAGCACATTGCTTGCGGCCAGCAGATTGGCGCGGGTATTGACGGTTTCGAAGGCAAAGATTTCCGCAAGCTTGGTATTGGTGGTGTGCAGATTGGTGTACAGGCCAAGCGGCGTGTCACCCACCAGGCCCAGTGTATCGCGTACGGTACTGGGCCCCAGGAGCGGCAGGACCAGGTAGGTGCTGTCGTTCCATCCCCATACGGCCAGCGTTTGTCCAAAATCCTCCCGGTGGTGCGGCAGTCCGGCGGGTGTAGCGACATCCAGCAGCCCCAGCAGGCCCACCGTGGTGTTCATCACGAACCGGCCGCCATCCTCAAGCCCTTGCTTGGGTTTGCCCTGCAAGAGGTCGTTCACAAAAACGGCAAGATCAGAAATGTTGCCGAAAAAGTTGCTGATCCCGGTTCGCATGAAGTCCGGCGTAACCGCCACGTACCCGCGCGCAACGGGTTGCAGGATGGTGCGATCCAGCGTGTCGTTGAAGCTGTACATGGCCCGGTTATAGGATTCCAGCGGATCCCGATCCGAGGCAACGTTGCCTGGCGGCAGGCTGGCACAGCCTGTCATGAAGAGGGATGCGCAGAAAAGCACTAGAATGTGGAAGCAGGCATTAGGTTTCATGGCGAAAGATTATAGCCGAGCGTACGGGGTAAGGCTTGAATTGCTTCAAAGGCACCCCCACTTTCATGAACATCCCATCATTATTCATGGACATTGATCATGCGCTTTGACAAGATGACCACCAAGTTTCAGGAGGCCTTCGCGGACGCCCAGAGCCTGGCGCTGGCCCATGACAACGGCCTCATCGAACCCCCGCATCTCCTGGCGGCCTTGCTTGCCCAATCTGACGGCTCCACGGCCTCCCTGTTGACACGCGCCGATATACAGGTGCAGCCCCTCAAACTGGCCTTGAATGCCGCCTTGGAGCGCTTGCCCAAAGTGGAGGGAGGTGGGGGTGAAATCACCGTGTCACGGGATCTCAACAATCTGCTCAATTTGACGGAACGCGAAGCCCAAAAGCGCGGCGACCAGTTCATCGCATCCGAGCTTTTTTTGCTGGCCTTATGCGACGACAAGGGCGATACCGGCCGTCTGTTCAAGCAGCAGGGCGCCCAGCGGGCCCGGCTGGAGACGGCGATCACTGCCATGCGAGGTGGGGAGCCCGTGGGTAGCCAGGCAGGAGAGGCCCAGCGCGAGGCGCTCAAGAAGTACACCCTGGATCTGACCGAACGCGCCCGCATGGGCAAGCTGGACCCGGTCATCGGCCGCGATGATGAAATCCGGCGCGTAATCCAGATCCTGCAGCGGCGCACCAAGAACAATCCGGTGCTGATCGGCGAGCCCGGCGTGGGCAAGACGGCCATCGTGGAAGGATTGGCCCAACGCATTGTGAATGACGAAGTGCCGGAGAGCTTGCGCAACAAGCGCGTGCTGTCGCTGGACATGGCTGCGTTGCTGGCCGGGGCAAAGTATCGCGGAGAGTTTGAAGAACGACTCAAGGCGGTCTTGAAGGAATTGGCCCAGGACGAAGGACAGACCATTGTATTCATTGACGAGCTGCACACCATGGTGGGTGCCGGCAAGGCTGAAGGCGCCATGGATGCTGGCAACATGCTCAAGCCGGCACTGGCTCGCGGCGAGCTGCATTGCGTGGGTGCCACCACGCTGGACGAGTATCGCAAGTACATCGAAAAGGATGCCGCACTGGAGCGACGCTTTCAGAAGGTGCAGGTGGGTGAACCTACGGTGGAGGACACCATCGCCATCCTGCGTGGCCTCCAGGAAAAATACGAGTTGCATCACGGGGTTGAGATTACGGATCCCGCGATTGTAGCGGCTGCCGAACTGTCGCATCGTTACATTACCGACCGATTCCTTCCGGACAAGGCCATCGACCTGATGGACGAGGCAGCCTCACGCATCAAGATGGAGATCGACTCCAAACCGGAGTCCATGGACAAGCTGTACCGTCGCCTGATCCAGCTCAAGATTGAGCGCGAGGCTGTACGCAAGGAAACCGATGAGGCTTCCCAGAAGCGCCTTGCCCTGCTGGAGGAGGAAATCCGCAAGCTGGAAGTGGAATACGCCGATCTGGAAGAGATCTGGAAGGCCGAGAAGGCACAGGTTCAGGGGACCCAACACGTCAAGGAAGAGCTGGACCGTGCCAAGGCCGAAATGGAAGCCGCGCAGAGGCAGGGTGACCTGCAGAAGGCGTCAGAGCTCAAGTACGGAAAAATCCCCCAACTGGAGGCCCAACTGCGCCAAAGCGATCAGCAACTTTCTCCCAGCAAGCCCAATCGCCTGCTGCGCACCCAGGTGGGCGCCGAGGAAATTGCAGAGGTGGTTTCTCGTGCCACCGGCATACCAGTGTCCAAAATGATGCAGGGTGAACGCGACAAGCTATTGCACATGGAGGACCAACTGCACCAGCGTGTGGTGGGGCAAGAAGAGGCTGTGCGCCTGGTGTCGGATGCAATCCGCCGTTCCCGATCGGGTTTGAGCGATCCTGACAAGCCTTACGGCTCGTTCCTGTTTTTGGGGCCCACCGGAGTGGGCAAGACCGAGCTGTGCAAGGCACTGGCAGGATTTCTGTTTGATTCGGAAGAGCACCTGATCCGCATCGATATGTCCGAGTTCATGGAAAAACATTCCGTAGCTCGCCTGATCGGGGCACCTCCGGGTTACGTGGGCTATGAGGAGGGAGGCTATCTGACGGAAGCGGTGCGACGTAAGCCCTATGCCGTGATTCTGCTGGACGAAGTGGAAAAGGCCCATCCGGACGTTTTCAATGTATTGCTGCAGGTGCTGGATGATGGTCGCATGACCGACGGCCAGGGGCGGACCGTGGACTTCAAGAACACGGTCATCGTGATGACGTCCAACCTGGGTTCACAGATGATCCAGCAGATGTCGGGCGACGATTATGCCGTGATCAAGCTTGCGGTGATGGCGGAAGTCAAAACTCATTTCCGTCCCGAATTTGTCAATCGCATCGATGAAATCGTGGTGTTTCATGCGTTGGGTGCCAAGCAGGTCAAGGCCATTGCGGGCATTCAATTGCGCTATCTCAAGAATCGCCTCGAGAAGATGGACCTGGCGCTTGAGGTGTCCGATGTCGCACTGGAAAAGCTGGCCGATACGGGCTTTGATCCCGTGTATGGCGCTCGCCCGCTCAAGCGCGCCATACAGGCCGAGATCGAGAACCCACTGGCCAAACTGATCCTGCAAGGTCAGTTCAAACCCAAGGACACGATTCGGGTTGGAATATCGGGTGGGAAAATCAGTTTTTCTGCATGATGAGGCGGATTTCGGGTTGACAGGCCCCGCGGGCCAGGCGGAAAATTGCGGTCTTTACAGCACTTGAGGGTGATCCATCTTGGATTGTTCCAGTCAACGCAATACTAGATACTGCCGCTTACTCGGAATCCCCCTGTCATGACGTTGTAATCGTTCCATGACTCAATTCCGGGTCACGGAATTGAGGTTTTATGGCGAACATCACCGAATTTATCTCCCGGCTTGCCAGCCGCCGCCCTCTGTCTGAGGCTATCAGCACAAAAATTTCCGGTTTGCTTCTTGAAGTTTCCGGGTCTGACGCAGAAATCGCCTTGCGGCGCCTGGACAGTTCCGCCGAGGGCCTGCTGGACCGCGAGGCGGAAGATCGTTTGCTGGTTTATGGTCCCAATGCCATCGTCCACGAAAAGCACAGAAGCCCTGTGCGCCAGCTGCTGTCCTATTTCAAAAACCCGCTCAATATCCTCTTGCTGGCCTTGTCAGCACTGTCGTTTTATTTGGGGGACAACGAAGCGGGCAC
Organism: Pseudomonadota bacterium; assembly: GCA_021805725.1. The sequence goes on along the minus strand of JAJZEH010000042.1, from coordinate 30,024 downwards.
CATCATCGCCATCATGGTGGCGCTCAGCATCATCCTGACCTTCGTGCAGGAGTTCCGCTCCAGCAATGCGGCCGAACGCTTGCGCGCCATGGTCAGCACCACGGCCACGGTACTGCGCAAGGACCGCCGCAGCGGCGTTCCGGACGAGGTCAACCGCTACTTCAACATCCATCTGACCCCCCATGGGCCGCAACGCCGCGAAGTACCCATCGACACCCTGGTGCCGGGCGATGTCATCCAGTTGTCTGCTGGTGACATGATTCCTGCGGACGTTCGGTTGCTTACGGCGAAAGATCTGTTCATCAATCAGTCTTCCCTTACGGGCGAAGCGCTCCCCGTTGAAAAGTTCGCCAGCACGGAGCAGGTGCAGGGCAAGGATCCGCTCCAGTTGGGCAACGTGTGCTTCATGGGGACGAATGTGGTCAGCGGTACGGCCACGGCCGTGGTCGTGCTGACGGGTTCGAATACTTATTTTGGGGCGTTGGCGCAGATGGTGAGCGGTGAGCGGCAGCTGACCAGTTTTGATCGGGGTATCAACCAGTTCACCTGGCTGATGATTCGTTTCATCATGGTCATGACGCCGCTGGTGTTCCTGATCAACGGCTTTACCAAGGGGGACTGGATGGAGGCGTTCCTGTTCTCCGTGGCCGTGGCTGTGGGGTTGACACCGGAAATGCTGCCCATGATCGTGACCGTCAATCTGGGCAAAGGGGCTTTGGCCATGTCGCGCAAAAAGGTCATCGTCAAACGCCTCAATTCCATTCAGAACTTCGGTGCCATGGATGTGTTATGCACCGACAAGACTGGCACGCTGACCCAGGACAAGATCATCCTCGAGCGGCATGTGGACATCTACGGGCATGAAAATGAAGATGTCCTGGAATACGCCTATCTCAACAGTTTTCACCAGTCAGGGTTGAAAAATCTTCTGGATGTGGCTGTTCTTGAGTATGCCGGTCTGAACGATCAATTGCGCGCCGGCGCAAACTATCGCAAGGTGGACGAGATCCCCTTCGATTTCCAGCGCCGACGCATGTCGGTGGTGGTGGAGGGAAAGGGGCGGCATTTGCTGATCTGCAAGGGTGCCGTGGAAGAAGTGTTTGCCTGTTGTACCGCTGCTGAGGTTAATGGACAGTCGGTGGCGCTCGACCCTTCACACCTTGAAAAACTGGTTCAGGTGACACGCGATCTCAATGAAGATGGGTTCCGGGTCATCGCCATTGCGTACAAGGAAACGCCTGCGACCACCACCACCTATAGTGTCAAGGATGAGTCCGGCCTGGTACTGGTGGGTTACATCGCATTTCTCGATCCACCCAAGGACAGCGCCCGTGAGGCCATTGCGGCACTGCATCGGCATGGGGTGGAGGTCAAGATTCTCACGGGTGACAACGAAGTGGTGACGCGCAAGGTCTGTCATGACGTTGGCCTCAAGGTGGGCAAGATTCTATTGGGGTCAGATCTTGAAGCCATGACGGATGAACAGCTTGCAACCACCGCTGAAAATGTCGTGGTGTTCGCCAAGCTTTCCCCGGCCCAGAAGGCGCGCGTGATCAAGGCGCTGCATCTGCGGGGGCATGTGGTGGGATTCATGGGGGATGGCATCAATGATGGCCCCGCCCTGAAAACTGCCGATGTGGGCATTTCGGTGGATACCGCGGTGGACATTGCCAAGGAGTCCGCCGATATCATCCTGCTTGAAAAGAGCCTCATGGTCCTGGAGGAGGGGGTGATCGAGGGGCGCAAGGTGTTTGGCAACATCGTCAAATACATCAAGATGGGGGCAAGCTCCAATTTTGGAAACATGTTCAGCGTTCTTGGTGCGAGCGCGTGGCTGCCATTTTTACCCATGCAAGCCATCCAGGTACTGACCAACAACCTTCTCTATGATTTTTCCCAGACGGCAATTCCCACGGATCATGTGGATGAGGAATACATTGCCAAGCCCCGCCGTTGGGATATTGCCAACATCACGCGATTCATGTTGATGGTGGGTCCCATCAGCTCCATCTTTGACTACGTCACCTTTGCCATTCTGTATTTTGTCTTCAATGCCAATACAGAGGCCGGGTCCTCCATGTTCCAAACCGGCTGGTTTGTGGAGTCGCTATTGTCGCAGACGTTGATCATCCACATTATTCGCACCGGGCGCATCCCGTTTATCCAGAGTCGCGCCAGCCTGCCATTGACCTTGACGAGCCTCGTCATCTGCACGGTGGGAATTTGGCTGCCGTATTCTCCCTTTGCACATGCCCTGGGCTTCACGCCTTTACCGCTTCAGTTCTGGCCATACCTGATTGGCATCCTGCTGGGGTATCTCACCCTTGCGCATTTGATGAAATCCTGGTTCATACGCCGATTCGGATTAAACTGACACCATGAATGACATGACACGGATCTTTGGCGACGATGGCCCGCTCGCCAGGACCCTGCCGGCGTACCGTGTCCGCGGCGGACAAATTGATCTTGCGCAGGCCATCCATAGCGCCATCCTTGCCAACCGCTCGTTGATTGCAGAAGCAGGAACCGGGACAGGAAAAACCTTTGCTTACCTGGTTCCTGCGCTCCTTTCTGGTGGCAAGGTCATCGTGTCCACGGGAACCAAGACGCTTCAGGATCAGTTGTTCAATCGGGACATTCCCACCCTGCGCGCCGCGCTTCAGGTTCCCGTGACCGTGGCTCTGCTGAAGGGGCGTTCCAACTACATCTGCCACTACCATCTGGAGCAGACACTGCGCGAAGGCCGCATGCGCGATCGCTCGGAAGTCGTGCATCTGCAACGGGTGGCGGCATTCGCGCAGTCCAGCATGCGTGGCGACATTGCCGAACTTACGACGGTTCCCGAAAATTCCGGGCTGTGGCCACAGGTAACCTCCACCCGTGACAATTGTCTGGGCCAGGAATGTCCGCACCACGCAAAATGCTTTGTACTGTCTGCGCGCAAAGACGCCCAGCAGGCTGATGTCGTTGTCGTAAACCACCATCTCTTCTTTGCAGACGTGATGCTGCGCGACGAAGGTGCAGGAGAACTGTTACCTCAGGCGCAAACGGTCATTCTGGATGAAGCCCATCAACTGCCCGAAACGGCCACGGTTTTTTTTGGCCGATCCCTGTCCACCAGCTTGCTGGTGGATCTGGCACGAGATGCCGTCAGCGAAGCGCTTGGAGTGAGCGTGGAATTTCGAGACATTCCCGAGGCATCATCAGCACTGGAGCGGGCATCGAAGGACCTGAGATTGTCCATTCCCCTCAAGGAGGGTCGCCTGGCTTACGATCAGGTCAGGCGCTACGAGAACTTCACTGAAGCCCTCAACCAGGTGGCGCTGCGACTGGAGGCCTTGCATGCCCTTGTGGCACACCAAGCCGAGCGTTCGGAGGGATTGCATGCCATTGCCTTGCGGGCCCAGGAGTTGCTGGCACAGACGCAATCCTGGCAGGGTGAGGGGGACAGTGATCAGATTCGCTGGATGGAGTGTTTCAGCCAGTCCCTACACCTTAACCTCACGCCACTGTCTCTTGCCGAGACATTCAAATTGCAGTGGAATGCCGTCCCGAAGTCCTGGATTTTTACTTCGGCCACACTCTCCGTCAATGGCGACTTCAAACATTATCAACATGAAATGGGGTTGTCTGAAACCGAAGCGCTCACTTGGGCAAGCCCATTTGACTATGCCGCACAGTCATTGCTGTATGTCCCCACAGGATTGCCCCAACCCAATACGCCGGACTATACGGCAGCCGTAGTGGAGGCCGCCTTACCGGTTCTTCAGGCCAGTGCAGGGCGCGCATTCATGCTGTTTACAAGCCATCGGGCCCTGAAGGAGGCTCATGCGCTGCTCAAGGAGCGCTTTGAATCCCTGGGGTTGGACTACCCCTTGCTGATCCAGGGTGAAACCAGCCGATCTGAACTGCTGAACCGCTTCCGTCAGGTGCAGAATGCGGTGCTGCTTGGTTCCAGTTCGTTTTGGGAAGGCGTGGATGTCAAGGGAGAAGCCCTGTCAGTGGTTATCATTGACAAGATTCCCTTTGCGCCTCCCGATGATCCTGTGCTTGCCGCACGCATTGAAGAGATCACGCGTCAGGGACGCAATGCGTTCATGGACTACCAATTGCCCAGGGCGGTCATATCGCTCAAACAGGGTGCTGGACGCTTGATTCGGGACGAACAGGATCGGGGCGTGCTCATGCTTTGTGACCCCAGGCTGCTGGGGAAACCCTATGGCAGAAGGGTCTGGATGAGCCTGCCACCGATGCGGCGGACCCGTGATTTGGCAGAGGTTCAGGAGTTCTTCGGTGGGGTGGACAATGGTAGTTCGATGCGTGCTTCCAGCCCGCCACCCTGACGCGGTAACAGCTTGAATACGCCGTGGTGCATGCGTATGACGCGATCCACGATGGCCAGTCCCAGTCCTGCGCCGGGGTGACCGCTGCGGGAAGACTCCAGTCGGGTAAAGGGCTGGATGACGCGCATGACTTCATGGGGAGGAATGCCTGCCCCCCGGTCAAGAACCGACAACCGGACATGATCCGGAAATGCTTGTGTACGAATTGTGATGGGGGGAGCGCCGTAGCGTAGTGCATTCTCCACCAGGTTGGTGATGACGCGTTCCATGGCGCGTTCGTTGATCAGGATGTCTGGGGTTTCCTCCAGTTCGACGGTGACGGGATAGTTCCTTGCCATAAAGCGTTCATGGTTGACCCGGATCACTTCGTTGATATTTCCTGGGTTTAGCCAATGGTGCGGATTGTCGCGCGCAAAGTCGAGAAACTGGTTGATGATTCGGTCGATCTCTTCCATATCCTGAGCCATGGGTTCCAGCACAATGGCATCCTGGGGATCGAGCATTTCAAGCGCAAGGCGCAGGCGCGATAGGGGAGTGCGTAAATCATGGGAGACGCCCGCCAGCATGATGGTGCGGTTGGACTCGAACTCGCGCAGCGCCTTTTGCATGGAATTAAAGGCCTCGCTCAGAGAGCGAATTTCACGCGGCCCCCCCGACTCTGCAACCAGTGCAGGGGTATGCCCCTCGGCGATGCTGTGTGCTGCGCGTGTCAACGCGCGCAGCGGTCTGTTGATGCGCCTGACGCCAAGGTAGACGCCGACTACGGAAACAAATACCACCAGCATCAACATAATGCCCCATTTGACCGGAAAGCCGGAGTCAAAACGCTGCCGCTGCGTCACGTACCAATACTCGCCGCTTGGGGTTTCCAGTGAAATCCAGATTTCCGGTGCATCGCTGCGATCCGAAACCAGGATGTGGGATGAGGGTGAAATCAGCTTGCGTAACCGCTCTTCGAGTCGGGCAAGTCGCGTGTCAGGATCGGGGGGGCTTCCTGTGTGGGCATTAGGCAGGAAGGGCAGGATTCTGGCCCCTTCACTATCTTCGAAATCCCTGATGAATGTGGCGCGTTGTTCATTGGACAACAAAGCCATGGTGGCAACGATGGTCTGGATGTGGTTTGCCCGGTCATCCAGGGCGCGTTCCAGCAGGGGTTTTACGTAAAACTGGCGAATGACGAAAGTGGTCGCCAGCTGGGTGAGGATCACGGTCAAAACGATGACCAGGACCGTGCGACCCAGCAACGATCTCGGAAAAAAAGTCATGGAGCGTCGTCAGGGACGAACACATATCCAAAACCCCAGACGGTCTGGATATAGCGCGGCTTTCCGGAATCTTCCTCGATCAGGCGGCGCAGCCTGGAAATTTGCACATCGATACTGCGATCAAAAACCTCATGTTCCCGCCCCCTAGCCATATCCATGAGCTTTTCGCGCGAGAGTGGGTCTCTGGGGTGGCTCACCAAAACTCGAAGCAAGGCGTATTCGCCACTGGTTAAATTGATGGGTTCTCCATTCTTTGCCAGCGTGCGGTTGGCAAGGTTGAATTCAAAGGGGCCAAAGCGGATCAGTGACTGCCCATCGTGAAGCGTTCCTGGTGCGCCGGGCAGGGTGGATACAGGCTGACGTCGCAGTACCGCATGAATCCTTGCCAGAAGTTCGCGTGGGTTGAAGGGCTTTGAAATGTAGTCGTCCGCACCCATTTCGAGGCCCATGATACGGTCCACGTCATCGCCCATGGCCGTGAGCATGACGATGGGGATGTTGTTTGAGCCCGCACGGATGCGTCGACAGATGCTCAACCCATCCTCGCCAGGCAGCATCAGGTCCAGCACCAGCAGGTCAAAACGCTCGCGCGACATGAGTCGGCCCAACGCGGCGGCATCAGGTACGGCATCGACGGCAAAGCCCTGTTCCGTCAGATAGCGTTTGAGAAGTTCCCGAAGACGCATGTCGTCGTCCAGGACCAGTATTTTTTGAGGTCGTTTTTCCATCTTGGTGATGTTATCGGTGTTCGGTGGCTGTGCGGTTTCAATTTGTAACTACAGCGGCCACGGGGAAAAGGTCATTTTAACCGATCCCGTTCCATGGGCGGCACACTTCTCATGATGGCGGCATGGGCGACAGTGCGGCACATAGGGATGTATCATGCAGGTTTTATCCTGCCCATCCGGGCAGGATAACGCAGGATGGGGTGAGATTGAAGCTGCTTGCACTGGAATCGGCCACTGAACATTGTTCCGTAGCATTATGGCGGGATGGCGTACTGTCCTGTCTTCAGGGGCCGGCGCATCAGGCCCACTCCGAAACGCTGTTGCCGATGATCCGAAATTTGTTATCCGATGCAGGCGTGGACCCGTTGCAACTGGATGCCATCGCGTTTGGCATGGGGCCAGGCGCATTCACAGGTCTGCGCATGGCCTGTGGTGTGGCCCAGGGATTGGCGCTGGGTCTGGAGATTCCGGTCGTGCCCGTTTCAACGCTTTTGGCGCTGGCAGAAGGAGCGGGGCACGAGCGCGTCGTCGCTGCGCTGGATGCACGCATGAATCAGATCTATGTGGCGGCCTACGAATTCATCGCCGGACAATGGATCACCCATATCACGCCTTGTCTGAGTGACCCGGACCCGTTGCCGCAACTTCCTGACGGGGTTTGGCTGCCCGTGGGCAGCGGGGCTGAATTGTGTTCGTCAGCCTTGACGCAGGCCTGGCCTGGACAACTGCTTCCGGTAAAGTCTGGCCTGATTCCGCAAGCGATCCATGTGGCCACTCTGGGGGTCAAGGCATTTCAGTCAGGCCTCGCGATGCCACCAGAGCAGGCCGCACCGCTCTACTTGAGGGACAAGGTGGCTTTGACGCGCGCGGAACGTGCCGCCAAATGAAACTCGACTCGCTGAAGCACCCTGTGATCACGGACCTGGGTATGGAAGATATTGATGCCATGCTCGCCATCGAACAGCGTGCCTACGCGATACCCTGGTCGCGCGGCAATTTGTCCGATTCCCTGCGCCAGGGTCATGTGGGCCTTGCCTGCCGCCTGGAGGGTCAATTGATGGGATACGCCTTCATGATGCAGGTCATGGACGAAATGCACCTGCTCAACCTGACGATCGATCCCCTCTGGCAGGGGCGAGGATGGGGAAAACAGCTACTCGAGGCGGCCAAGAGTCGCGCGCGCGCGCTGGGTTGCACGCAGATCTTGCTGGAGGTGCGACACGGCAATACGCGCGCGCTCAAACTGTATCGAGAGTCGGGGTTCAAGCAAATCGGGGTGCGCCAGCAATATTATCCCGCGTTGCATGGCAGGGAAGACGCTGTCGTGATGCGGAGTCCGCTGTGAACCCGGAAGAAGCACGATGGAGGGAACTGGGTCTTTGGCCGCAGTGGGTAATGCGTTCACAGGCCCGTGAAGGCACGGGACAGGCTGAAGTATCCGACTTTCCCACCGCCCCAGCTCCATCGTCAGACCCTACGCCCGCCGAGGCGGGTTGGTCAGAATTACGCGAAATGGTCGCCGGTTGTCAGCGCTGTTCCCTTCATCATGGCCGGCGGCAGGCTGTATTTGGCGTGGGTGACGAACGGGCGCGCTGGCTGTTTGTTGGAGAGGGTCCGGGCGCTGAAGAGGATCAGCGCGGCGAACCCTTCGTGGGCGCGGCAGGAAAATTGCTGGACGAGATGCTTCGCGCCCTTGGGTTAAAACGAGGGGAAGATGTCTACATCGCCAATGTGGTGAAGTGCCGACCGCCGCAAAATCGCACGCCCACCGATGAGGAGTGCGCTGCTTGCATGCCTTACCTTGCCCGGCAAATTGCCTTGATCCAGCCGGCGGTGATTGTGGCCATGGGCAAGGTTGCGGCGCACGCACTTCTGAAAACGGATGGGACCTTGGGCGCTTTGCGGCTTCAGCAGCATCATTTCGGAAAAATTCCGCTCGTCGTAACCTGGCATCCTGCCTATCTGTTGCGCACCCCGGCCGACAAAGCCAAGGCTTGGGTGGATTTGTGCCAGGCCCGGCAACTGATGCTCAGTCGGTGTATTCCACGTGACGGTAGCGACGGTACAACAGCAGCATGAGGCTGCTGATAAACAGACCCAGCAGCACAACACTGGCATAAAACGCGGCTTCCGTTGCCACCAGGGGACGACCCATCAGGGTCTCAAGGCCGATTTTGTGCATCATGGATCTTAGCGGCAAATCGGTACGGATCACCAGTGCGTAGGCGCCCAGCATGGCAAGTATGCTGATGTTTTCATTGAAATTCTGGACAGCAATGCTATGACCCGCACCCATCAGTTGATGTCCTCGATGTTGCAGTAATGCGTTCATGGGGACAACGAAAAACCCACCCATGGCCCCTGCAATGACGAGCAGGATTACGGCGATGGGCCATTGGGTTACGAACAGCATGCCCAGTATGGCGGCACCCATGGCAATTCCCACCGGCAGCACTTTGAGCGAACTTTCCAGCTTGACCCATTTGGCGGCCGCAATCGAACCCAGGGCAATCCCCACTGCCGAGACTGCGGTGAGCTGGGTGGATTTTTCCAGATCGAAGTGAAGCTGGAGGGTGGCCCAGACCAGAACGATCAGACGTAAAGTCGAGCCCACGCCCCAGAACAGAGTGGTCACGGCAAGGGAAACCTTGCCCAGCGGATCGCGCCAGAGCATCATGAAGGAAGCTGCAAAATCCTTGACCACGTACCAGGGGTTTTTGCGCGGCAGGCTGTGATCGCGGTGTACTTTTGGAATGTACAGGTTGGCGACCGCTGCGGCGATGTACAACAACAGCACCATCAGGATGGCAAATTGAGGCGCTGTGAGGGGAACAAACCCAAGGGCAGCCATGCCATTTTTTGCCAGCAGATAGAGGGGCAGTCCTGGTTTGAGCATCAAACCGCCCATCACTGCACCCAAAATGATGGCCAGCACGGTTAATCCCTCCATCCAGCTGTTGGCGACCACGAGTCGGTTGGGGGGAAGGTATTCGGTCAGGATGCCGTATTTGGCAGGCGAATAGGCGGCGGCACCCAACCCGACCAGCGCATAGGCATAAAGCGGGTTGACCCCTCCCAACATTGCCAGGCAGCCCGCCAGCTTGATGAGGTTGCTGATGAACATGACGCGTCCCTTGGGCAACGCATCAGAGAAAGCGCCCACGAAAGGTGCCAACACGATGTAGGAGACTACAAAGAATTGTTGCAGGATGGGAACGTATTCCGGCGGAGCAGCCAGTTCCTTGAGCAGGGCGATGGCTGCAAACAAGAGCGAGTTGTCAGCCAGTGCCGAGAGAAACTGTGCCAGCAGAATGGTGTAAAAGCCGAGTGCCATCAGAAACGGGGCTTACAACACTTCGGCAGCATAGTCGGCCAAGCGCGAACGTTCGCCACGTTGCAGCGTCACGTGTCCACTGTGACGCCATCCCTTGAACCGGTCCACCACATAGGTCAGCCCAGAGCTGCCTTCGGTGAGGTAGGGCGTGTCTATCTGTGCGATGTTGCCCAGGCAAACCACCTTGGTTCCAGGCCCCGCACGGGTAATCAGGGTCTTCATCTGTTTGGGCGTGAGATTCTGTGCTTCGTCAATGATCAGGTATTTATTGAGGAAGGTGCGGCCGCGCATGAAGTTGAGGGATTTTATCTTGATCCGTGAACGAATCAGGTCTCGTGTGGCGGCTCTTCCCCAGTCTCCGGCTTCGTCATCGCTTTTATTGAGGACATCGAGATTGTCCTCGAGTGCACCCATCCATGGCGTCATTTTCTCTTCTTCGGTCCCTGGTAAAAACCCGATGTCTTCGCCCACCGGAACGGTGACCCGCGTCATGATGATTTCAGAGTAAGTTTTGTGTTCCAGGGTTTGCATCAAACCGGCCGCCAGTGTCAGCAGTGTTTTGCCTGTTCCGGCTTGGCCCAGCAGTGTGATGAAGTCCAGTTCGGGGTCCATGAGCAGGTTGAGCGCGAAGTTCTGTTCGCGATTGGCAGCGACGATACCCCAGGTGTTATTTCGCTGAGACGCATAGTCGCGGACGGTCTGCAGTACCGCAGACTGTCCGTCGCGTTCCTTGACGATGGCATAAAACGGTTTGTCCTCATGGTCCTGATAAACGAACTCGTTGAGCAGGAGTCCCGGTACCAGAGGCCCCTTGACCCGGTATAGGGTGCGTCCGTGTTCCTGCCAGGATTGCACGTCCTTGCCATGGGTTTCCCAGAAGTCATGAGGCAGCTCGCTGGCGCCGGTATAAAGTAGATCAGAGTCCTCGAGAACCTTGTCATTGAAATAATCTTCAGCATCGACACCCAGCGCACGCGCCTTGATGCGCATGTTGATGTCCTTGCTGACCAGGATGACGCTGCGCGTGGTGTGCGCGCGCTTGAGTTCAAGGGCAACGCCCAAAATCTGGTTGTCTGCCTTGTCTCCCGAGAGCGAGGCGGGTATGACCGAACCGTTGAGCGTTTGCAGAAACAGGGTGCCCGAAGGGGTTTTGTCGTGCTCTCGAGCCAGCGGGATGCCTGCGCTGATATCGCCCTTTTTGGCTCGCCTGATGATTTCATCCAGAAAACGACTGACCTGGCGCGCATTGCGCGCCACTTCGGTCATGCCCTTCTTGTTGTTGTCGAGTTCCTCGATCGTCACCATGGGCAAATAGACGTCATGTTCCTCGAACTGGAACAGACTGGTGGGATCGTGGAGCAAAACGTTGGTATCAAGAACGAAGAGCTTGGGCAATTCTGCAGATTTACGAGCCATTTAGCAGTGATTCCAGATTGAACTCAAGGCCCACAGTATCAAAGTGACTTGACGAAGTCGAGTACTTCCTGTGCGTGGCCAGGTACGGAAACGCCGCGCCATTCGCGTCGCAGGCGGCCCTCACCGTCAATGACGAAAGTGCTGCGCTCGATGCCCCGCACCTGTTTGCCATACATGTTTTTTTGCTTCATCACGCCAAACAGGGTGCAGACCGCTTCGTCCGCATCGCTCAGGAGTTCGAACGGAAATTCCATTTTGGTCTTGAACCGTTCGTGTGAGCCTATGCTGTCGCGCGAAATGCCGAGAACGGTGCATTTCAACGCGCGAAATTGCTCATCGAGCCCCTTGAATTGCAAACCCTCGTCCGTGCAACCTGGGGTGGCATCCTTGGGATAGAAATAAAGGACGAGTGGTGCGCCACGCATGGCGGACAGATGAAATCGCTGTTCGCCTGTGGCGGGCAATTCGAAATCAGGAACGATTTCCATAAGTTGCATGATTCTGATCCTATGTTAAGGGTTGAAAGCGCTAAACCGGCGCGCCTTGCAGCGCCAGTTCTCCCGAACGGCCTGGTACCATGCCCTGAATGACGCGGCAGTGGGGCAGGGCAGCGTTGTCCAGCGTACTGGCCATTTCTCCCAGCGATACCAGACGGTAACCCTGTTGTTGCCATCCCCGCATCAGTTGGTCCAGAACCGGGGCAAGCCGCATCCCCTCCAGTTCGGCGTGCAACGTGAAGACGTGTCCGGCGGTTGGCGCTGCTTCGGTCAAATGCAACAGGTGTCCGGCAACGGAGTTTGCATCCAGTCCATCCAGTCCGATCAGTTCGTCAAGAGTGGGTAAAGTGGTGGGCAGTTGTGGACAGGTTAACAGCCTACCCGCGATGACCGGAAAAAAGGGGGATGTGCCGCGGCAATCAGAGGCCCAGCGGATTCCGGCTTGATCCAGATGCAGGAAGGCCTGGTCGTTCATTTGCCATCCTGCAGCACCATGAACCTGGGCGCGAGCGCCAAAGATTTCCAGAAAGCGCTGTTCGGCCCGTGTCATCTGTTCGTTGGTCCACTGCGCCGAGGCCCGGGCAACGCCATCCTGCCATGCCACATGATCCCAGGTGTGGATACCCACCTCGTATCCTGCTTGCTGGACGGCCCGCATGATAGTCACGGCACGAAGGCCAATGTCTGGTCCAGGCAGAAGGGTGCCATAGAGCAATGTCTTCAAACCGTAATGTTCCAGTACGGAGGTTCGCTGGACTTTGCCCAAAAACCCCTTGCGAAACACACGCTTGATGGCACGACCCGTGTGGTCTGGGCCCAGACTGAACAAAAAAGTGGCATGGGCCGTATGCGCTTGAAGCAGGGATAGCAGGCGCGGAACGCCCTCTCGGGTGCCGCGCAGGGTATCCACGTCGATTTTCAGGGCAAGCTGTTTCATCCAGCGACTATCGCCAATTTTTTAAGTCGAAGCAACCCCTTTGGCATGATAGAATGGAGAGCTTGAATTTAACCCGGTTAATCCCCCATGGCCCGTCAGCTTCGCAACATCGCAATCATCGCCCACGTCGATCACGGCAAAACCACGCTCGTCGATAAGCTTTTGCAGCAATCCGGCACTTTCGCCGCGCATCAGCAGGTATCCGAACGGATCATGGACAGCAACGATCTTGAAAAGGAGCGGGGTATCACCATTCTGGCCAAGAATTGCGCGGTCAACTATGAGGGTACGCACATCAACATCGTGGATACCCCGGGACATGCCGATTTCGGTGGCGAGGTTGAACGGGTGTTGTCCATGGTGGATGGCGTTCTTTTGCTGGTGGATGCCGTGGAAGGCCCCATGCCGCAAACCCGCTTCGTCACCCGCAAGGCATTGGCGCTGGGGCTCAAGCCCATCGTGGTCGTGAACAAAATCGACCGGCCGGGCGCCCGTCCGGACTGGGTGGTCAACCACACCTTCGATTTGTTCGACAAGCTGGGTGCCACTGAAGAGCAACTGGATTTTCCAGTGGTTTACGCCTCGGCGCTGCAAGGGTATGCCTCTCTTGATCCGACCCAGCCGGGCGAGAATTTGCGCCCGCTTTTTGAAGCCATCGTCAAGCACGTGCCAGAACGGGCCGGCGACCCGGAGGGGCCGCTCCAACTGCAGATCATCTCCCTCGACTATTCAAGCTTCGTGGGACGTATCGGCATCGGCCGCATTCGTCGCGGGCGCCTGCATCCTGGCCAGGAAGTGGCCGTGTTGCGCGGGCCGGGAAGTGCCGTCAAGAAGGCACGGGTCAACCAGGTTCTGGGCTTCAAGGGGCTGGAGCGCGTTCAGTTTGAAAGCGCCGAAGCAGGAGACATTGTATTGATCAATGGCATCGAGGACATTGGCATCGGCGTGACGATTGCTGACCCCGAACGTTCGGAAGCCCTCCCCATGCTGGCTGTGGATGAACCAACCCTGACCATGAATTTCCAGGTCAATACCTCGCCCTTTGCAGGTCAGGAAGGCAAGTTCGTGACCAGCCGCCAGGTACGCGAACGGCTTGATCGTGAACTGATGAGCAACGTGGCCCTGCGTGTTCAGGAAACCGAGGACACCGATGTTTTCCTGGTCTCTGGCCGTGGCGAGCTGCACCTCACCATCCTGCTGGAAAACATGCGCCGTGAAGGCTACGAGCTAGCGGTTTCCCGTCCGCGCGTACTGCTCAAGGAAGTCAATGGCCAGAAGTGTGAGCCCTTCGAGATGCTGACCGTGGACGTGGAAGAGTCGCATCAGGGGCCGGTCATGCAGGCCCTGGGCGAGCGTCGCGGCGATTTGCAGGACATGCAGTCGGATAGTCGGGGCAGGGTTCGCTTGGACTATCGCATCCCTGCACGTGGACTGATCGGTTTTCAATCCGAGTTTTTGACGCTGACCCGCGGTACCGGATTGCTCAGTCACGTATTCGACGAATACGCCCCCATGAAACCGGAAATCGCTTCCCGTCGCAATGGCGTGCTGATCTCCGCAGAAGCAGGCGAAGCTGTCGCCTATGCCCTCTGGAAACTGCAGGAACGCGGACGCATGTTCGTGGTTCCGGGTGATCGCGTTTATGAAGGCATGATCATTGGCATCCACAGCCGTGACAACGATCTGGTGGTCAACCCCATTAAGGGCAAGCAGCTCACCAACGTGCGCGCTGCAGGAAAGGACGAAGCCGTAGTGCTGACGCCACCCGTGGCCCTGACCCTGGAGTCCGCGATTGAATTCATCAACGACGACGAGCTGGTGGAAATCACTCCCAAAAACATCCGCATCCGCAAGAGGTACCTTCTCGAGCATGAACGCAAGCGCGCAGCGCGTGACGTGGTTTCGCTGGTTTGAGGTAGTGGATGCTGCCTGAACTGCTCCTGATCCTCTTTGTCGTTCTGGTCCTGGTTTGGGGGCTATATGCACTGCACCGGCGCCTGGATCAGTTGGGGCACCAATTGGGAGAAGATTCTCCCGGGCTGGTCAGTCTGCTTGAAACGCGCCATCGTGAACTGCAGACCGAAATGCAGGATGGACTGGTGAGGCAGGGTGACCGCTTGTCCAGCAACCAGTCCGAGGCCGCTGACCGGCTACGCGAGTCCATAACGCGTGAACTGACCATGACCCGCGAGCAAATCGAGAAGTTGCGGGTGGACATGCTGGAACGCCTGATGGAGAAAAGCGAGTCCCTGCTGCGTCGCGTGGATGAGCGTCTGGACCAGATTTCCGGCAAGGTGACAGAACGTCTGGACGAGGGGTTCAAGAAGACCAACGAAACTTTTGTCTCCGTCATGCAACGCCTATCCACCATCGACGAAGCCCAAAAGAAGATCGACGGTCTTGCAACCAATGTGGTCAGCTTGCAGTCGCTACTGGGGGACAAACGCGCCCGTGGCGCGATTGGCGAAGTACAACTCGAGGACATCGTTCGTAACATCCTGCCGCCCAACGCCTATCAATTCCAAAGTGTCCTCTCCACAGGGGTGCGCGTGGATTGCCTGCTGCGCTTGCCAGAGCCTACGGGAAACATTGGTGTTGACTCCAAGTTCCCGTTGGAAAATTATGCGCGGCTGGTGCAGTCCGACCAACAGCCTGCCGCGCGTGAAGCGGCCCTGCGTCAGTTTCGCAATGACGTAAAAGCCCATGTGGATGCCATCGCGGATAAATACATCATCCCGGGGGAGACCAGTGAGGGCGCGCTGTTGTTTGTCCCTGCCGAGGCGATTTTTGCGGAAATTCACGGGAGCCATCCCGATGTGGTGGAATATGCAATGAAGCGTCGGGTCTGGATCGTGTCCCCCACGACGCTGATGGCCATCTTGAATACCGTTCATGCTGTCCTGAAAAACGTTGAAACGCGCAAACAGGTGCATATCATCCAGGAGGCCTTGGGAGTCCTTGCCGTTGATTTTGGCCGATTTGAAGACCGCATGAAAAAGCTGGCCAACCATATCAAGCAGGCTTCCAATGACGTGGATGAGGTCCATATTTCCAGCCAGAAAATTTCCCGGCGTTTTGGACAGATCCACAGGGTTGAGCTGCAGACCGTGGCCCAGGATGACTTGCTGCAGCCTGGTACCTTGAGCGCTGCGCGCCTACTTGCGGAAGAAGGCGATTCTGACCAGGAGAAATCATGAGCGCAGTCATCGGGTTTGCAGGGTACTCTGGCTCTGGAAAAACCACATTGATCGAACAGGTCATTGCATTGCTTGTTTCATGGGACGTGAAGGTGTCATTGATCAAGCATGCGCACCATCACTTTGACGTGGACGTGCCAGGCAAGGATTCCTGGCGGCACCGCCAGGCTGGCGCCACCGAGGTCATGGTGGCGTCCGACCAGAGGTGGGCCCTGATGCATGAACTTCGAGGGGCTCCCGAACCCTCTCTGGATACCCTCATTGAGCGACTTTCGCCTTGCGACCTTGTCATCGTGGAAGGATTCAAGAAGGATCCCATTCCAAAACTTGAGGTATGGCGTCGTGCGCAAGGTTCACCCAGACTGGATGGCGACGACCCCTGGATCATCGCTTTGGTCACCGACGAGCACCAGCCCGGCCTGCTTCCATGTCTTGACATCAACAATCCAGAGGCCATCGCACATTTCATCGTGCGTCGCTTCGATCTCGCCACACCGAAACATCGTCACGCATCCTGTGCCATTCAGGTGCGCTATTTTGCCCGGCTTCGCGAAGCCCTTCAGTGCGAATCGGAGACCGTGCTCCTCGATTCGACAGCCACGGTTTCAGACCTCGCGGCCAGGTTGCGCGCTCGCGGAGGAGTCTGGGCCGAGGCCCTTTCTGAACAGCGCACCCTCAAGGTAGCCGTCAATCAACAATTGGTCACTTTTGATACCGTGTTGCACAATGAGGACGAAGTGGCATTTTTTCCGCCGGTCACTGGGGGATAAGGCGAGATGACCGTTCGCGTGCAACAGGAACCGTTTGACATGGGCCACGAAATTCTGAAGCTGCGTGGCAATGACGCACAAGTTGGCGCTCTGGCCAGTTTTGTCGGAATGGTGCGCGACCTGAACGACAACCAGGCCGTAAGCCAGATGACCCTGGAGCATTACCCGGGCATGACTGAAAAGGCGCTATCATCGCTTGAAAGCGAGGCGCGCCAGCGTTGGCAGATTATTGACGCTTTGATCATACATCGCGTGGGAAAGCTTCTTCCTGGTGACCCCATTGTTTTGGTGGCCGTCACCAGTTCGCATCGGAGTGACGCTTTCGATGCCTGCCAATATTTGATGGACGCCTTGAAAACGCGAGCGCCATTCTGGAAAAAGGAGACGACGCCTGCAGGAGATCGTTGGGTGGATGCGCGTGAATCCGACAATGAAGCACTGGCTCGGTGGAAGATATCGAATGAAACGCTCTGACTATTCATCTGCGCTTTCGATCCTGCTTGTGATGCTGCTTGCCGGCTGCACCATGGTAGGCCCGGATTTCAGCATGCCGGCTGCACCTGGCGTGGCCCGGTACACTGAAGGCGATCAGCCTGCAGTGGCAGCGAATCAGGACAAGCTTCAGACTTTGAACTCCGATCAGGTGGTGCAAGCCGACTGGTGGAAGCTCTTTCATTCCACGGCGCTCAACGAACTGATTGAAGCCGGTCTGAAAAACAATCCCTCGATTGCTGCAGCCGAAGCCGCGTTGAACAGTGCCCGCGAATCAACCAACGCGGAACGCAGCAACCTGATGGTGCCCGCAATCAGTGCGCAAGCCGGAGAAACCCGTCAACGGTTGTCGCCGGAGGCTTTTGGATTTCCCGGAAGTCCGAACACCTTCAGTCTGACCAATGCATCGGTGGATGTTTCTTATACCCTGGATTTTTTTGGTGCCAATCGTCGTCAGGTGGAAAGCATGGAAGCGCAGGTGGATGCCGAGCGCTACCTGCTTCAGGCTGCGCGTGTGACACTTGCGGCGAACATCGTCACGACGGCAATTCGCGAGGCTGCCTTGCGTGAACAATTGCACGCGATGGAGGCCGTGGAACAGCTTGAAAGCAGGACCTTGGGCATTCTCGAGACCCGGGAAAGGCTGGGCGCCATTTCACAAACCGAAGTCCAGATCCAGCGCGCCACTCTGGCACAGACGCATGCCACGATACCGGGCCTGCAAAAGCAATTGGCCCAAACGCGCCATCAGCTGGCAGTATATGTGGGTAAATTTCCTGGTGAAGGCGGTTTGCCCCGTTTCGAACTCAAGGACCTCACGCTACCCCAGCAACTCCCGGTTTCCGTACCATCGGCGCTGGTGAGACAACGCCCGGATATCCTGGTCAGCGAAGCGCAACTGCATCAGGCCACGGCCAATCTGGGGTTGACCATCGCCGGAGCCTATCCCAACGTCACACTCTCTGCCAGTTTTGGATCCATCGCAACACGCCCCGGTGACCTGTTCAACACGGGCTCCACGATCTGGAGCCTTGGCGGGAATCTGGTCCAGCCCCTGTTTCGTGGGGGCGCCCTTCAGGCCGAACAACGCGCCGCCCAGGCAGCACTGGATCAAGCGGCAGCCCAATACCGACAGACGGTTCTCAATGCATTCCAGAATGTGGCCGACGTGTTGCGTGCGCTTGAATCCGACGCTGCCGCCTTGTCAGCACAGGCTGACGCAGCTGGGGCAACGCGGCGCAGTTTGACCTTGGCCCAGGCACAGTATGCAAGCGGCGGCATCAGCTTTTTGACGTTGTTGAGTGCTGAAGAACGCGATAACCAAACCCAGCTGGCATTGATTCAGGCCCAGGCGGCGCGCCTGGCCGACTCGGCTGCACTTTTTCTCGCCATGGGCGGGGGCTGGTGGAACGAAGGTAGCGTGATTCCTTAAATCCATAGCTGCAGAAAGCGATCTGTCCAATGAGCGAAAAAATGCAATCAGCCCCATCCTTTAAAAAGCGAATGATCATCATGCTGATCCTTGTGGCCGTGCTGGTCGGCGGGGTCGTTGCGTTCAACCTCTTCAAAGGCAGCATGATCCGCAAGTTCATGGCCTCCTCCGGAGAACCTCCGCAAACGGTGACCACCATGGTGGCCAGTCGCTCGGAATGGATTCCGGAATTGCAGGCCGTAGGGACGCTACGCGCAGTCAGGGGCGTGGACATCAGCCCTGAAGTGGCAGGTACGGTTCGCCGCCTCGCCTTTACCTCAGGGCAAAGCGTCAAGGCGGGCGATGTCCTGGTGGAATTTGTGAACGATGCTGAAAAGGCGCAATTGAAGTCGCTCGAGGCCAGCGTGCAGCTGGCGCGAATCACCCTTGATCGGGATCGCGCACAATTGGCTGCACAAGCCATCAGCCAGGCACAAGTTGACACCGATACCGCCGATCTGCAAAGCAAGGAGGCGCAATGGGCACAACAGGGTGCGCTGCTGGCGAAGAAATCCCTGGTTGCGCCATTCGGCGGAAAGCTGGGCATTTCCACCATCAATCCCGGGCAGTTTCTCAACCCAGGCGACAAAATAGTGACCTTGCAGGAAATCACCCCCATCCTGGTGGATTTTACCGTCCCCCAGCAGCAGATCAGTCAACTCGGCGTGGGAAGGAAAGTGTCGCTAAGCGCCGATGCCTGGCCTGACAAGGTCTTTGGTGGGAAAATTTCCGCGATCAGTCCGCTGGTCGATGCCGGTACGCGCAACATCGCCGTCGAAGCGCAGCTGGAAAATCCGCGTCAGGAGCTTTTGCCCGGCATGTTCGGAAAGATTCGCCTGGTTCACGGCGAGAAGCAGTCCCTCATCACCTTGCCGCAATCAGCCGTAACCTTTAATCCCTACGGTGCCACCGTTTTTGTGGTCAAGACCGCATCCAAGCCTGCCGGCACGGGATTGGTCGCGGAACAGGTCTTTGTGACCACCGGGGCAACACGCGGCGATCAGGTGGCCATCATGTCCGGTCTCGAGGCTGGCGCGACGGTGGTGACAAGCGGGCAGATCAAGTTGACAACGGGAACGCCGCTCATCGTCAACAATCAGCAGTCTCCCCCCAACGATCCGGCACCGACGCCGCAGGAAAAGTGAGCCGGGTCTACCCATGAACTTTACTGATATTTTCATTCGCCGGCCGGTATTGTCGGTCGTCATCAGCTTGCTGATCCTGGTATTGGGGCTGCGCGCCGTATTCGGTTTGCCCGTCAACCAATACCCGCGCACCCAGAACGCCGTAGTCACCATCACCACCAATTACTACGGCGCAGATGCCCAGACAGTGGCCGGGTTTATTACGCAGCCACTGGAGTCCGCCATTGCTCAGGCGCAGGGGATCGATTATCTATCCTCCAATAGCCTGATGGGCGTTTCCATCATTACGGCCACTCTCCGTCTTAACTATGATGCCAACAAGGCACTGACGGAGATCAACACCCAGGTCAGTTCGGTTCGCAACCAGCTGCCTGCCCAGGCGCAGCAGCCCGTGTTGACCGTTCAGATTGGCCAGACCATCGACTCCATGTACATGGGGTTCTACAGCAAGGTCTTGCCCACCAACAATGTGACCGATTTTCTCCTGCGTGAAGTCAAGCCCAAGCTGGATTCCCTGGACGGTGTACAGACAGCCGAAATTCTGGGTGCGCGCAATTTTGCACTTCGTGCCTGGCTGGATGAAGCCCGGATGGCAGCGTTCGGCGTGACGGCGGCGGACGTGAGCAATGCCCTGGCTGCCAATAACTATCTCGCAGGGATAGGTTCCAGCAAGGGCCAGGCGGTCAGTGTGGACCTCACCTCGGGAACCGATCTGCATAGCGTTGAAGAATTCAAGCAGTTGGTGGTCCGTCAGAAGGGCAACACGCTGGTGCGCCTGGAGGATGTGGCCAACGTGACGCTGGGTGCAGAAAGTTACGATTTCAACGTGGCCTTTGACGGCCAGAAATCCGTATTCATTGGAATCAAGGTGGCTCCGGGAGCCAACGTGCTGGAAGTGGCCGATCGGGTACGCGCCGCCTTTCCATCCCTGCAGGCAAAATTGCCGACGGGGTTGACGGGGCAAATTGTCTACGATTCCACGGAGTACATCAATTCCTCCATCAAGGAAGTGGCCAAGACGCTGCTGGAAGCGCTGCTCATCGTCACCGCGGTGATTTTTCTCTTCCTGGGCAGCCTGCGTGCAGTTGTGGTTCCTGTGATCGCGATGCCGTTGTCGCTGATCGGCACTTTCCTCATCATGCTGATGCTGGGTTATTCCATCAACTTGCTCACCTTGCTGGCCCTGGTGCTTGCGATTGGCCTGGTTGTGGACGATGCCATCATTGTGGTTGAAAACGTGGATCGCCATATGAAGGAGGAGGGCAAATCTCCCCTGGAGGCGGCACTCCTGGCAGCACGCGAATTGGGCGGGCCGATCCTTGCCATGACCGTCGTTCTGATCGCCGTTTACATCCCCATCGGGTTTCAAGGGGGCCTGACAGGCGCGCTGTTCACCGAGTTTGCCTTTACCCTGGCCGGTGCCGTTACGGTCTCTGGCATCGTTGCGCTCACCCTCTCTCCCATGATGTGCGCGCGTTTTTTCAAGACCGATGAGCACGAACACGCCTTTGTGGCGTTTCTGGACCGCACTTTCGATGCGCTGCATCGACGCTATCAAAAGACCCTGACCAGCGCCTTGCAAACCGGAACGGTGCTGGTGGCGATGGGTGGCTTGCTGTTGCTCACCACCGTTTACCTGTTCATGACCTCTGCGAAAGAGCTTGCCCCACCAGAGGACCAGGGTATTGTGCTGTATTCCATGACGGGGCCTGCCAATGCAACCGCGGATGAAATGCAAACCTATGCGCAAACGCTGTACTCCATAGCCAAATCAGAACCGGAATACGCACAGATGTTCCAGATTACCGGTTCACCCGTCCTGAATCAGGGTTTGGGTGGCACCGTTTTCAAACCCTGGGACCAGCGTCACCGCTCGGCGGATGAGTTGCAGAAGGACCTTCAGAATAAATGGGCCGCTTTGCCCGGTGCGCGTGTGGCAGCCTTCCAGTTTCCACCATTGCCGGGGACGCAGGGACTTCCGGTGCAGTTTGTCATCAATACAACTGAGCCCTTTCAAAACCTCAATGAGGTGACCCAGAAGATTCTGGACAAGGCCCGGCATAGTGGTATGTTCTTTTTTGTGGATGCCGACCTCAAGATCGACAAGCCACAGACCACCGTCAAGGTGGATCGCGATATGGCAAGCGCCATGGGGATGACCCAACAGGACATTGGCTCCACGCTCAGTGGGGCTCTGGGCGGCGGTTACGTCAATTATTTTTCCATGGGTGGCCGATCCTATAAGGTCATTCCTCAGGTGCAGCAGGTGGACCGCCTTAATCCGGATCAGGTGCTGGATTACCATCTCAAAACCGCATCAGGCGCGCTCATGACGGCAGGCACGGTCAGCACCCTGGAGCGGCGTATAGTGCCCGAGACCGTGAGCCATTTCCAACAACTTAATGCCACGACCATAGCCGGGGTGGCAACACCCCTGGTTTCCCAGGCGGATGTCCTGGAGTTTCTGAAGAAGACCACGCAAGAAGTTGCGCCAGTGGGCTATGGTATAGACTACTCCGGAGCTTCGCGCCAATACATGAAGGAGTCGGGTGGCTTTGTGGTGACCCTGCTGTTTGCAGTACTGATGGTGTTCCTGGTGCTGGCTGCGCTGTTCGAAAGCTTTCGCGATCCCGTGGTGATTCTGGTGTCAGTGCCCATGGCGCTTTTTGGCGCGCTGATCTTCATCAACCTGGGTGTAGCGACACTCAATATCTACACTCAGGTTGGGCTCGTCACCCTGATGGGGCTGATCAGCAAGCATGGCATCCTGATCGTGCAATTTGCCAATCAGCTGCAGCTTGCCGGCAAGAGCAGGCTTGAGGCGGTGGTGGAAGCGGCTTCAGTGCGTCTGCGGCCCATTCTGATGACCACTGCGGCCATGGTACTTGGCGTGTTGCCCCTGGTCCTGGCATCGGGCGCGGGAGCGGCGGGTCGGCGGTCCATGGGTTTGGTCATCTTTACCGGACTGTCCATCGGCACCCTGTTTACCCTGTTCGTGGTGCCGGCCATGTATGCCGCCATGGGTGGAAATCGCTCGACAGCGCCGTCACCGACGCCACACGAGGAAACTGCGTAATGCTGGCGCTATTTCTCGACGAAGGCGCGTTCGATGACGTAGTCGCCAGGCTCTCCAACGCCGCCTGAAATCTCAAAACCGCGCGCATCGAGCAGGGCGGAGATGTCCTTGAGCATACCCGGACTGCCGCAGATCATGGCGCGGTCCACAGCCGGATCCAGGGGCTTCAGTCCGATGTCGGAAAACAACTGCCCGGTCTCGATCAGCGTGGTGATTCGTCCGGTGGTTTCGAATTCCTCGCGGGTCACCGTGGGATAATAAATCAGCTTTTGGCGAACTTCATCGCCAAAATATTCGTTGTTGGGCAATTCATGCTGGATGAATTCCCGGTAGGCTAGTTCAGAGACTTGCCTCACGCCATGCACCAGGATCACTTTTTCAAACTTTTCGTAGGTTTCGGGATCCTTGATGATGCTCATGAAAGGGGCAAGTCCTGTGCCGGTGGCAAACAGGTACACATGCTTTCCCGGCAGTAGATCATGGGTAACCAGCGTACCTACGGGCTTGCGGCTGACAAGAATGTCATCGCCCACCTGGATGTGCTGAAGTCGGGACGTGAGCGGACCGTTCTGGACCTTGATACTGAGAAACTCCAGGTGTTCCTCGTAATTGGCGCTGGCAATGCTGTAAGCGCGCATCAACGGCTTGCCCTCTGCCTCAAGTCCAATCATGACAAAATGACCGTTTTCGAAGCGCAAACCAGGATCGCGCGTGGTGGTGAAGCTAAACAGGGTTTCATTCCAGTGATGAACTGAAAGCACTTTTTCCGTACCTATGGCTGCCATGGTGTCGTATCAACCGCTAGTGATCCAAATCGTTGAATTATAGTCTTTGCTGCCCTGCCGCAAAAGACCGCATGGTTATAATCTTGTAATGAACTCCTTTGATGACAAATTGCGCGACCTTCGCGAACAGGGGCTGTTACGCCAGCGCCGCACTGTTGAAGGGTCCCAGGAGGCCGTCTTGACAGTGAACGGACAGAAATTACTGGCCTTTGCGTCCAATGATTACCTGGGGCTTGCCAACCACCCCGATCTCGCCTTGGCGGCCCATCGGGCCCTGGATCGCTTTGGCCTTGGCTCTGGGGCTTCAGCCTTGATCAGCGGCCATAGCGAGCCTGTGGCCACCCTGGAAACCGAGTTGGCGCAGTGGCTGGGGTATGAACGTGTACTGCATTTCTCTACCGGTTACATGGCCAACCTTGGCATAATCCCTGCGTTGGTGGATGCAGGCGCTGCCGTGTTTTCCGATGCGTTGAACCATGCCTGTCTGATTGACGGCATTCGCCTCTCGCGGGCGGGTGACGTCAACATCTACGCGCATGGAGACATGACAGCGCTGGAAGGTGCCCTGAAGCAATCCAAAGCCTTTGAAAAATGGATCATCACGGATGCCGTGTTCAGCATGGATGGCGATGTGGCCCCTCTGAAAACCATTGTCGCGTTGGCCGAGCAGTATGATGCCCGCGTTCTGGTGGATGATGCACATGGGTTTGGCGTTCTGGGCAAGGAAGGGCAAGGGACCCTGTCTCATCTTGGCATTCGCTCCACGCGGGTGATCTACATGGCTACGTTGGGTAAGGCTGCCGGTGTTTATGGCGCCTTTGTTGCAGCCTCGGCCGACGTCATCGAATGGCTGATGCAGCGCGCACGAACCTACATTTTTACCACGGGCACACCGCCCGTTCTGGCAGCGGCTTGTCTTGCCAGCCTCAATCGCATCCGTCAGGATGAGTTCCGGCGTGACTGCCTGCGCGTGTTGGGGGCGCGCTTGCAGAATGGCTTGAAGGGTTTGCCCTGGACAGCCCTGCCATCAGTGACCGCGATTCACCCCCTTGTCTTGGGCGACAACTTTACAGTGACGAGAATTGCCGATGCGCTGCGTGACCGTGGCATCTGGGTGCCTGCCATTCGCCCGCCGACGGTACCGGAGGGTGCCGCGCGCTTGCGAATTTCACTTTCGGCCAATCATGGTGTGGAACATGTGGATGAGCTGCTGTCAGCATTGAGGTCCCTGGCATGAACAATCAGGATTTGCTCCAGCGCAGCCAGGCCGCAGTCTGGCACCCCTGCACCCAGATGAAATGGCACGAGTCGTTTCCAATCATTCCCATTCGGCGTGGTGAAGGGGTATGGTTGTATGACTACGACGGTCGGCGTTATCTGGATGGCGTCAGTTCCTGGTGGGTCAACCTGTTCGGCCACCTGAATCCCCGCATTGTCGCAGCCCTTCAGGCTCAGTTGGGCCAGTTGGAGCATGTGATGTTGGCCGGATTTACACATGAGCCCGTGGTGCAACTCTCAGAGCGTCTGTCGGCGCTGACAAAGCACCAGCTGGGCCACTGTTTTTATGGTTCGGATGGCGCCTCCGCCACCGAAATGGCGCTTAAGATGAGCGCGCATTTCTGGCGTAATCAGGGGCGCCCTACCAAAACCGGATTCATCGCCCTGGCAAACAGCTACCATGGCGAAACACTGGGTGCCTTGGGCGTCACGGATGTTCCCCTGTTTCGCGAGGCCTATGCGCCACTCATCAGGAATAGCGTCATCCTGCCCAGCCCGGATTCGCGCCTGGGTCCGGAGGCAGGGCGTCGCAGCCTGGAGGCACTCAGGCACCATCTGGAACGGCACCATGAGCAGACTGCGGCGCTTATTGTTGAGCCCTTGATCCAGGCTGCAGCAGGGATGGTTTTCCATGATTCCGAATTCCTGCGCCAGGTCTATCAGGTGTGTCAGGAATATCGCGTTCACTTGATTGCGGACGAAATTGCCGTGGGCTTTGGCCGTACGGGAACATTTTTTGCACATGAACAATCAGGCTTTACACCAGATTTCCTGTGCCTGTCAAAGGGCATTACGGGTGGCTTCCTGCCCCTTTCGGTAGTGATGACCACCGATGAGATTTACCAGGCTTTTTATGATGACCAGATGGGTCGAGGTTTTCTGCATTCCCATTCTTATACCGGCAATGCGCTGGCCTGCCGCGCTGCATTGGCAGTGCTGGACATTTTTGAAGAGGATCGGGTCATTGAGGTCAATCAGTCCCGTCAGGCGCAGTTTGCCTCCATGACTGCGGCGTTGCGTGCGCATCCTGGGGTTCGAAACTTTCGCCAGCGTGGCATGATCTGGGCCTTTGATGTGGCTTGTGAGCGCGCCGATTTTTCCAGGGTCTTTCATCGCACCGCATTGCGACACGAGCTGCTGCTTCGACCCATAGGCTCGACAGTGTATTTCATGCCCCCCTATACCATCAGTGATGCCGAATTTAAGCATTTGGTGGACGCCACGCTGGCGAGCTTGAGCATTTGCCTGCAGGAGCCCTGAAGCAAAACCGTCCGTAATAAAAGCGCTTACATGGAAAATACGAGTTTGTCTGTCAGGTTGCGGCGACAAGGCTGAAATCTACGGTTGGTCATACGACACCATGCGTAAAAATATCCGGAAGTTTCCTTTAATACTGTTGACATGTGCGAGGTATCAGAATGACACTACTCTTCTAAAAATCGTGGTGCCGTTTGGTACCGATTCAACTATGAGTAGTACTTAGGGGATTGATCATGAAAACTATCTCACTGACGAAGCGCGTAGTCCGTGCCAAACCTGACGGCGCATTGAATGTCTGGATTATGGCAGTTTTGGTTGCTTCCGCATCCGCCGTACAGGCAGCGCCAATCGGAGGGCAAATCGTTGCCGGCGCAGGCAGCATTTCACAGTCCGGTTCCACGACCACCATTCACCAATCAAGTTCGAATCTGTCCCTGAACTGGCAGGGTTTTAACATTGCACCACAGGAGTCAGTGAATTTCCTCCAGCCTTCCACCAGTGCGGTTGCTGTCAACCGTATCTTCGATACGAATGGAACTCAGATACTGGGACAGATCAATGCCAATGGCCAGGTCTATCTGATCAATCCAAACGGCATCCTGTTTGGACAAGGTGCCCAGGTGAATGTGGGGGGGTTGGTGGCGTCAACCCTGGAATTCAACGAGGCAACTGTGAACGGAGCGGCTAAAATATTTGGCGGCAGTGGCACGGGTAGCATCGTCAACCAGGGAATCCTCAATGCGGCAAGCGGTGGGTACGTGGCGCTGGTTGGAAACCATGTCAGCAACCAGGGCTTGATTACTGCCCAGCTAGGCACGGTAGCGCTTGGTGCTGGGAGCGCCGTTACACTGACGTTCAACGGGAGCAGTCTTGTCCATTTGCAGGTGGATCAAAGCACACTAAACAATCTCGCCGAGAACCATATGCTTCTCCGCGCCGATGGCGGTCAGGTCATCATGACTGCTGGAGCCAAGGATGCATTACTGAATAGTGTCGTCAACAATACGGGCGTAATCGAAGCGCATACTGTTGAAAATCACAACGGTACGATTACCTTGCTAGGTGGAATGACCGCGGGGACAGTCATTGTCGGTGGCACGCTGGATGCGGGTGCCCCCAGGGGTGGAAACGGAGGGTTTATCGAAACTTCGGCTGCCAGCGTCAAGGTGATGAACGATGCCAAGGTCACTACCCAGGCCGCCGAAGGTAAAACGGGTACTTGGTTGGTTGATCCCCAGGATTACACGGTTGCAGCAACCGGTGGCGACACCACTGGGGCTACACTTTCTGCCAATCTCGGAACAACCAGCGTCATACTGCAAAGCAGCAGCGGGAGCAGTGCGGGGGCTGGAAACGTGAATGTTAATGACCCAGTCTCGTGGAGCGCCAATACTGTCTTGACACTCGTTGCCTCAAATAATGTCAACGTCAATGCCAATATTGCGGCAACGGGCAATACGGCTGGCCTCATGATCAATCCCAACACTGCAAATGGTACGGAAGCCGCAAGCGGTGTAGGAAAATTTATGCTTGGTAATGGCTCCAGCATCACCTTGTCGGGGACAAATCCCAGCCTTTCCATAGGCGGCGCAATTTATACCGTGATTAACAGTCTGGGTATTGCTAATAGTACTACCGGGACGGATTTGCAAGGAATGGAGGCCAATCTCTCGGGGCATTATGCACTTGGTAGCAATATTGATGCTACTGCAACGTCCAGTTGGTTTGGTGGTGCAGGATTCTCGCCTATAGGCAATTCGAACAACGGCTTTAATGGCGAATTCAATGGGCTGGGAAACACCATCACCAATCTCACCATCAATAGGCCATCGGCTGCTTATGTTGGCCTTTTTGGCTATACCGGTAAGAATTCAGTAGTGCAGAATGTAAGCCTTATCGGAGGCAGTGTTGCCGGGGGTTCATATGTCGGCGCATTGGTGGGTTACAACCGTGGGTTGCTGAGCAATGTCGTTGTTACCAGTGATGTAACAGGCGGCAGTAGTGCCCTGGTTCAGGGCAACGGCCAACCCGGCAGTTGTGGCAGCACCGATTCACACGATGTGTCCGCCGGTTCTTACATCGGAGGCCTGGTAGGCTTCAATGGCGGAATGATTGGTGACAACAATTTCGCCTCAGGGAATGTCTCTGGCTCCGGCAGCAACATCGGCGGGCTGGTGGGGTACAACAGCGGAACGATTGGCAATAACAGTTTTGCTTCAGGAAACGTAAGCAGTTCCAGCGCCAATGCTGCCTCCAGCAGCAGGATGAGCAGCGGCAATGAATCTGAAGATGGCAGCGGACAACATGGTAATGCAGGCAATACGGCAGGCAGCAACGTTGGCGGGCTGGTAGGCTATAACAGCGGCTCGATCGGGAATAATGGTTTCACTTCTGGCAATGTGGATGGTACTGGAAGCAGCATTGGGGGAGTGGTGGGTTACAACAAGGGAACGATCGGAAGTAACAGTTATGCTTCTGGTAACGTCACCGGTTCGGGTAACAATGTTGGTGGCATGGTGGGATTCAACAGCGGATCGGTTGGAGACAATAGCTACACCTCAGGTAATGTGACCGGTTCAGCCAATAACGTTGGCGGACTGGTGGGGTACAACAGCGGATCGATTGGCAGTAACAGCTTTGCTTCGGGCAATGTCACCGGTACGGGAATCGCATCTACAAGTGGCAGTGCTTCTTCCAGTAACAGCAGATCAGATCATAGTGGCAGCCAGCAGCATTATGGTGATTCCACTGATTCAGGTGATTCCAGTGATTCCGGTAGAAGCCAGGGTGGCGGTTCCTCTGGTAACAACATTGGTGGTCTGGTGGGGTATAACGGAGGATCGATAGGCACTAACAGCTTTGCTTCAGGCAACGTTAACGGGAACTCGTATATTGGCGGATTGATTGGCTACAACACTGGTTCAGTGACAAACGGCGTTGCAACCGGCAGCGTAGCGGGCACCGGTGCCAGTATTGTCGTCACCAAATCGAGCAGCAATCGATCAGAAGATGACAGTCAATACGGAAGTTGCAATAACAGCAACTCGGGAAGTATTGGAAATGTTGTAGGAGGCTCCTACATTGGTGGACTAATTGGCTACAATTCTGGGGCAGTGAGCAACAGTTTTGCCGGAACCGCCACTACCACAGTCTCCGGTAGCGGCAACTATGTTGGGGGCTTGGTTGGATATAACAGCAATAGCGGCACAATCAGTACAAGCTCAGCCACCCATAATTCGGTGACAGGGAATGATTTTGTCGGCGGGCTCGTAGGTAACAATAGCAACACAAACGTCGCATGGATTGATAGCAGCAGTACGGCTGCAACATCGATAACCGTAACCGCGACCAATGGCACCAATGTCGGTCCACAGATTGGCTATGACGTTGTGACAGGAACAAGTCGCTGAGCCCATGGGGTTTTGGTGGAAACTGTTAGGGCTGATTGTTTTCCTCGCTCCAAGTGCCGCATACTCAACCGGGGCTGCGGCGCCTGGGGGCGGAACGATACTGCAGCAAATTCAGTCGGCTCCGGCACCTCCCCAGCCATCCGGCGGAACGGGACTGACGATTGAACAGGAGCTCAGGGGGAAATCCCTACCAAGCAAGCCCTTTCTGGTTAAGTCCATCCATATATCAGGAAACACCTTATTCGATTCAGAAACCTTGCATGCATTGGTAATCGATGCGGAGGGAAAAAATCTGGATCTTTCCCAGTTGCTTGAACTGGCCAGTCGCATTACGGATTACTACCGCAGCCATGGGTATCCACTTGCGCGGGCCATTATTCCGGCACAAGTAATCCAGGACGGTGTGGTTGTGTTGGAAGTTATCGAAGCACGCTATGGCAAAATCAATCTCAATAACGGTAGCCATATCAACGTACAGTTACTTGATGCGACGCTTTCACCATTAGTTAGCGGCCAAAATATCAATCAGGGCGCTCTTGATAGCACGCTATTGCTGCTTTCAGATATGCCAGGGATCATTGTAAATGCAACTTTGAAGCCTGGTGAGACTGCGGGGTCAT
>JAJZEH010000085.1 GCA_021805725.1 Pseudomonadota bacterium | reverse complement strand
CGGCGCCCAGGCTGAAGTGAAAAATGACGAATGTGCCCACTCCTGCACCCAGAAACATGGTGAAGGTGGCCGCGAGACGGCGCAGCGGGCGTGGGTTATTGCCTCCCACCAGTTTTGAGTCCGCAGCAAGCCCCGTCAGGGTTTGTGTCAGCACGGTCGTGGTCAGGTCAGGAACGCCGATGCGGCGGGCCGTGGCGTTTTGCAAGCCCATGGCCAGCGCCAGTACCACAATGAGCAGGTAGCGCATGGTCTCGCCGTCGGAATCGTCTGAGAGAATCCAGGCACAGAGTGCAGCACCGACGATGGCTGTTTCAATGAAAATTGAAAATACCAGAAGATGGCCGCGATGAGACCCCAATACCGTACCCAGCCGTCCGCCGGCAAGGGCGCCCGTCAAAAAGGCGATGGTGGCGGTGAGGGATGCCGCAATGGAAAACTCCTTGGCATCGGCCACGGCAAAACCCAAAAACGCGATGTTCCCCGTCATGTTGGCCACAAAGACGTGCCCCAACTTGAGATAGCTGATGGCATCCACCACGCCAGTAATCATGGTCAGGGCGAGCAGCAGGCCCGGAAGCGGGCCATGGGGAATCTTTTGTCCTGGGGTGGCAGGCAAACCGGGGCTCATATGGGGTGACTCCTCATTCCTGAAAAAATTGTTGAACAAGTATAAATGAACCTGTTGCGCTTATTGAACGGGTTTTTCCTGCCTTCAGGAATCATCACCAATCTCGTATACTGTTTAGCACAAACTTATGGCCTGGGCTTCCAGGTCCACAAAATAACGATACGGTGAGGAGGCCTTCAATGAAGCGAGCTTTGAGGTTCATGGCTGTCACGCTGGCAATGAGCATGTCTTGCGCCTTTGCCCAGGAAACAATCACTCTGGGCGCTTCAGTTCAGGAAACCGGAGCCCTTGCCAACACCGGTCGGTATTACCGCGACAGCTACAACTTTGCTGTGGAGAAAATTAACGAACGCGGCGGCGTCAAGGTGGGTGGAAAAACCTACACCCTCGCCCTGAAAATTCTGGACAACCAGTCGGACAGCAATTTGAGCGTGCGTCAGTATGTGCAATTGCTGACGCAGGACAAGGTCAATTTTCTGCTGGGACCCTTTGCCAGCGATTTTGCCCTGGCTGATTCCTCGGTCGCCGAAAAATACCAGGTCCCCATGATTCAGGGTGGTGGCGCCTCAGACCAGATTTTCAATCGCGGCTACAAGTTCATTTTCGGCACCCTGCCCGTGGCCAGCAAATACTTTGAAAGCACCATTGCGATGATGGGCAAGATCACGCCAGCCCCCAAGACCGTCGCACTGCTGTATGCCGACGATGCCTTTGACGTATCCGTGGCCAATGGTACACGCGAACTCCTGCAAAAGACTGGAATCAAGATCATTCTGGACCAGCGTTATAGCAGCAATACCAGCGACTTCAGCACCTTGATCTCGCAACTCAAATCCGGCAGTCCGGATGCGATCCTGGTCTCCGGTCACGAAACCGAGGCTCTCAACTTCGTGCGCCAGGCCAAAAGTCTCAACCTTGCACCCAAGATGTATTCGTTTACGGTGGGCGTGCCCACGGCAGATTTTCGCAAGGCCCTGGGGAAGGATTCAAACTACGCCTTTGGCATGACACCCTGGGTCATCTCGCCCACCATCAAGGATGGGTATTTTGGCAATGCTGCAGATTTCGCCAAAGCCTACGTCGCGCGCTTTGGTTACGACCCGGATTACCACTCTGCCTCAGCTGTTGCGGATGTGGAAGCCTTTGTCAAAGCCATAGAGGCCGCCGGATCACTGGATCCAAAAAAGGTGCGGGACGCCATTTCCCAGATCAGCTTTCCGTCCCTCTATGGCACCATTGCCTTCAATGCCACCGGACAGATCAGCCTGCCGCAAACCGTGATTCAGGTGCAAAACGATCAGGTCAAGGCCATCTATTCCCAGAACGGGATGCTGGCCACCCCGCAATACCCGATGCCATCCTGGGACAAGCGCTAGACCGTCAATTCGACACGCTTCATTCCTAAAGCGGGGTTTTCCACGCGATGCAACTGCTTGCTCAAATTCTTGCCAACGGCATACTTCTGGGCGGACTCTACGCACTGATGGCCCTCGGGCTTGCCCTGGTTTGGGGTGTGCTGAATATCGTCAACCTGGCCCACGGCGCTTTCATCATGCTGGGAGCCTACGTGGGATACTATCTGTTCACCCTTTTCGACATGGATCCTTTTGTCGCGCTGCCTCTCTCGATGGCAGCTTTGTTCTGTGTGGGTTACTTGCTGCAACGCGGCGTGTTGAACCTGATCGCCCGCTCGGCCATGTTCAACACACTCCTGATCACGTTCGGGATTGACGTGGTATTAACCCAGCTTGCGCAAATTCTTTTTAGCGCCGACTTTCGCACCATCAACCCCAGCTACGCCGGTTCAAACTTCATGGCATTCGGCATTACCTTGCCCTGGGTTCGTGTTCTCGCCTTTGCCGTGGCACTACTGCTAACCCTGGGCATGTGGCTGTTTCTGCTGCACACACGCCTGGGACGCGGCATTCGTGCCACTGCGCAAAATCTGGGAGCGGCACGCCTGTATGGCGTTGCCCCCAAGTCCATCTATGCCCTGACCTTTGGGCTCGGTGCCGCGCTTGCCGGGGGTGCGGGCGATCTCTACGGTGTCGTCTCGCAAATCAACCCCTACATTGGCGCCACGCTTACGGCAAAATCGTTTGCCATCGCCATCATCGGCGGACTTGAAAGCCCGTTGGGCGTGGTCGTCGGCGGAATTTTTCTGGGCATCGTCGAATCGCTCACGGCGCTTTACATCGGACCTACCTTCGTCGATGTTGCCAGCTTTGGCATTCTGGTACTGGTCCTGATTTTTCGCCCCAACGGCCTGCTTGGATCAACCTCATGAGCCTTCGGACGAAACTCCTGCTGACGTTGGCCGCAACCCTGCTGCTGGGTGCCCTGCCCTGGTTTGCATCCCCGACCATCATCCAGTTCGGCATTGCCACGCTGCTACTAGCCACACTGGCCCAGGGCTGGAACATCATCGGTGGCTACACCGGTTACGCCTCCTTTGGAAACTCCGTGTTTTTTGGGCTGGGCAGCTATGGGACGGCCATCGCAATGGTGCAATGGCAGCTGCCATTTGGCGCAGGCCTGGCTTTTGGTGTCCTGCTGTCCGTGCTCTTTGCGTTCGTGGTGGGCCTGCCGGTGTTGCGGTTGCGCGGCCACTATTTCGCCATTGCCACACTGGCCCTGTCGCAGGTCATGACCGCGATTGTCTCCAATCTCGAGATTGCCGGTCGCAACACGGGGCTGGTATTACCGCTCCTCAACGGTGACGTATTGTTTTATGAACTATCCCTCGCCATTCTGGTGCTGGCAACACTGACCATCTTCTGGATTTCACGAAGCCGCTTCGGCTTTGGCCTGATTGCCATCCGCGAGAACGAGGACGCAGCAGCTTCCATGGGCATCAACACCACGCGCTACAAAGTGATGGCTTTTGCCCTGGCAGGCGTTTTCAGCGCACTGGCTGGCGGCATCCACGCCTACTGGATCACCTTCATTGATCCGGTCAGCGCCTTCGACATCAGCCTCAACGTCAAAATGATCATCATGACAGTGTTTGGTGGCTCAGGCTCCGTGCTGGGCCCGGTGTTTGGCGCATTCGTGCTCTCCGGCATCTCCGAAACGCTATCCACCGAAGTATCCAGCGTGGCAAGCCTCTTTTTTGGGCTCGTCATCGTGGCTGCCGTGGTCTTCATGCCGCGTGGGCTGACCGAACTGTTCCGCCGGTTTCGCGAAACCGGGTGGCGCTATTTCAGTGAAAACATCAAACAGCACCGTCTATGACTTCACCGCACATCCTTGAAATCCGCGGTCTGAGCAAACGCTTTGGCGGCCTCGTGGCTGTCAACGAAGTCAATTTCACGATTGCACCCGGTGAAACCCTGGGATTGATCGGACCCAACGGCGCGGGAAAGACGACGCTGGTCAGCCTCATCAGTGGCAGCATCACGCCCACCACAGGCGATATCCTGTTTGAGGGCCGGACCATCAACAACCTTCCTGCATACCGCCGGGCACGCGCCGGGATTGGCCGCACATTCCAGATCATGAAGCCTTTTCCGGGGTTGAGCGTGCTGGACAACATCGCAGTGGGTGCACTGTTTGGCACCTCGACGGCGGCAAAAGCCCTTCGCGTTGCGCGAGAAGAAGCGCGTGACTGGCTGGAGCTCATGGACTTGCAACAACAGGCCGGGCGTCGTGCTGATGAGTTGGGTGGCCCAGATCGAAAGCGTCTTGAACTGGCCAAAGCCATGGCCATGAAACCCAAGCTGCTGCTGCTTGATGAGGTCATGGCGGGGCTCAATCA
>JAJZEH010000052.1 GCA_021805725.1 Pseudomonadota bacterium | reverse complement strand
TCGTCATAAGGGCTCATGGCAAACTGGAAAATCACCACCGGCAGGTTGGCCATGGGGGCGTTCATGTCGTGGCTCATGAACTGGTTGTTGAGCGCCGTAAACAGCAATGGCGCCGTTTCGCCACTGATGCGGGCCACCGCCAGCAGCACCCCCGTGGCAATCCCGGTGCGCGCGGCCCGGTAGGAGACCAGCGCGATCATTTTCCACTTGGGGGCCCCCAACGCGATGGCGGCTTCACGCAGACTGTCCGGCACCAGTTTCAACATGTCGTCGGTGGTGCGCACGACCACTGGAACCACGATGAGCGACAGGGCCAGTGCCCCCGCCAGCCCGGAAAAATGCCCTACCCGCGCCACATAAACAGTGTATACGAACAGCCCCAACACGATGGAAGGCGCACTCAGGAGAATGTCGTTGATGAAGCGCGTGGTGGGTGCCAGCCAGCCACGGCGGCCGTATTCCGCAAGGTAAGTACCCGCCAGCACACCCACTGGCGTACCGATCAGCGTGGCGGTACCGGCCATCATGAGACTGCCCACGATGGCGTTGGCCAGCCCGCCATTGCTGCCCGGCGGCGGCGTGGGCTGCGTCAGCAGCGACCAGCTCAATGCGTCAAAGCCATAGCCCAGCAACGTGATGAGAATCCAGGCCAGCCAGAACAGGCCAAAGCACATGCCCAACGCCGACATCGTCATGTTGATGGCGTTCAGGCGCCGGCGCGCGCGATAGACCTTTTGGGCAGAGGGCGTGGCGTGCTGCATCCTAGCTCCGGGTCCCTTCCAGACGCCCCATGCGCAGCAGCATCAGTTTGGCAATGGCCAGCACCACGGTGGTAATGAGGAACAGGATCAGGCCCAGTTCGATCAGGGACGAGGTATAGAGATCGCCCACCGCCTCGGCAAATTCGTTGGCCAGCGAGGAAGCGATGCTGTTTCCGGGCGCCAGCAGCGATGGGCTGAGGCGCTGTGCGTTGCCGATGACGAAGGTCACCGCCATGGTCTCGCCCAGGGCGCGCCCCAGGCCCAGCATGACGCCGCCCACCACGCCGGTGCGGGTATAGGGCAGCACCACCTTCCATACCACCTCCCAGGTGGTGGCCCCGAGCCCGTAGGCCGACTCCTTGAGGACTGCCGGTACCAGTTCGAAGACGTCGCGCATGACCGAGGAAATGAATGGAATCACCATGATGGCCAGGATGATGCCCGCAGTGAGCATGCCAATCCCCATGGGCGGCCCCTGAAACAACGCGCCCACGCCAGGAATGGGGCCCAGCACGGCAATCAGGAGGGGCTCTACCGTTCTGGAAAACACCGGGGTGAAGACGAACAGGCCCCACATGCCGTAGATGATGCTGGGGATGGCGGCCAGCAGTTCAATGGCGGTCCCGAGCGGGCGCTTTAACCAGGCCGGGGACATTTCGGTGAGGAAAATGGCGATGCCAAAGCTGATGGGCAGGGCAATCAGCATGGCGATGAGGGAGCTGACCAGAGTGCCATAAATGGGCACCAGGGCGCCAAACTGGTCGCGCACGGGATCCCATTCGTCCGAGAGCAGAAAACCGAAACCGAAAGCCCGTATGGAGGGCAGGCTCGTCACCAGCAGCGACACCATGATGGCCAGCAGGGTGCCCAGCACGAGCACGGCAAAGCCACGAGTAAGGTATTCGAACAGCACGTCGCCGTACTGGTGCAAACGCTGCCGCGAGGTGCGTTGAACCAGGGCGTGCGGTTCAGTCGGGGATTGAGGGTTCATGTTGCTCTTATGACCTGAGAGCCGAATGATACCTGCTCCCGTACCGACTCTACAAATGAAAGGGCTGCCAGAAACACACCCGGGCGATTTTTTCTGGCAACCCCGGAAATCAGAATACCGGTTTGCCCGCGGTATCCTTGATGGCGCGCTTCCATTCGCCCACCACCAGCCTGGCCACGCTCTCGGGCATGGGCACATAGTCCAGATCCAGCGCAGCCTTGGCTCCGTTCTTGTAAGCCCAGTCGAAGAAGCCGAGCGCCCCCCGGGCCTTCTCGGGCTTGTCCTGCACTTTCTGCATCAGGATGAAGGTGGCGCCGGTGATGGGCCAGCTGGCCTTGCCCGGTTCTTCGGTGAGGATTTCGTAAAAGCCGGCATCGGCCTTCCAGTTGCCGTTGGCTGCAGCGGCACTGAAGGATTTGTCGTTGGGCGAGACGAACTGACCGTCACGATTTTTCATCTGGACATGGTTCATCTTGTTTTGCAGGGCGTAGGCATATTCCACATAGCCGATGGCGCCCGTCTGTTGCCGCACATAGGAGGCCACGCCTTCGTTGCCCTTGCCATTGATGCCGGTGGGCCACTTGACGGCGGTATCGCTGCCCACCTTGTCTTTCCACTCGGCGCTGACCTTGGACAGGTAGTTGGTGAAGATAAAGGTAGTACCGGAGCCGTCAGAACGGGCCACCACCAGGATGTCCTGGTTGGGCAGCGCAAGCCCCTTGTTCAGGGCAGCGATGGCCGGGTCGTTCCATTTCCTGACCTTGCCCAGATAGATGTCGGCCAGCAAGGCGCCGGAGAGTTTCAGCTGACCTGCCTGGATTCCCGCAAGATTGACCACCGGCACCACCCCGCCGATGACCATGGGCCACTGCACCAGGTTGTCGCGATCGAGTTCTTCCTTGGTGAGCGGCTTGTCCGTCGCGCCAAAATCCACGGTCCTGGCCTTGATCTGCTTGATGCCCCCCCCTGAGCCGATGGACTGGTAATTGAGGCCGTTGCCGGTGGCTGCCCGATAAGCCTCGGCCCACTTGGCGTATACGGGATAGGGGAAAGTGGCGCCCGCCCCGGTGATGTCCAGCGCATGGGCCTGGGCCAGCACGGCGAACGTCAGGACGGCGGCAGCCATACGGCGCGTGGTACGGGTGAATGACAGTGTCATGACAGTTCTCCGACGAAAGTTTTTTGAAATCAAAGAGTTTTACTGGAAACCCGGCAAGGTTACCGGCCCTGTATGACAAATTGATTACAAAACGGCGTTACTCACCGATGGGGCAGGTCGTCAGCCTTGACGCCGCGCACCCGGAAAGACAGCCCCAATGCCTGCCAGTGACGCATTTCGGCTTCAAGATTGGCCTGGGTCAGGGCGTTTTTGGCAAGCCAGGCCGCTCCGATCTTCAGGGTAAAACCGTGCCGCTGCAAGGTGAGGCGCAGCCGGGGGGCAGCGATGTCGCTGCGGTCCCGGTGGATCAGGACTGCAAGGCGCAGGCACAGCACCATCAGCCAGCCCTCCCGTCCGGTGATGCGTTCGGCCACCTTGGTCAGGCGTCCGCGATGGGCCTGCAGCAACCCACCCACCATGGCCTGTTCGGGTTTGGAGAAGCCGGGCATGTCGGCATTGTCGATGATGTAGGCGGAATGTCGGTGATAACCCCCGTGCGCGATGGACATGCCGATTTCGTGCAGGGCGGCGGCCCAGGCCAGGTAGTCGGCATACAACTTGTAGGTGTCCGGTTGCGCCGCCTGACGGAACAGGAACAGGCATAGCGACGACACGCGGCGGGCCTGACGCGCATCGGCCCCGTAGCGCTGGACGAAGGCGCGTACCGTAGCGGCACGGATGTCCTTGTGCTCGAGGCGCCCCAGCATTTCGTAGAGCACGCCCTCGCGCAGTCCGCTGTCCGTGGTTTGCATGTCGCGCACGCCCAGTTCGCGAAAGACCGAACACATGATGGCCATCCCGCCAGGCAACACCGGGGCGCGTTCGGGGCGCAGGCCGGGCAGCTCGAGGTGGCGCACATCGCCCGCATCGATGAGGCGGGTGCGCAGGAAATCCAGGCCCTGCGCCGTGACGCGTTGTCCGGCAAAGCCATTATGTTCCAGCAGTTCTGAGAGGGCGCGCGCCGTTCCTGACGAACCCACCGCATGGTCCCAGTGCCCGGCGCGAAACTTTCGGGTCAGAACCTGAAGTTCGGTGGCTGCGGCCAGTTCGGCGGCGCGAAACGATTTGGCGCTGACCCGGCCATCGGAAAAGAAACGCGCAGTATGGCTGACGCACCCCATGTAGAGGCTTTCCATGAGCTGCGGCTTGAAGCCGCGACCGATGATGAATTCGGTGGAGCCCCCGCCGATGTCCACCACCAGGCGACGGCCGCTGGCACGCGGCAGGCTGTGCACGACGCCATTGAAGATGAGGCGGGCTTCTTCGTGACCGGCAATGACTTCAATGGGCACGCCCAGGGCGGCTTCGGCCTGCTCCAGAAAACGCGAGGCATTCTTCGCCACGCGCAGCGTGTTGGTGGCCACCGCGCGCACCGCCTCTGGGGGCACGCCGCGCAGGCGTTCACCAAAACGTTCGAGGCACTCCAGGGCGCGCCGCTGCGAATCGGCGCTGAGGGTCTTGTCCGGTTGCAGACCGGCTGCCAGCCGGACGGTTTCCTTGATGG
>JAJZEH010000061.1 GCA_021805725.1 Pseudomonadota bacterium | reverse complement strand
AGACCCCAATGATCCAGAACGCGTGAGCCCATTGGGGTCTGTCCCCGATTCCAATCTCCCGGGCTACCGGGATCTCAACAACCGCTGTTTTTGCGTCAGCCTCGACGAGACGGTATTACGCCGCGCGCTGGAATCCGAGCTGGGTCAACCCGGCCTGTACGAGCTGGTTCAGCAGCATTGCCCCCATCTGTTTGCGCCGCGCGCGGTATTCCTGTCGCAGGGTCATCTGTCACGCATGGCCGCCGTGGTGCAAGCGGTGACTTCCGTGGCGGCCTTACCCGCTTACCAGGAGGCCGCGCTGGCACAGGCGCCACTTCTGGCACGTCAGGGAGAGGTTCGCACGCACGGCGTGTTCCTTGGCTATGATTTTCATGTGAGCGAAACGGAAGTCGGTCTGATCGAAATCAACACCAATGCCGGCGGCGCCATGCTCAACGCAGTGCTGGCCCGCGCTCAGCGCGCCTGCTGCGCAGAGATGGCTCCGCTGGTGTCGCCTGCAACGCAGGCCGATGCGTTTGAGGCGCGGATCCTCGCCATGTTTCTGGAAGAGTGGGGCCTTGGCGGGGCACCGCGCCCGTTACACAGTATCGCCATCGTGGATGACGCGCCTACGCAACAGTACCTCTATCCAGAATTTCTGCTTTTCCAGCGGTATTTTCAACGTCATGGGTTGCAGGCCATCATCGCTGATCCGTCGGAACTCGAATTGCGCGATGGTCGTCTATGGCATGGCAAAACAGCGATCGACCTGGTGTACAACCGCCTCACGGATTTTGCCTTCGAGGCGCCGGCGCATGCGGTGTTGCAGCAAGCGTGGCTGACGCACGCCGCGGTGCTGACACCGCATCCTCGAGCCCACGCGCTCTTCGCCGACAAGCGTAATCTGGCATTGCTGACCGATGAGGCGCAGTTGCGGGAATGGGGTGTACCACAGGCCTCGCGCGAGATTCTCCTGACCTGTATTCCGCATACCGAAAGAGTTGATGCGGCACAGGCCGAACGCCTGTGGCGCGAGCGGCGTTGCCTGTTCTTCAAACCAGTAGCGGGATATGGCAGCCGGGCAGCTTATCGCGGCGACAAGCTGACGCAACGGGTGTGGCAGGAAATCCTGGCTGGCGATTACGTGGCGCAGCGTATCGTGATGCCGGGCGAGCGGGTCATTACGGAACCTCCGCCGAGACAGACCCTCAAGTTTGATCTGCGCAACTATGTGTACGACGGCTCAGTGCAGTGGGTGGCCGCGCGGCTATACCAGGGTCAGACCACCAATTTCCGTACGCCGGGTGGCGGCTTCGCGCCAGTGTGGGAGTTTGGGGGAAGGGGTGTTGTTATTGGGGACAGACCCCAAATTGGGGTCTGTCCCCAATAACTTTGCCCCAACAACAACCCCTCAAGGCATATCCAGTGGGATCTTGAGATAGCTTATTCCATGGGCTTCCGGGGGCGGTCGGTGCCCTGCGCGCATGTTGAGCGGAGAGGTGGTCGGCGTGCACATGGGTTTCCAGTATCCATTGCACCGTGGCACCCAGCTCGCGTACGCGGGCGATCAATCGGTCCGCGCAATCCGTCCGGGTTCGTCCCGAGTTGGCGTCATAGTCCAGTACACTGTCGATCAACGCACACCGGTGCGTGTGCGGGGTCCAGAACGATATGGCTGAGCGTGAAAGTGGCCGGGTCGAACAGCGACTCGACTAGAGTGGGTGTAGTTTTGGGGGAGGCGGGGGTTTTGGGGACAGACCCCAATTTGGGGTCTGTCCCCAAAACCCCAAATCCCAAGGTCCCATTTGCCACCGTCAGCCCCTATTCAAACTTGGTGACGGGCGGCTTGGCCACGGGTTTGCCGGCGGCAATCCAGCCGTCATACCCCCCCGCAATGGACTGGACGTTGTGATAGCCCATTTCCTGAAGCGCCACGCAGGCCAGCGCTGCACGACCGCTCGTCTTGCAGTACAACACCAGGTTAAGATCCCTTGCCGCCAGGTCTGGATTGCTGCTGAGCTTGAACTCCAGCATGCCGCGCGACATGTGCACGGCACCAGGGATATGCCCAGCGGCAAATTCGTCTCCCTCGCGCACGTCAATCAACAAGTCGGCGTTGCGGATGGCTTCTTCGGCCTGTTCTGCAGGAATTTCACGAATACGGCCTTTGGCGGCCACGACCAGGTCGTGAGCTGATTTCATCTCAAGAAACTCCAAAAATTTGGGGACAGACCCCATTTTACCGGGAAATGGGGTCTGTCCCCAAAATGGGGGCTGTCCCCAACCCCCCCGATAAGCCAATTTCTGCCGCCGCGTTTCTCCGAGTGGCTCGCCGGATGTTTTCCACCAGGTCATTCTCCAGTTGTTTCTCGCAAAGTTGGCGATAAGTGAGGTAACGGTCTTTACCGGCCTCGCCTAAGTCCAGATAGTGGGCGTGCCCAGTCAGTAGCGCATTGCGTACACCGCCGGCATTGCTGCGATAACTGGACCAGCGGTACTGCTCGGGGCGATCCACCATGCCAGCGCGCACAGGATTGAGCTCGATGTAACGATAACAGCACAACACGTGGGCCTCGTCCTTCATCATGCCCGAGCGGTAACGCCCTTCCCAAAGAGTGCCCGTGTGCTCGTAAGTATAATTGACGTATTGCACATAGCGCTGGCACAGCGCTTTCATCAGGCCCCCCAGGCTGTCCGCACGTGCTGGCGTCAACAGCAGGTGGATGTGATTTGTCATCAAACAATAGGCGTGGATGGCGCAGTCGTGTTGGATGGACTGTTCTCCAAGATGCTTGAGAAAGTAACCATAATCGGTATCCGTATAGAAGCAGGGCAAACGGTTATTGCCCCGTTGGACGACGTGGGTGGCAACCCCGGGGATCAGAAATCTGGCGTGGCGAGGCATGGTATGGGTCCCAACATGTATTAGGATTGGCCAATTTACGGGGACCATTGCCATGCGGCCGATTGAAAAGCGGTATTGAATTGAACAAATGGGGTCTGTCCCCAATTTTGGGGCAGCCCCAGATTTGCCCTCGCGGATGTGAAATAATGGCGGAATGGAGGCAGAAGGCAGACCATGACCGAACGTCCACAAAGTCTTGGTGAGGAAATCGCCAACAGTACATGTCACGGCGTGGCTTTGCTTGCAGCCATCGTGGCGGTGCCATTCCTGATCGCTGCGGTGCGTCATCACGGTGTCGCCAATGTCGTCGGTGCCAGCGTTTTTGCGGGAACGATGGTGTTGCTGTATTTCACCTCAACGCTCTACCACGCCCTACCGACTGGGCGGGCCAAGCATGTTTTCCTGAAGCTTGACCATGGGGCAATCTACATATTCATCGCGGGAAGCTACACCCCATTCGCGCTGGGCGCGCTGGCCGGCCCCTGGGGTTGGACGCTGTTCGGGCTGGTATGGTCGATTGCAGCCATAGGTGTCACATTGAAAGCGTTCGACCGCCTGTCTCATCCATGGTTATCCACAGGGCTTTATCTCGTCATGGGCTGGCTCGTGCTGATTGCTGCCGTGCCGCTTGTGCAGCACGTGCCCATGCCAGGTGTCGCACTGCTCGTGGCTGGTGGACTTGCGTACACGACAGGGGTTGTGTTCTTCATGCTGGATTCCCGAGTCAGGTACGCGCACGCGGTGTGGCATGGTTTTGTCGTTGCCGGTACGGCCTGTCACTTCTTTGCGGTGCTCAGTTACGCGGCGTGATCCGATTGCAGGAATGACAGCGCCAAATTGAAGAATTGGGGTCTGTCCCCTAGAATGGGGTCTGTCCCCAGGGCCTCTCATGAAAAAAATCGTCATCAACCACGCAGAAGCGATCCGGCAGCAAAAGCTGTTTCAAGGGCTGGACCCTGCGCTGCTCAAGCAGCTGGAGGGGATCGTCAAGTTCCAGTATTTCCAGGATCGTCAGGTGGTGCTGCAGCAGGGCTCGGTGGGGGATGCCTTGCTGCTGGTGGTGCTGGGACGCCTGCAGGTGATTTCATTTTCGGAAGACGGACGCGAAGTGGGCATCCACTTTCTGGAAGCTGGCGACTTCTACGGCGAAGTGTCCGTCATCGACGGGCAACCGCGCAGCTCTTCCCTGGTGTCGCTGGCTGATACCGTGGTGGGGTTCTTACCCAAGGCTACGGCCAACGAACTCATGACCAAGCATCCCCTGGTGGCAGAGCGCGTCATGCGCCACCTGTGCAAGATCATTCGCGATGCCTCGAAGATGCATGCGGCTTTGAGCGTGGCACGCGCGCATGCGCGGATTTTTTCCGTGCTCAACAATACCGTCACCTTGCAGCCGGGCTCTCAGACCGCGGTGATCGAGAATATGCCCACCCAGCAGACCCTCGCCATGATGGCCAATGTCAGTCGCGAGAGCGTGTCGCGCGCACTGCAACTGCTGATCAAGCAGGGTGTGGTGGAAAAGGATCACCGCCGGCTC
>JAJZEH010000020.1 GCA_021805725.1 Pseudomonadota bacterium | reverse complement strand
ACTACCATAATGAATCGGTCAACCTGCGTGTTGGCCGACAGTCCATCGATACGCCATTTGCCAATAGCGCAGATTACCGGAT
Source organism: Pseudomonadota bacterium (assembly GCA_021805725.1). The sequence goes on along the minus strand of JAJZEH010000020.1, from coordinate 4,508 downwards.
GATCCCCGCCCTCTATCAGGGTGAAACCATGAGCTACACACCGTCACAGGATTTCAGCCTGACCTTCGGGAGGATTTCGCGCTACAAGAGCTGGACGAGCGCCACATTTGATCGGACCAACAACGAAACCGCAGGCCCTTTTCAAAAATCTGGTCCTGGATTCATGAATTTTGCCGACATGGTGACGGGCGGTTTCTGGTACGCAGGCGTCCACGATGTGCTGGACATGAAGGGCGAGAAGCTTAACAGTCAGGTGTGGTACTACGACTTTTTTGACATTGCCCATCTTGTGTTTCTGGATGAAAAGCTTACCTTCAACCTGCAGAGCGATTTCAAGCCATTCGTTGGCCTGCAGTATGCCAGCGAACAAAATGAAGGCGCTGCACTGTTTGGCACCGTCAACAGCACGCCCTACGGGCTCCAGGTGGGAGCTGATTTTGGAAAAAACAATCTCACGGCCGCCGCAATTCACATCCCTGCCCACCCTGGTACGTTCAACAACGGCGGACTGGCCTCACCCTACACCGACGGCTATGGTTCGGCTTCGTTATTTACCGGCAACATGTTGTTTCCTACGGAAGGGTTGGGTAGCGGAAACGCTGTTCAACTGTCAGGTAGCCACATGTTCAACGAAGACTGGTCTTCGTGGGCGTCTTACAACCAGTTCAACCAGACTTCATCAGCCTTTGCTGCCGCCCAAACCATCAACGAATACGTGGTGAGCGTCAACTACAATGCGCACGGATACTTCAAGGGCTGGAAGATCAGCGATATGTTGGGATATGCCACCTTGGCAGGAAACAGCAACCATTTCACCCAGAACCGTCTGATGGCTCAGTATGAGTTTTGAGTAAACAGGGCTGTGGAATATCCTGAAAGAAAAAGGGACGGGTAGAACAGCGAAGCCGAATCAGGAAAAGATCAGCTCGCCGTCACTCAAGCGAAAGGTGCCGCCTTCCTGGTCTTTGTTGGCATGGTAGTGCTTGGGGCCAATGCTGATTTCAGCACCCGCAAAAACACGTTTTACCGCGATGACTTGGGCTCCTTGGGCCAGCTCAATTTCCCGGCGCAATTCAATTTCTTCTTCCTTGAAGGATTCAATTTCGGCATTGAGCGCATCGCGGGTTGCGATCGCTGCAACAACCGTTTGGGGCGGGATACGGCCGGGGTTGTGTTGCGCCAGCTCAAGCAGCTTGATGATGTCTGAAAACTTGCGCACAGCCGTGCCTTGGGCTTTGGTCAGGCTATCGAGGCGTTCGTGTAGCGCTTGTTCTGCCCCGGCCATGACAATGGTTTTGAGGTAGGCAGAAGAACCGATATGGTTGGCCTTGACCAGCATCGTGGCGCGCGCAGTGCCGCCGATGATGTCGCCCCTGCGGCTGCCCTTATCGCCAACGATGATCTGGTGTCCTGCCGTGAGTTGGCTTTGAACAGCGAAGTCGTTGATGAAAATGCCGCTGCCCGCAGTGATGTGGGCGTTTTGCACAAAGCGGGCGGTGAAGGAGCCGTTGCAACGAATTTCAGCAAGGAATGCCTTGTTGCCATAAGCATGCGGGTTGGAATCTCCGATCACCCCGTTCTTGACGACAATGTCGGTCTCGGCTTCCAGGAAGGCGTTTTCGATGGTGCCATCCACATGGATCTCGCCACCCGCCTTGATGGACATGCCCGCGTGGACGTCACCGGTGACATGTACGGAACCGATGAATGAAATGTTACCGGTGTGAAGATCCACATCCTTCACGGTATGGACTGGCAACACGTTAACCCCGTTTTTTACGATGACCGGGCAACCGGATATTTCGGCCACCAGCAAGTTGGGATCGTTTTGATCCACCTTCACGCCATCGAGTTTTGCCGAGAACGCGATGGATTTTCCGGGTTTGACCGGAATGGCCTCTCCCGTGACTCTTTTTCCAGGTTCACCGCTGGTAGGTAAAATGCGCCGCATCAGCCCTTCATTGGCCTGAACTACAATGATTTCGCCGAGGTCGCGAAAGTCGGTCAGGCCATCCTCGTCAATGCGAGGGATTTTCTTTTTCATGGAGGGGATGAGGCTTTCGAGTCGGCCATCTACGCCCGCCACAGGGGGCTGGCCACTGCTGATGAGCACATCGTCGCCGCCTTCCAGGAGCGCCTTGTCGATGGCCTCAATATCCAGCGGCAGGATGACGCCCTGGTTCTGGGCTTCCTCCAGGACAGCGCTTGCCTTGACTGGCATGCCGCCCAGCGGCAGCGTGCAGCTCAAATAAACGCCCATGTGGCTGGCATCGATGCGGATGGAAAACTGGCCATCCAGGGCCTCGCCAACAACCAGGTCAAAGGCTTCACCGGCATTGTATTTTGCGGCAGCTTCTTCCAGTGCCGGCTTGTGAATGTGGTAGCCGCCAAATCCTGCGGCATCAATGGCAAGTGCAAGATCGTCTGGGGAAATGGTGTCCGTGCCGCCCTCGGGTGTGAACGAAGCCATCACCTTTCGACTCTCTCCATCGAGATGGAGAGACAGGTCTTTCAAGTGCGCAATTTCATCCATCGAGTACCCAGGCCGTTAAAAGCGGGTGGGGATGATTGGTGGGCGATACTGGGATCGAACCAGTGACCCCTGCCGTGTGAAGGCAGTGCTCTACCCCTGAGCTAACCGCCCAATGCATCCATAGGAGGACCGGAATTATACCGCAAATTATTTCTTTTTTCTGGCGTCCTCGTCCAGTGCTCGCAGAATTGCGAGCTTTTCCCTGATCTTCTGTTCCAGCCCGCGCTCGGTGGGGTGATACCAGCCGGGTTCCTTCATGCCTTCGGGCAGGTAGGTTTCCCCTGCCGCATAGGCATTCGGCTCGTCATGGGCGTAGCGGTAGGCGTGGCCGTAACCCAGTTCCTTCATGAGTTTGGTGGGCGCGTTGCGCAGGTGCACGGGCACTTCCTTGGATTGATCCTGGCTGACAAAGGCGCGCGCCGCGTTGTAGGCGTTGTAGCCCGCGTTGGATTTAGGGGCCACCGCCATATAGATGATGGCCTGGCCCAGGGCAAGTTCGCCTTCGGGCGAGCCCAGGCGCTCGTAGGTGAGGGCGGCTTCGTTGGCGATCTGCATGGCGCGCGGGTCGGCGATGCCGATGTCTTCCCAGGCCATGCGGATGATGCGCCGGGCGAGGTAGCGGGGGTCTGCGCCCCCGTCCAGCATGCGGCACAGCCAGTACAGCGCGGCATCGGGGTGCGAGCCCCGCACGGATTTATGCAGGGCCGAGATCTGGTCGTAGAAATAATCGCCGCCCTTGTCGAAGCGGCGCGCGTTAAGGGTGAGGGCGTTTTGCAGGAAGGCGGCATTCACCGTGGTGATGCCGGAGGCCTGGGCCGCGGTGTCCACCTGCTCCAGCAGGTTGAGCAGGCGCCGGGCATCGCCATCGGCATAGCCCACCAGGGTCTCCACGGCGGCCTCCTCGAAAGTGAGGTGGCTCAGGGCCAGGGCCTGCGCGCGCAGCACCAGCGCTTTGAGGTCCTCGGGCGTGAGGGACTTCAGCACATACACCTGGGAGCGCGACAGCAATGCCGAGTTGACCTCGAAGGAGGGGTTTTCGGTGGTGGCGCCGATGAAGGTGACGAGCCCGGATTCCACGAAGGGCAGCAGGGCATCCTGCTGCGACTTGTTGAAGCGGTGGATTTCGTCGATGAAGAGGATGGTGGACCGACCCTGTTGATCCAGCGCCGTTTGCGCTTGTTCCATGGCGGCGCGGATATCCTTCACCCCCGCCATGACGGCGGAGAGCGCGATGAACTCGCAGCCAAAGGCCGCAGCGGTGAGGCGCGCCAGGGTGGTCTTGCCCACCCCGGGCGGGCCCCACAGGATCATGGAATGGGGCTTGCCGGACTCGAAGGCGAGCCGCAGCGGCTTGCCGGGCCCCAGCAGGTGCTGCTGGCCGATCATGTCCTCCAGCCGCTGCGGGCGCAGGGCTTCGGCAAGGGGTGGACGGGGGGTGGCTTTGAAGAGATCGCTCATCGCGCAATTATGGCATTACAATGCAGAGTTTACTGGCCAGGTTTGACCTCACATGATCCGTACCCGCTTTGCCCCCAGCCCCACCGGTTACCTGCACATTGGCGGCGCGCGCACCGCGCTCTTCTCCTGGGCCTTTGCCCGGCGCCACGGCGGGCAGTTCATCCTGCGCATCGAGGACACCGACCTGGAGCGTTCTACCGAAGCCTCCACGCAGGCCATCCTGGACGGCATGGCGTGGCTGGGCCTGGATTACGACGAGGGCCCCTTCTACCAGATGAAGCGCCTGGACCGCTACCGAGAGGTGGTGGAACAACTCTTGAGCACGGGCCACGCCTACCATTGCTACGCCAGCAAGGAAGAGCTGGAAGCACTGCGTGAAGGCCAACGGGCACGGGGCGAGAAGCCGCGCTACGACGGGCGCTGGCGCGATTCCAAAGCCACGCCACCCGCCGGTGTGAAACCGGTGATCCGCTTCAAGACGCCGCACGACGGGGAAATCACCTTCAACGACCTGGTG
>JAJZEH010000119.1 GCA_021805725.1 Pseudomonadota bacterium | reverse complement strand
AGCGGCGGGTTGGGCGGTTGCCTTCCGCGCGCTGTTTGCGGCGGCCATGGTGCTGATCCAGGGCTATGGGGTGAGATGGTCCTGCCTGATCCTGCTGCCTCTGTTCTCCCTCGAGGCCTGGATGTTTTTCTAGGCCAGCGGCGGCAGCGTGGCTGATCCCACCGGCCAGTCTGAAATGATGGCGCCATCCCAGCCCAGCAAGGTCGCGTCCTTGTCAGGGTAGTTCAAATGCGAGAGGAGGTGGCGCAGCAGATTGAGACGCGCCTGCCGTTTGTCGTTGGAGTGCACGATGGTCCAGGGTGCGGACAGGTGGTGGGTCCGCCGCAGCATGGCGTCGCGGGCATGGCTGTAGGCTTTCCACTTGTGTACCGCCAGCTCGTCAATGGGACTGACCTTCCACTGCTTGAGGGGATCCTGTTCGCGGTCTTTGAGGCGCCGCACCTGTTCCTCACGGGTGATGTCGAGATAGTACTTGAACAGCTTGATGCCCGAACCCACCAGCAGCTCTTCGAAGACGGTGACCGTATTCATGAAGACTTCGTATTGCTCCGGAGTGCAAAACCCCATCACTGGTTCCACGCCCGCCCGGTTGTACCAGCTGCGATTGAACAGCACGAACTCACCCCGGCTAGGCAGGTGTGGCACATAACGCTGGAAGTACCACTGGCCGTCTTCGCGGTCGGAAGGTTTGCTCAAAGCCACCACACGGGTTTCCCGAGGGCTCAAGTGCTCCACGATGCGTTTGATGGTGCCGTCCTTGCCGGCACCATCGCGGCCTTCGATGAGTACCAGGATGCGTTCGCCACCTTTGATGAAGTGCCGCTGCAGTTTGACAAGTTCAATCTGCAGCAGATGCAGTTGCGATTCATAGTCGTCATATTGGCGTTTATGGGCGGGGGCGTCGATTTTCTTTTTCATCCTGTTTCCTTGAAGACGAAATGCTCTGACACAATGGTCGTGACAACAGTATGGAATAATACGCCAGGCAATACATCTTCAGGATTTCACCATGAATTCAGAAACACTCAAAACCCAGTTCAAACAACAGGCTCAGGGCGCTTTGAGTCTCAATATTGCCTTCATTGGTGTGACGGGGGGCCTGTTTTCCGCCCTCCATGGATTGGAAAGAGCGTCAGCTCCAGCCCTGGCGCAGGCAACCGGTCTGGATGCGGGCTATGTCATCCGTTGGTGCGACGCGGCCTACGCTTTTGGTTACCTGGAGGCTGAAGGCGACATGTTTCACCTCAGCGCCACCGGTGAGGCCATGCGCCCTGAGGCGCCAGACAGCCTGATGCCCCTGGCGGTGCAAGCCGTGTTGTCGGCCCACATGGCAGAGCGTGCGGCTGGCCTTCTGCAAAGCGGCGAGCGCCCGGGCGAAGCCGTGCTGGCGGAGCGTGCCACCATCCTGCCCTGGTTTGGCCCCATGCTGGAGTCCGGTTTCGGATCGCTGTTTGAGAAGACCATCTGTCCCGCCATACCGGCATTTGCAGAAGTGGATGCGCGTTCCGGACTGGTGCTGGATCTGGGATGCGGCAACGGCTGGTACCTGCGTGTTCTGGCGCGTCGCTTTGCACAGCTGCGCGGCCTGGGTCTGGACGGCTTTGACGAGAACGTCACCCAGGCGCGCGAACGTGCCCGCAGCGAGGGGTTTGCCGGGCGTCTTCGCTTTGAACAGGGTGATATCCATGATTTTACCCTTGAGGAGCCTGCCGACCTGATCGCCATGAACCGCGCGCTTCACCACGTGTGGGAGCATGATCGCAACGGCATTTTTGCCTGGCTGCACGATAACCTCAAACCGGGGGGGTACGCTGTCATCTGGGAGCCTGCCTGGCCCGCCGAGCGCAGTGCATTGCGTGACCCTGCGCGGCGCGCGCTCTCGTTCCAGAACCTGAGCGAACATATCCAGGGTAATCACCTGCTGCAGCCCGAAGAAATCGTGGCCGCCTTTACCGGGCAGGGCATGCAAAGCCAGGTATATCGCTTTGCCGGCGACAACGAGGCGGTCATTGTGGCGCGGCGATAACCCGCGTCTTCATCATCAGGAGAAACTCATGAATTATCGTTTGTTGGGTCAAACCGGACTGTATGTTTCCGAGTTGTGTCTGGGCACCATGACCTATGGCAGTGACGGCTTCTGGAAAGTCATGGGCGGTCTCGAGCAGGATGCCGTCAATGAACAGGTAAAGTACGCTTTCGACCAGGGCATCAATTTCATTGATACGGCCAATGTTTATTCCATGGGCCAGTCGGAAACGCGTGTGGGGCAGGCCATCAAGGCGTTGGGGTTACCGCGCGACGAGCTGGTGGTGGCCACCAAGGCCACCGGCATCATGAACGAGCTGCCCAACGGGCGCGGTCAGTCGCGGGTGCATCTGATGAATGAGGTGAATGCAAGCCTCAAGCGGCTGCAGCTGGACCATATTGACTTATACCAGTTGCACGGGTTTGATCCGCTCACCCCGCTGGAGGAATCGCTCTCCACGCTCAATGACCTGGTGCGCTCCGGCAAGGTGCGTTACATCGGCCTGTGCAACATGGCATCCTGGCAAATCATGAAGGCACTGGCCATCTCGGAGCGGCGTGGCTGGACGCGTTTTGAGAGTGTGCAGGCCTACTACACCATTGCAGGGCGCGATCTGGAACGGGAGGTGTTGCCCCTGATTCGCGACCAGAAACTTGGCCTGATGGTATGGAGTCCGCTTGCGGGGGGGTTGCTGACCGGAAAGTTCAGTCCTGAGGGACAGGGCCCCGAGGGTAGCCGGCGTGCCAGTTTTGATTTTCCCGTGGTGGACAAACCCCGGGCCTTTCGTTGCGTGGACGCGCTGCGTCCCATTGCACAGCGCCATGGGGTTTCCGTGGCACAGGTGGCATTGGCGTGGCTCCTGGCACAGCCTGCGGTCTCTTCGGTGATCATCGGTGCCAGAACCCAGGATCAGCTCAAGGACAATGTTGCGGCATGCCAGGTTCGCTTGAGCGAGGAAGACCTCAAGTCCCTGGCTGAAGTCAGTGCGCTGCCTCGCGAATACCCGGGCTGGATGATCGAGTTGCAGAGCGGTTATCGGGTGTAAGCGCCTTTTTCTTCGGCAGGGCACTTCAGCAGTAGCGTTTACTCATTCGCCTCGGGATAAACCAAGGCTACACGCTCAAGAGTAACCGTATTTGCGATTGAAATCCTCCTGGCGCATCACCAGCAGGAGGACGCCTTCGATGACGCCGGCAATGACGGGAATGCCTGTCCAGCAGAACAGGATGTATAAAATGCCCCAGCCGATTCGGCCCAGATAGAACTTGTGGATACCGATGCCGCCCAGGAATATGGCGAATAATGCGGCCGCCAGTTTGCTTTTGCCATTAGGAGCCAGCACGTCAAGGTTACAGGGGAGGGAAAACTGGCGAACCCCGCACTTGGGGCAAATTTCAGCCTTCGCCTTGATGATGGCGCCACATTCCGAACAGTACTTCTCGTCAGCGGCCTTTTGGGCAGGATCTGTCATGCGTTGCTCCTTGGGAATGCTATTCCTGCATCAGAATCGTATCTTGGCTTCCACGCCCACCTGGTCCATGGCGGGCTTGGTGGGCGGGGCCGTCACCGGGCCATTGTTCATTTTAACGCCAGCCACGCCGGTCACCACCCAATCCTTGTCAGGATGGAAATCCAGACCGAAATGAAAACCCACATCCTTATGGTTGGGTCCCAGGCGTTCGTCATCGGCGGTGGGCAGGGGCAGATTTCCTCCCAGGTTCCATTGAACGGGGCTTTCCGGCAATGTGCCCACGGCTTTTTCAAAACTGTTGGCGGTCTGTTCTGGCGTTGTCGTGGTAAAACGCTTTTCCGAAGACAAAAGATTCACCCTTGGCGCATCCAACGCCTGATCAGAAAGGTATTGCAACACGGCATCAGGATGATTGCCTGAAGGTTCCGCCCATGCGCCCATTGCCAGCGTGAGTGCCAGCCACACAACAATCCGTCGACTCAATCTCAAACTCATCCCTCGATGATAAGACCAGACGCCCCAGGATAGAAGCCAATTCTGTTCATTCTAGACCCTGATTGATTTAGGTCAAAAATGCGTACTGCATGCCTCTGTACAGTCTTCAGGCGGACATTGATAAGCGCGAGGGTTCCATGAGCATTCCCATATTGAGCAGGCACTACCTTTGGACAGCGATGCTGGTCCTGACGCTCGCAGCAGGCATGGTTGCTGTCGCTGCTGAAGACCCCACGACGTCAAGTCCGCCCCCAGTCACCGGAAGCCGGAATACGCCCGTCCCTTCGTGGGGAAAGCCGCTGCCTTTTCCGGTTGTCATCGCTGATCGCCGCAACAACCGGCTGATCGAGGTCTCCCCAGACAAACGCATCATCTGGCAGTTTGGATCGCCAAACCTGAAAATCTACCACGACAACGATGACGTGTATTTTTCGCCGGATGGGTTGCTGCTGGCCATTAGCGAAGAGGATAACCAGGACATTCATCTTATAGACTATGCCCGCCACGAACTGGTCTGGAGTTATGGCGTGCCGGATGTGGCAGGTCACGGGCCAGGGTATTTGAACTTTCCGGACGACACGCACGTGCTGGCTGATGGCACCATCCTGGTTGCCGACATCCGCAACTGTCGTGTTCTGTTTATCGACCGTGCAACTTCACAAATCACGGCCCAGTGGGGCAATCCCGGACAAAAGAA
>JAJZEH010000017.1 GCA_021805725.1 Pseudomonadota bacterium | reverse complement strand
TACGCTGGATGACTTCGGCACGGGCTATTCTTCATTGCAGTATCTCAAGCTTCTGCCCCTTGATCAGCTCAAGATCGACCAATCCTTTGTGCGCGATCTTGCCGTTGACAGCAATGACAGGGCCATCGTACGAACGATCATTGCCATGGCCCGTAGCATGAACCTGGGTGTCATTGCAGAAGGCGTTGAAACAGAAGAGCAGTTACAATTGCTCATGAAAAAGGGGTGCACCCATTTTCAGGGCTACCTTTTTGGCAAACCCATACCGATCGACCAGTTTGAATTGCAGGTAAAACGGCGAAAGGTACTGGGGCTCATGGGCCGGCGATTGGCCGATGCATAGGGCCGGTTTTTCACCCTGACCGGGGTTTTCACCCGGGACCGTTGAAGTTGAATCAATAAACCAAGGGATTGTTTCGATGAAATTATCGAGAAGTATCGGTTCGTTTTTGCTGGGAATCTGGCTTGTTCTCAGCGGTTTGTCACACATCATCCATTTCAGTTTTTCTGGAATGGGAATGGTCATGGCCGTTCTGGCCGTTGCGGCCGGGGGCTTGATCATACTGGGCCTGTAACGAATGCTGCCACTGGAATCCGAAGCAATGGAAATCATCCGTGAAGCGGTTGCGGGAGCGCGCAACCCTGTCATGCTCTATTCCATCGGCAAGGACTCTTCCGTCATGCTGCACCTGGCGCGCAAGGCGTTTTATCCTGCCCCCCCTCCATTTCCCCTGTTGCACGTGGATACCGGCTGGAAGTTCAAGGCCATGTATGCCCATCGCGACCGCATGGTGGCAGAAAGCGGCATGAAGCTTATCGTGCACACCAACCCCGAGGGGGTGGCTGCGGGGGTGGGCCCCTTCACCCATGGCAGCGGCTACCACACGGATGTCATGAAAACCCAGGCGCTCAAACAGGCGCTGGACCAGCACGGATTTGACGTGGTGTTTGGCGGGGCCCGCCGGGATGAAGAAAAATCCCGTGCCAAGGAACGCATATTCTCCTTCCGGGCGGGCGGCCATCGCTGGGACCCCAAGGCCCAGCGCCCCGAGCTCTGGGCGCTCTACAACACGCACATTCACGCGGGCGAATCGATTCGCGTCTTTCCCCTGTCCAACTGGACCGAGCTCGATATCTGGCAGTACATCCATGCGGAGCGCATTCCCATCGTGCCCTTATATCTGGCAGCGGAACGCCCCGTGGTCAGGCGCGGTGGCCAATGGCTCATGGTGGACGACGAGCGGTTTCCCTTTGCCCCGGGTGAGCAGGTGGAAATCCGGTGCGTACGCTTTCGTACCCTGGGATGCTGGCCGCTGACGGCTGCCATCGAGTCCGAGGCCGATACACTGGAAGCGGTCATTGCCGAGACCTTCAATGCGCGCAGTTCTGAGCGCCAGGGCCGGCTCATCGACACCGATGCGCCTGGCTCCATGGAAAAGAAAAAGCAGGAGGGGTATTTCTGATGGTGGCACCAGGTTCTCAGGCCCTTGAAGATTTTCTGGAAAACCAGCAAACCAGGGAAACCCTGCGCTTCATCACCTGTGGCAGCGTGGATGATGGCAAAAGCACGCTGATTGGGCGACTGTTGTTTGAAAGCAAGGCCATATTCGATGACCAGCTTCAGTCCCTCGCCAGTGACTCCCGCCAGTATGGCACCCAGGGTGAACACCTTGATCTGGCCCTCCTGGTGGATGGCCTGCAGGCGGAGCGTGAGCAAGGTATCACCATCGACGTGGCCTACCGCTTTTTTTCCACCGATCGGCGCCGCTTCATCGTGGCCGATACCCCCGGTCACGAACAGTACACCCGCAACATGGCCACCGGCGCTTCTACCGCAGATCTTGCCGTGATCCTGATCGACGCGCGCAAGGGCGTATTGGTACAGACCCGGCGCCACAGCCGGATCGTGGCCATGATGGGCATACGCCACGTGGTGCTGGCAGTCAACAAGATGGATATGGTGGGCTTTGACGAGGGTGTGTACAACGCCATCGTGGCCGATTACCGCGCCTTTGCCGAGGGCCTTGGATTTGCCGGAATCCAGGCCGTCCCGCTGTCGGGCCTTACCGGGGACAATGTGTTGAACCCCAGTGCGCACACCCCCTGGTACTCTGGCCCCCCCTTGATGGCGTATCTGGATACGGTGGTGGTGCAGCAGCATCAGCCAAGGGCCGTTTTTCGCATGCCCGTGCAATGGGTTAACAGGCCCAATCTGGATTTCAGGGGGTTTTGTGGCCGTATTGCGGAGGGCATGGTCCATCCGGGAGACGTGGTGCGCGTGCTGCCTTCGGGTGTGCAGACGCGTGTCAAAGCGGTGCTGGCGGGTTTTGCAGAAGTGGCGCAGGCCCGCTCTGGTGACGCCGTGACGCTGACCCTGGAGGATGAGGTGGATGTCAGCCGCGGTGATGTACTCGCTGCCACGCAGGCCCCGCCCGAAGTGGCTGACCAGTTCGAGGCGCGGTTGTTGTGGATGACTGACCATGCCCTGACTCCGAGCCGGCAGTACCTGATGAAGCTGGGATATCGGGAAGTGACCGCCTCGGTGACCGAAATCAAGTACCGCGAGGACGTGAATACCGGTGCTCAACTGGCTGCCAAGACCCTGGGCCTGAACGAAATCGCCACCGTAAACATTGCCACCAGCGCGCCTTTGGTATTCGAGCCTTACCGTGTCAACCGGACCCTCGGTGGCTTTATTCTGATGGACAAGCTCACCCTGGATACGGTGGGCGCCGGAATGATCGAGTTTTCACTGCGTCGGGCCAGTAACATCCACTGGCAGGCCCTTGAAATCAATCAGCGCTCCCGCGCCCAGCAGAAGCACCAGGTACCCCGTTGCATCTGGTTTACAGGGTTGTCCGGCTCAGGCAAGTCCACCATCGCCAACCTGCTGGAAAAACGCTTGCATCTTGAGGGCAAACACACCTACCTGCTGGATGGCGACAACGTGCGCCATGGACTCAACCGGGATCTGGGGTTTACGGAAGCGGACCGCGTCGAGAACATCCGGCGTGTGGCGGAAGTGGCAAAACTCATGGTGGATGCCGGCCTGATCGTGTTGGTGAGCTTTATCTCACCGTTCCGCAGCGAGCGCCGCATGGCCCGGGGGCTGTTTGCTGAAGGCGAATTTCTGGAAGTGTTTGTGGACACGCCGCTGGCAGAATGCGAGCGGCGGGACCAGAAAGGGTTGTACGCCAAGGCGCGCCAGGGCGAACTCAAAAACTTCACAGGCATCGACAGCCCCTACGAGCCGCCCGAAGCACCAGAAATTCATTTGAATGCCGACACCGTCAGTCCTGAGGCATGCGTTGAATCGGTGTTGAAGCGGCTGGGCTGACCCCATCCTTTCAGGGATGGGGTTTTTGGTTGTTGGCGATGGCGACTGTCGCATGTAACATATTGATTTTTATATAACAAATGAAATATTTTAAAATTTCATTATTTCTGGAATATCAAATTACCTCCGAAAATACCCGAGTGCCACTGTCGATCAATTAAAGGGCATCCGGTCTGCGGAGGTGATTTGCCATTTATACTACAATCAGCTACAGTTGCTTACTTATGTAGCCATGCGGAGGGAATCATGAGTATGCCAGTCCGAATTGAAGACGAACTGTACGAGCAAGCAAAAGCCGCATCAAAGGGCGAATGCCGCACGATATCAGGCCAGCTTGAATTCTGGGCCAAGATGGGTAAGGTTGCTCTGGACAATCCCGATCTTCCAATCGAGTTCGTCAGGGAGTTATTGATTGCCAGAACAGAAGATCGCCGACAGCTCGCGCCGTTTGTGCCAGGGCAATTCCGTGACTGATCTTCGGGTACTACAAACCAACGCCTTCCTGCGCGCCTACAAGAAATTGCACAACAACCAGAAGGATGCGGTCGATCAGGCCGTTGCCGACATCATTCGTGACCCAGCCATTGGGGAAGCCAAGAAAGGCGATTTATCCGGCATTCATGTTCATAAGTTCAATTGTGTGAACCGATTGTTTTTGATGGCCTACGAGTACGATCCAACGACTCGTGTGCTATTGCTGGTCGGAACGCACGAAAATTTCTGCCGCAATCTAAAACGCTAACACCTCATTTGTTGGCAGTTCACACGAGATGCCGGATACCGCCAATTGGCGGTCGGGCTCTGACTGAAAGCCGGGCATTCCCTACTGTCTACACGAGTCCGACCGCGGCTTGGTGAACTATAGCTTCGAACCACTGTGTGATGATCAGTTGCTTGATGCAGGCAACGTCAGCATCAAGGTATTCCTGGCTGCAAGGGGTAAAAGCTGGACGTTTTTGGACGCTAATTTGATGTAAATACAAGTAAAAACGCCGTCTTGTGGACGGCGTTGGATGTTGCTGGGGGTATTTTTGGTGGAGGCGGCGGGAATCGAACCCGCGTCCGTCAGTCCTCTACAAGCAGTTCTACATACTTAGTCTGGCTATTTGGTTTTAACCCTCACCCCGTCAACCGACGAACTGGGCTTGGGCGAGCCACCTTGGTTTTAGCTGCCGGCGAAGTAGCCCCGCCGTGCTTGCGATTTCCTGTAAATGACTCTGCCACCTGGTTTCCCAGGCTCCGGCCCAGGAAAGAGCCGGTGCAGAGCCTAGCCTTAAGCGGCTAGGGCGTAGTTGTCGTCGTTGGCAACTATAAGGTTTCCAGATGGATTTACGAGGTCACTGGCCCTCGGTATGCCCTGCATTGCTTTGCAACCCACGTCGAAGCCAGGTCGCCCCCGGTT
>JAJZEH010000044.1 GCA_021805725.1 Pseudomonadota bacterium | reverse complement strand
AACTCAGTGTCTTCCAGGCGATCCTGGCCCGGCGTTCCGTCCGAACCTACGAACCCCGAACCTTGGACATCACCACCGTTCAGACCCTGCTGGAAGCTGCGGTGCGCGCCCCGACGGCCATGCATGAAGAGCCCTGGTCCTTCGTGGTGGTGCAAGACAAATCCGTGCTCAAGCGGCTGTCGGATGACGCCAAGCCGCTGTTCATCGAGCGCTTGCTGCATGCCGAGCCTCCGACACCACGGGTGCTTCATACCTTCAATCACCCGGATTTCAACATTTTTCACGAGGCCGGGACGCTCATCATCATCGGGACCAAAATGTCCGGCTCTTTCGTGGAAGCCGACTGCTGGCTTGCCGCAGAGAACCTGATGCTGGCCGCATGCGCCATGGGCCTGGGCAGTTGTGTGGTGGGATCGTCGCTGTCTGCGTTGAATACGCCGACGGTCAAGGCGGCGCTTGGCATTCCCTCAGAATTCAAGGCTGTTGCCCCGATTGTCGTCGGGGTGCCGCGCGGCAGAAGTGCGGCCACCTCCAGAAAGAAGCCGCTGGTGCTCTCCTGGATGTTCCCCAATGTGGGCGTGCGCGATGTCCATCCCTCTTGATTGTTTACCCGATCCTCTGATTCCAGGAGCTCAACATGGCCCCAACGAAGATTCCTCCCGGCTTCCAACCTTTCCGCCACGATCGCGTGTTGTTGGAGTTGCTCCATGATTCCTACAAGATGCGGGGAAAATTACCGGAGCCCACCGTCTGTTCCGGGTGCGGTGCGGTGTACCACGCGGGGCGCTGGCAATGGATGCCTGCACCTGAAAACGCGCATCAACATACCTGCCCCGCCTGTCACCGCATGCAGGACCAGTATCCTGCCGGCTATGTGTTCATCAAAGGCGACTTTTTTGCTGCACACCGGGACGAGATCCTGCGTCTTGTGCAACATCAGGAAACCCGTGAGAAGGCCGAGCACCCCCTGCAGCGCATCATGGGCATCGAAAACCTGGAGGATGGTGGCGTGCTCGTGACGACCACGGACATTCATCTGGCCCGCGGTCTGGGGGAAGCATTGCGTCATGCCTTTCAGGGCAACCTGGCACTTCACTTTCACCCTGAAGAAAGCCTATTGCGGGTGAGCTGGGAGCGCTAAGGGCGCTCCTGGCGGTCTGCGTGGGCTTTCCGTTGTTCTGGACTGGTTCCAGCGCTACGGATTTGCCGCGGGCTGCCGATATAAGAGGTTAACCAAGGAAAATCAGCATACTGAAGAGGCTTGTCATGGCAACTGTTGAAAGCAACACGATGGGGACGATGCGTGTGTTTGGGGCGACGTCGACATTGGGGACATTGGCGACATTGGGGACAGACCCCAATTTGGGGTCTGTCCCCAATGTCGCCAATGTCGATGCCAACCCCGCTCCCGGCTCCGCCAACCCATCTTCCCTGTTCTACAAACTCTACGAAAGTACCGAGAAAGCCCTCTGGAACACCCTCACGCGCAAGCTGTCCAGTTTCTTTTTCGTGTTCGTGGCACAGCTGGCCTGTTTGTGGCTGGTGATCGATGCGCGCAACACGGTGCAATCCATCCTGGGAAGCGCCACGGTAGGGGCCTCCACCACAGCCCGGATCATGGGGGTGATGGGAGATACCCTGCAACTCATGATCATCCTGACGGTGGCGATATTTCTGTTTACCGCATTCATGGTGTGGTACCTGCGTTACCTCATCGTCCGTCCCATTCGCACGGTGGCCTCGCTGCTGCAGGAAATGGGCAAGGGGGAAGGCGACCTGACGCGCGACCTGCCGCTCATGACTCATGATGAAATCCGGTTGCTGTCGCAAAGTTACAATGGTTTTCTCTTCAAGTTGCGGGAGATCATCGACAGCGTGCGCAAACTGGGCGTCAATATTGCATCGGATTCGGCGCGAGTGGCCAAGATCATCCGCGATGCAGTGACCAGCACCGAGCGCCAGGACGCGCTGACCCAGGCGGTATTCAATGCCAGCCATGAAGCGACGCAAGCCATCAAGGATGTCAGCAGCAACGCGCAACGGATTTCTTCCTCCACCTCCACCAATCTGGACAAGGCCCGCGCTTCATTGACCGAGATGACTCACGCCGCGACCCAGATCGACGGCATCGGCCTCAAACTGACGCATTTCGTCGCCACCGTGGAGGGATTGAGCCGCAGTTCGGAAGGCATTCGCGACATTGTTAAACTGATTGAAAACGTGTCGGACCAAACCAATCTGCTGGCGCTCAATGCCGCCATCGAGGCGGCGCGTGCTGGCGAGTCGGGCAGGGGCTTTGCGGTGGTGGCCGACGAGGTACGCCGGCTGGCTGAACGCGTGAAGGGGGCCACGGAGGAAATTTCCGGCAACATCAATGGCATGATCGGCCTCGTCAAGGAAACCATCCATGAAACCGAAGGGATCAGTACGGCCACGGCGGAAGCCAAGGCAGTAGTGCATCGATCTTCAGAACGCTTTCGCGAGATGGTGGGCGATTTTGAATCCACCAACGACCAGTTGGCTGTGATCGCGGCCGCGATGGACGAGCTGTCCACCGCCAATGACCTCACGCACGACAACGTGGCGCAGATTCAAACCATGGCAAGCGAAATCAGCCAGCGCATGAAAGATTCCAGAGATTCTTCCGAGCACCTGAATCAGTCCACCGAGAAAGTGCAGGAGCTGGTGTCGCGCTTTCGCGTCGGCAAGGGAAACTTCGATTTCAACATGGGCAAGGTGCGCGACTATCGGGACCAGATAACCCAGGCCATCGAGGCCCTGGCAGACCGGGGTGTTCAGGTGTTCGATCAGCAGTATCGCCCGATTCCCAATACGGCGCCGCAAAAATACAAAACTGCCTACGACGATGAATTCGCCCGCCAGATGCAGCCGTTGTATGACCGCCTGGTGGAAGAAACACAAGGCGGGGCTTTCGCGCTGTGCGTGGATGTGAACGGTTATGGCCCCACCCATAACAGCAAGTTCTCTCGTCCCGTATCGGGCAAAGCGGAAACGGACGTTCTGGCAAGCCGCGACAAACGCATTTTCAACGACGTCACAGGCCTGCGTGCTGCGCGCAGCACCCAGCCTTTCCTGTTGCAAACCTACATGCGCGACACGGGGGAAGTCCTCAACGACCTGTCCATGCCAATTTACGTCCGGGGCCGGCACTGGGGTGCCCTGCGCGTGGGGTTCGATCCCCACGGGTTGATGGGCGAGTAGTTGGAAGGGGTGTTGAAATGGGGACAGACCCCAAATTGGGGTCTGTCCCCATTTTATTTCCGTGGGTTGAACGGCATCTCGCGCGCCATGGTTTCGTAAAACGCGCGGGCTTTGGGTGTATCGGCGGGCGGCAGCAGCACTTCCATTTCAAGCAAGAGGTCTCCTGCCGGCTCGCCCGGCAGCCCTTTGCCGCGAACCCGCAGTTGCTTCCCGTTCTGGGTTCCCGCCGGAATCCTGACCTTGATCGTTCCTTGCGGCAGGGCGACGGGGATGCTTGCGCCCAAAGCAGCCTCCCATGGCGTAAGTGGTAGCGTCATGTGAAGGTCTGACCCTTCCGCGCGCAGGCGAGCATGAGGTCTGAAATGCACCTCCAGCAGCAAGTCACCCGCAGGATACCCACCGCTTCCCGGAGAGCCCTGTCCCGCCAGGCGAATGGTTTGCCCGGCGCGCAATCCCTTGGGGATTTTGATGTTGAGGGTGCGCGTCTGTGTAAATACCCGCCCATGTTCGTCCTGCCTGGGGGAGCGCAAGGTGATCTGACGCGTGGCTCCGGTAAAGGCGTCTTCCAGGTCCAGGACGACTTTGGCATGGTGGTCTTCACCACGCGCTTCATATGAACGTCCCCGCCCCCCGAAACCGCCCGAAGCTCCACCCATGCGGCCAAACAGCTCGGAAAAGAAGTCGCTGAAGTCGCCCGTGCCATGGGGCGCGCCATGCCGACCGGAAAACTCGAAGCCGGCATCCCAGTCGGGAGGGGGGCGAAAGTCCTGTCCCGATTGATAGCCATGTCCCACCTGGTCGTAGGCGGCCCGTTTCTCGGTATCCGAGAGCACGGCATAGGCTTCATTGACCTCTTTCATGCGGGCATCAGCGTCCGCTTCCTTGGAAACATCAGGGTGGTACTTGCGCGCCATCTTGCGGAAGGCTTTTTTGATCTCCTCGGCAGAGGCATCACGCGCCACACCCAAGGTGTCGTAATAGTCTCTGAATTTCATAGGGTCCACATGGGGGCTAGGAAGGAAATATCAAGATCTTGAACTAAATCAGGTCCGCCCTCAAATACGTTGCAGAGGGCGCCATGAGGCATGGCACCTGCAACGACCCGAATGGAGGATCTGATGATTTACCGAACCTTGTTTCCCCGCGATGTCTTCGCGGAGTTGGACCGCCTGCAGCGGGACATGCAGCAGGCCTATGAGTTTTCACCCAGCATTCGCGGCCTTGCACGCGGCGGTTTTCCGGGTTTGAGCATGAATACCACCCCAAAATCGGTGGAAATCCATGCTTTTATTCCCGGTTTGGACCCGGCAGGCATCGAAATGCAGCTGGAAAAGGGCGTGTTGACCATTGCCGGCGAGCGCAAAAGCGTCCTGCCTGGACGGGAAGACAAGGCCACCGTGCATATTGACGAGCGCTTCGTCGGGCGTTTCCGTCGCGTCATTGCCTTGCCGGACGACATCAACCCGGATGCGGTGGATGCGCACTATCGTGACGGCGTCCTGCATGTCAGCATCCAGCGCCGTGAAGCTGCACAGCCG